>DASTCK010000274.1:0-4758 GCA_035711225.1 Casimicrobiaceae bacterium
GCACCTCGAGGTCGTCGCTTCGCGCGACCACGTTGTGCGGCACGCCGGCGGGCTGCGACAGCCCCTCGCCGGCGCGCACCGTGACGTCGCCGGCCACGCCGGCGAACCGGAACGTGAGCCAGCCCCGCAGCACGTAGACGAAGTGCGCCGTCATGTCGTGCCAGTGCCAGCCGGTCGGCGCGGAGAAGGGCGCGATCGCGCGGATGTGCTTCGCGCCGATCCTGCCGGCCGTCGCCGCGGCGAGGCCGAGGTCGCGGTACTCGTTGTCGGCGCGCAGGCCCTCGCGATGCCACGCGCCCTCGTGCGCCGTCGAGCGCGCGAGCGACGAGAGCGCCTGAGCGAGCTCGAGCGGCCCTTCGTAGCGCGGGGGACTCGCGGCGGTCATCGCATCGTCTCCGGTCAGGCGGCGTGCGCGTGCGAGGCGCGCCGCGCGGGCCACGATTCCGCCAGCTCGGCGGCGCTCGCCCGGGCGGCGAGCGCGAGCTCGGTACGGCGCGCCGCGTCCATGCGCGCGAGCGGGCCCGCGATGCTGATCGTCGCGCACACGTCGAGCGACGGATCGTTGCGAGGGCGAACCGCGACGGCGACCGCGGCGACGCCCGGCTCGCCTTCCTCGACCGCCTGCCCGAATCCGCGACGCCGCGTGGCGCGAAGCTCTCGCTTCAGCGCGGCGATCGTCGTGACCGCATGGGGACCGAGGCCGCCGCGGCCGAGCCGGCGCTCGCGCGCGACCAGCGCGAGCGCGCGCTCCTCGGGCAGCGAGGACAGCCACACCTTCCCGGTGGCCGTCGCGTGCAGGATGACGCCGCGGCCCGCGTCGGCGTCGTATCGGAGGCCGGTGGCCGCCCCTTGCGCCTTCGCGACCCAGGTCAGCGTGTCGCCGTCGACCAGCGCGAGGCGGGCCAGCTCGCCCGTCCGGGCGGCGAGCGCGTCGAGGATCGGCTGCGCGAGGTCGGGCCATCCGGTGCCGGCGACGAAGCGGAAGGCGAGCGACGGGAGCTTGAGCGAGAGCGCGTAGCGCTGCGTCTCCGCGTCCTGCCGCACGTAGCCGCGGGCGGCGAGCAGCGCGAGGAAGCGGTGCGCCGCGCTCTTGGGCAATGCGAGCCGCGCGCAGATGCCGGCGAGCCCGAGTCCGTCGGGCGCATCGGCGAGCAGCTCGATCAGGTCGAGCGTGCGCTGGGCGGGGGAATGGACCACGGCACCGGGCAGGTGGAACGACGTTCCACTTTTAGCCGCGACCGTGCCCCGGCGTCAACCTGCGCCGCAGCAATCGCCTTCCTGCGAAGGCGATGGCGGCGAGACTCCGGTCAATACTTGGTGACGCTGAACGACCCCGCGGCGGTGGCGGTCGCCGTCGATTGGGTGGCCTTCACGGCCAGCGTGTAGATCCCGGCCGGGCTGTCCGACTTGATCGTGTAGTAGACCGTCGCGTTGCCCAGGCTGTTGGTCGTGGCGGAGGTCGCCGTGACGCGGCCGTACGGATCCCTTGTTTCGACCCGGACCGTGGCGCCCGCGACCGGCGCGCCGGCGCGCGTGACCGTCGTGATGATCGAGGCGTTCAGGTACCCGGCGGCCGGGCGCTTGTAGCTCGACGACGAGGTCCTGACCGCCGCGCTGAGCGAGGGGGACGAGGTCGTCGTCGTGGTCGCGCTGCTCGTCGTCGTGGACTCGACGGCCACCGTCGCCGACGCCGACGCGACGTAGGTCGTCGCGCTCGCGTTGCGGGCCGACAGCGTCACCGAATAGAACGCGGCGGGCGTCGTCGACGGCGGCGTGACGAACACCGCGGCGGAGGTGGTGGCGCCGGGCGACACGGTGCCGGTGCGCGCGCTGCTGGCGCTCCATCCCGCAGGCACGGCCGCGGACACGTCGAACGCACTCGGCGCACACCCGCATCCGTCGTTGTTTTGCGCGGTGACCGTGTAGCCGACCGCCACGCCGGCAGGCGTCCACACGGTGCTGCCCGGCGCCAGCGTGAGCTTCGGCGCGGCGCGCGTGCAGCTCGCCGCCGGGAAGGTCACGCTCACGCGCGCCCCGGCCGGCCCCGCGGACACCGTCGCGATCTTCACGCCGGAGACCGTGTCCGTGTACGACCTGCCCGACGTGAGCGCAGCGTCGCTCCAGCTCGACGTCGACGGCGTCATGTCGAGGAGGTAGCCGCTGTCGAGGACCCCTTGCGTGACCTTGTGCACGAGCACGCCGGAGAGGACGTTGGCGTTGGTCGCGAGGAATCCGTCGTAGCCCTTCGCCTGGCGCGCCTCGACGTAGAACCACTCGCCCGCGACGCCGCACGCCGTGGTGCGCGGAACTTTCAGCGCGCGCGGCAGCCCGTTGTCGGGGTCCTCGAGCGGCGCGATGTCGAACGTCGCGGTCCCCGCGACGGCGGGCACGGTGGTGATCGGCGGCGAATTGCCCGCGTCGAGCCAGCCCAGGCGCTCCTTCTGGTAGGCGCTGTAATGGCCGCCCACGTTGGCGCCCATCAGGTCGAACACGTCGCCGTACTCCGAGGCGGTGCACCCCGAGCTCGCGAGCGTGGAATAGCCGCAGTCGAGCGAATGCGCGTGGAACAGGCCGAGGTTGTGGCCGAGCTCGTGGCCGACGACGTTGTTCGTGAGTCCCCACCGGGTGTGGATCCACGCGTGCGACGGCATGCCGCCGACGGTGCCGAGCCCCCACCAGCTGCAGCTCGCGCTCGGGAAGATGTACACGAGGCGCGCGTAATCGGTGAGCACGTAGCCGGCCTGTTGCGCGGCTGCCCGAGCCTGCTGCGAGATCGCGGTGAAGTCGCAGGCGGTGCTCGTCGTGGCGATCGTGAACCAGCCGGCCACGGACCCGGTGAGGGTCGTCTGCTGGTAGGAGTTCTCGTACTCGAAGCCGCTGGTCGTGCCGAAGAGCTGCGCCTGCACCGTCGCGGGCGAGTAGGGCTGCGCGGTCGGCGCGTTCGAGAAGTTGACGAGGATCGCCAGCGTCTTCTGCGGCCCGAGCGTGTTCGGGACCACCGTGCCCGCCTTGTCGACGGTCACGTCGGCACGCCCGTCGACGACGATCGACTCGCCGAGCCGCACGCCGCGCACCTTCGCATGGGCGCCGGTCGCCGCATCGGGCGTGACGTCGGCGAAATGGAGCGTGTAGCGGCCCTTCGCGGTCGCGAGCGTGTGGACGTAGAAGTCGTCGGCGCTGTCGACGTGATCGACGTGGATCACCTCGAGCTCGCCCTCCGCCTCGACCGCTTCCTCGACCAGCTCGCGCACCTCGCCGGGCAGCCGTCCCCGGACCGCCGCGGGAACCGCGACCCGGAGCACCTCGGCGGGATCGTCCGCGGCGAGGGCGAGGAGGTGGGCCTGCCGCTCGCGGGCGGCGGCCACGAGCGCCTGCGACGACGCGGCCTTCTGGCCGGGGCCCGCGCGCCCGTGCGCGTCGGCCTGCCGGAGCAACTCGAGCGTCAGGGTGCGGGCGAGCGCGCTCTCCCGTGCGGTGACCGGGCGCTCGTCCTGCCGCGCCTCGGCGCGGGACGGCGCGACGGTGCCGTGTGCGTGGGCGCCCAGCGCCCAGGCGACAGCGATCACGAACACGGCGTAGCGGATGACCATCATGGCGACCTCCCTGGTCGCGCCCTGCGGCGTTTCGACACCCATCCTGTGCGTGGCGCCTCCGTCCCGGCGCTCGGCGCCGGGGCGACACGCGGGTCGAGCGCAATCCGGTTCATTTGTGCAAGACAACTGTCGCCAACAGGGGTCTCCGGCGACGTCGGACGGCCCCTCGCAGTGCCGAACTGCGTCAGTCTTTGGGAGGAAGAATCCCGGAATCGCCGGCTGAAGGCGCTCCGCGTCACGGGCAGCGGGCACCGTGGGCGTGGCACGGCCCCGTTCAGCACGTCCTGTGCCTGACAGGCAGACCACGAGGCCCCGGATGACCCATCCGCCGTCGGCCTGGAGTCGAGCCTCAGCCGGCCCGCCTACCAGGGGCTCGCGCGAACGGGCCAGCTACCGCAGGCGGCAAACGACGCTGTCTGGATCGATCGAGCCAAAAGGCGCTGTTTGCGGCCCGACTCGCCCACGGATGGCATGGGCGCTGCGGGACGTTTCAGGCCCTTGGAATCGACCATGACCCACGCTGCCATGGCGGCCTGACGGTAGGCTACAAAAGCGCAAACTTAAAAGTCTCGCGGACGCCATCGACGGGCGGTCGGGCCTCGGCGAAGCGAGCGCTCGCCTGCACGTCGGGGTGATCGATGGAAACGGGCCGCCGCGCGGCCGACCCGCAGTGCGTCAGCGCGTGCGCGTCGCGCCCTGGCGCATCCAGATCGCGTCTTCCTGCTCGAGCTCCTCAAGACGCGTCTCGATCGACGAAACGGCGGCGGAGATCTCGGGCAGCAGGACGTCCTGCAGCGCCCGGGCGCGCCGGACGGCGCGGCGGTACTCGTGGCGAAGCCGCTCCAGGTTGCCCGAGGTCGCCGCGAGCGGGACGGCGAGCTCCACGACGCGCGCATGCGCGCGCCGGCAGGCTTCCGCCTCGGGTGAGGGATCGACGGCCGGCGGCGCGAGCGGGGGCCCGGACGCGAGCGTCGCGTCCTGCAGGCGCACGCCCATCAGGGCGCGAGACACACAGCGCACGGTCGTCCCGCCGGCGTCGGCGGGCGGATGGACCTGCAGGCCTTCGAGCCCGTGCCGCGCGATCGCCGCGTCCAGCGACGCGAGCGCATCGCGCCGCGCGCCGTCGAACGCGTCGCGCAGCGACTCGTGGCGGCGGAGCTCGCGC
>DASTCK010000275.1:0-4203 GCA_035711225.1 Casimicrobiaceae bacterium
CGACCGGCTGGTGCTCGCGCGCCGGCGCGGGCCCGACGAGCCGGTCCCCGCGTGGATCGAGTACCCGGTCAGCTTCTTCCCGGTGCTGCTGGTCGTCTTCCTGCTGCGGAGCTTCGTCGCCGAGCCGTTCAAGATCCCGTCATCGTCGATGCGCCCGACGCTCGAGGTCGGCGACTTCATCCTGGTCAACAAGTTCGCCTACGGCATCCGGCTGCCGATCCTCGAGCGCAAGGTGATCGAGACCGGCAACCCGCAGCGCGGCGACGTCGTCGTGTTCCGCTACCCGGTGAACCCGTCGCAGGACTTCATCAAGCGCGTCGTCGGAACCCCGGGCGACACGGTCGAGTACCGCGACAAGAAGCTCACGGTCAACGGCACGCCGCTGCCGCGCGCGCAGGACGGCAACTACAGCTGGCTCGAGGGGCTGCGCTTCGAGACGACCGAGCGCTACGTCGAGCGGGCGCAGGCGGCCGACGGGCCGCACGACTACACGATCGCGGTCAGCGCGCAGGCGCCGACCGTCTACCCGCAGAACGTCCGGACGTTCCCGGGGCGCGAGCACTGCGACTACAATGCCGAGGGATTCGTGTGCCGCGTGCCGCCGGGCAACTACTTCATGATGGGCGACAACCGCGACTTCAGCGACGACAGCCGCTACTGGGGCTTCGTGCCCGACGACCACATCCGCGGCAAGGCGTTCTTCATCTGGTTCAACTGGGACGACCTCTCGAGCTTCGCGTTCCGTCGCGTCGGGAGCGGCATCCGTTGAGGGGAGGCGAGATGGGCTCGAGACATGCGCAGCGCGGGTTGTCGATGATCGGCTTCCTGTTCGTCGCCGTGGTGATCATCGTCGTCGCGATCGTCGGGTTCCGCATGGTCCCGTCCTACGTCGAGTACTACACGATCCAGTCCGCGGTCGAGAAATCGCTGCGCGACGCGCCGGACCCCTCGCCGCAGGTGGTCAAGAAGTCCTTCGAGAAGTACATCGCCGCCGACTACATCGACTCGGTGACGCAGAACGACCTCACCGTGACCAAGGAAGGCAACGTCATCACGGCGACGGTCTCGTGGCAGAAGCAGCTGCACATGGTCGGGAACGTCAGCCTGCTCCTCGACTTCGACGTCTCGGCGCAGCGCTAGGACCCCGGGTCGCATGGCGGAGGCGTTCCGCGGCCGGCTCGGCCACGACTTCGGCGCGCCGGACCTGCTCGCCCAGGCGCTCACGCACCGCAGCCACGGCGCACGCCACAACGAGCGCCTCGAATTCGTCGGCGACGCGGTGCTGAACTGCGTCGTCGCGCTCGCGCTCTACGAGCGTTTCCCGTCGACCGACGAAGGCGAGCTCTCGCGCGCCCGCGCGAGCCTCGTCAACCGCGACACGCTGGCGCGCCTCGCGCGAAGGCTCGACCTCGGCGAGGCGATGCGCCTCGGCGAGGGCGAGCTCAGGAGCGGCGGCGCCGACCGCGGCTCGATCCTCGCCGACGCGCTCGAGGCGGTGTTCGGCGCGGTGTTCGTCGATGCCGGGTTCGAGGCCGCGCGCCGCGTGATCGTCGCCGCCTACGGCGACGAGCTTGCGCTCGCCGATCCGGCCACGCTGGGCAAGGATCCCAAGACGCGCCTGCAGGAGTGGCTGCAGGCGCGGCGCATCGCGGTGCCCGAGTACGCCGTCGTCGGCACGCACGGCGAGGCGCACGCGCAGCAGTTCGCCGTCGAGTGCCGCATCCCGGCGCTCGAGCTCGTGGCGGCCGGCGCGGGCGCGAGCCGGCGCGCGGCGGAGCAGGACGCGGCGCAACGCGCGTGGGACGAACTGATGGCGCGTCCCGCCGGCCGGCGGGGCGGGGCGGCGTGAGCGGCGCGACGCATCGCTGCGGGCACGTCGCGATCGTCGGGCGGCCCTCGGTCGGGAAGTCGACGCTGGTCAACGCGCTCGTCGGCGAGCGCATCAGCATCACGTCGCGCAAGCCGCAGACCACCCGTCACCGCATCGTCGGCGTGCTGACGGAGCCCGGCGTCCAGTACGTGTTCGTCGACACGCCCGGCTTCCAGACGCGTCATGCCTCGCCGCTCAATGCGAGGCTCAACCGTGCCGTGCGCGAGGCGCTCGCCGACGTCGACATCGTCGTGTGGATGGTCGACGCCGCGAGACTGACCGACGCCGACCGGCGCGTGCTCGCGCTGGTCCCGGCGGAAAGGCCGGTGATCGCGGTGCTCAACAAGGTGGACATCGTCGCCGACAAGCGGGCGCTGCTGCCGCGCATCGCGGAGATCGCCGCGTTGCGCGACTTCGCGGCCATCGTGCCCATCGCCGCCGAGCGCGGCACCGGCCTCGCGGACCTCAAGGCGGAGATCGCGAAGGCGCTGCCCGAAGGCCCCCCGCTCTACGGCGAAGACGAGCTCACCGACCGCGACGAGCGCTTCCTCGCGGCCGAGTACGTGCGCGAGCAGATCTTCCGCCGCCTCGGCGACGAGGTGCCTTACGCGACGACCGTGGGCATCGAGTCGTTCGAGCACGAGGGCGACGCGCGCCGCATCGGCGTCGTCGTCTGGGTCGACAAGCCTGGCCAGCGCGGCATCCTGCTCGGGCACGGCGGCGAGACGATGAAGGCGATCGCGAGCGAGGCGCGGCGCTCGATGCTGAAGCTGTTCGGCGGCCGCGTGCACCTCGAGGTGTGGGTGCGCGTCAAGAAGGGATGGGCGGACGACGATGCGACGCTGGCCCGGCTCGGCTACTGACGGCGGGCGCCCCCGATCCTGATGGCCCGCTCCCCCGTCGACCGTCGCGACGACCGTGCGGCCTTCGTGCTGCACGCGTGGCCGTACAAGGAGACGAGCCTCATCGTCGAGGCGTTCACCGAGAGCGAGGGGCGCGTCGCGATGGTCGCGCGCGGCGCGAAGCGGCCGCGTTCCGAATTGCACGGCGTGCTGCAGGCCTTCCAGCCGGTGTCGCTCTCGTGGTCGGGCGCCGGCGAGCTCAAGACGCTCGTGCGCGCGGAGTGGCGCGGCGGGATGCCGCTGCCGTCCGGCTCGGCGCTCCTGTGCGGCTTCTACCTGAACGAGCTCGTGCTGAAGCTCCTGCCGCGCGAGGACCCGCATCCCGCGCTCTACCGGGCGTACGTCGAGGCGCTGTCGGCGCTCGCGGGCGGCGCCGAGCAGGCGCCGGTGCTGCGCCGCTTCGAGCTCACGCTGCTCGGCGAGCTCGGCTACGCGCCGCAGCTCGCGCGCGAGGCGAATACCGGCGCGCCGATCGATCCCGACGCGCGCTACCATTACGCGTTCGACCGCGGCGCCCTGCGCGAGGCGCCGCCGCCCGGCGTGCGCTGGCCCATCGTGCGCGGGGCGACGCTCGTGGCGCTCGCCGCGGGCCGCTTCGACGACGCGGCGACCGCCGCGGAAGCGAAGCGCCTCATGCGCGACGTCATCGACCACCACCTGGACACGCGCACGATCCAGAGCCGCAAGGTCGTTCGCGACCTGTGGGCCCTCGAGGACGAGTCCCCCGAAAGCCGGAGCCTGAGATGATCGAGCTGGGCGTCAACATCGACCACGTCGCGACGGTGCGCCAGGCGCGCCGCACCCACGAGCCGGACCCGGTGTGGGCGGCGGTCGAGGCGCACCTGGGCGGCGCCGACGGCATCACCGTGCACCTGCGCGAGGACCGCCGCCACATCCAGGACGAGGACGTGCGGCGCCTCCGCGAGCTCACCCACATCAAGCTCAACCTCGAGATGGCGGCCACGCCCGAGATGGTCGGCATCGCGTGCCGGCTCAAGCCCGAGATGGCGATGCTCGTCCCCGAGGGCCGGCAGGAGGTCACCACCGAAGGCGGCCTCGACGTCGCCTCGCAGCGGGCCGCGCTGCGCGACTCGGTGAAGCGGCTCGCCGACGCCGGGATCGTGACCAGCGTGTTCATCGACGCCGACCTCGCGCAGGTCGAGGCCGCGGCCGCGATCGGCGCGCGCGTCTGCGAGATCCACACCGGTCCCTACGCGCACGCGTTCCATGCGAAGGGGCGCGATCCGGAGAGCGCGGCGGTGGTGGCGGAGCTCGCGCGCATCCGCGCGGCGGGCGCGGCGATCCGCGCCGCCGGCATGCGCTTCAACGCCGGCCACGCGCTCAACTACTTCAACGTGCAGCCGGTCGCGAGGCTTTCCGGCGTGCGCGAGCTGCACATCGGCCATGCGATCGTGTCGCGCGCGGTGTTCG
>DASTCK010000276.1:0-9718 GCA_035711225.1 Casimicrobiaceae bacterium
GCGGGGGCGCGCGCGCTCGCGAAGCATCTCGGCACGCAGGACCTGCGCGCCTTCGGCGCCGACGAGGCGCCGATCGCGACCGGCGCCGCGGGCGCGCTGCTCGACTACGCGGCGGCGACGCAGCAGACCGCGCTCGCCCACGTCACGACGCTCAGCGTCGAGCGGCCCGGGACGCACGTCGCCGTCGACGCCGCGACGCGGCGCAACCTCGAGATCACGCGCACGCTGTCCGGGGACGCCCAGCCGACGCTCCTCTCGCTGCTGGACGCCTGCGCGACGGCGCCGGGCAGCCGGCTGTTGCGCGAGTGGCTGCAGCAGCCGCTGCGCGACGCGTCCGCGGCGTCGGCACGCCACGATGCGGTCGAGTCGCTGGTCGCCGACGCGACCGTCCGCAAGCGGCTGCGCGAAGCGCTGTCGCACGCAGCCGACATCGAGCGCATCGCATCGCGCATCGCGCTCGCACAGGTGCGTCCGCGCGAGGTGGCCGCGCTCGGCACGACGCTGGCCGGGTTGCCACCGTTGCGTGCGTTGGTCGCCGGCGCGGGCCCGACCCTGCTCGTAGACGCGTCCTCGGCCCTCGCGGTCGACGATCGATGGCGCGAGCTGATCGCGCGCGCGGTCGCGCGGGAGCCGGCGGCGCAGCTGCGCGACGGCGGCGTCATCGCCGACGGATACGACGCCGAGCTCGACGAGCTCCGCGCGATCGACCGCGACTGCGGGACGTTCCTCGCCGACCTCGAGCGCCGCGAGCGCGAGCGGACCGGGATCGCGAGCCTCAAGGTCGAGTACAACCGCGTGCACGGCTTCTACATCGAGGTCACGCACGCGCACGTCGAGCGCATTCCGGCCGACTACCGTCGCCGCCAGACGCTCAAGAACGCCGAGCGCTACGTGACGCCGGAGCTCAAGGCGTTCGAGGACAAGGCGCTCTCGGCGCAGGAGCGCGCGCTCGCTCGCGAGAAGCTCCTGTTCGAGGCGCTGCTCGACGCGTTGCGCGGGGCCGTGCCCGCGCTGCAGCGCGCGGGGAGTGCGCTCGCCACGCTGGACGTCCTGGCCGCGCTGGCCGAGCGCGCCGCCGCGCTCGCCTGGGTGCGGCCCGCGTTCTCGGGCACCGTCGGCATCGAGATTCGCGGCGGACGCCATCCCGTGGTCGAGCGGCAGGTCGAGCACTACATCGCCAACGACGTCGCGCTGTCGGGCGACCGGCGCCTGCTCGTCGTGACCGGCCCGAACATGGGCGGCAAGTCGACCTACATGCGCCAGACCGCGGTGATCGCGCTCCTCGCGTATTGCGGGTCGTTCGTGCCCGCCGCCTCCGCCACGCTCGGGCCGCTCGACGCGATCTACACCAGGATCGGCGCCGCCGACGACCTCGCCGGCGGGCGCTCGACGTTCATGGTCGAGATGACCGAGGCGGCGGCGATCCTGCACCGTGCGACCCCGCAGAGCCTCGTGCTCGTCGACGAGATCGGGCGCGGCACGTCGACCTACGACGGGCTCGCGCTCGCGTGGGCGATCGCGCACCGGCTCGCGGAGACCAACCGCTCGCTCGCGCTGTTCGCGACGCATTACTTCGAGCTGACGGCGCTCGCCGCCGAGATCCCCGGCTGCGCCAACGTCCATTTCGACGCGGTCGAAACCCCCCGCGAGGGCATCGTGTTCATGCACGCGGTCGCCGAGGGTCCGGCCAACCGCAGCTTCGGCCTCGCGGTCGCGAAGCTCGCCGGCGTGCCGACCGAGACGGTCCGCCAGGCACGCGCCTATCTCGCGCGGCTCGATGCGTTCGCCCGCGCGGGCGAAGGACAGGCCGACCTCTTCGCCGCGGAGCCGCCGCGTTCGGAGGAAGGCGCGGCGCGCACGCGCGAGATCGTCGACCGGCTGGCGCGCCTCGACTGCGACGCGCTGTCGCCGCGCGAGGCGCTCGACGCGCTCTACGAGCTCAAGCGGCTGGCTTCGGGGGCCTGATGCGGGATTCCGGGCGCGACGCGGATGCGATGCTAGGGCGACGACTCGAGCCGGCCGCGCACCGGGGTCCACTGGCTCTGGTTCGACGCGACGCCCACGACGGTGCCCGTCGCGAAATCGATGACCACCGACAGCGTGTACCCCGACGACGCCAGGTACGACACGAAGCACGCCTGCGACCCGACGTCTGCCGCGAAGTACTCGGGTCGCTCCTTCGGCGTCGCCGGCCGGCCGGACCCCTCGCCGTCGACGGCGTTCCAGTCGACGGTGCCGTCGTCGTGGAAGTGGTGCTCGTGCGTCCTGCCGGCGGTTGGCCCATCGGTCCAGGCGAAGCGCAGCGTGCGCCCTTTCACGCAGGCGGACGACGCGACCGGCGTCGTGGCATAGACGGCGGTTTCCATGAGGCATTCAACCGCCGTTGGGCGATGCGCGAGATCGGACGCAGGCGTCCGCCGCTGTAGGAGGCTGCCTACAGGGCGACGACCATGACGGCTGCGATCACTGTTCACGACAACGTGACCGCCGAGGCCGCGCACGTCGACGCGGGGCTGGGCGCGTTCAACGACGCCGCGGCGCCGCTTCACGAGGTCCGCGCGCTGATGTGCATCGCGCGCGAGCAGGACGGCATCGTCGGCGGGCTCGTCGGCCGCACCTGGGGGAATTGCGCCGAGATCCAGCAACTGTGGGTCGACGGCGCGCATCGCGGACGCGGCGTCGGCTCGCGACTGGTGCGAGCGTTCGAGGCGCGCGCGCTCGAGCGCGGATGCCGCGCGTTCTACCTCGAGACCTTCGATTTCCAGGCGCCGGGCTTCTACGAGAAGCTCGGCTATCGGCGGGTGTTCGCGTTCGACGTCTACCCGCACGGCATCGTCAGGTTCACGATGCTGCGCGACGCAGGCGCGAACGACCCATCGCCGGCGTGATCGCGCGTCGACGGGCGCGACCTCGTCCGTCGCGTGCCGCCGGGCCTCAGTGATGGTGCCCGTGAGCGCCGTGCACGTGGCCGTGCGAAACTTCCTCCTGCGTCGCCGGCCGGATGTCGACGACCGTCGCCTCGAAGCGCAGCCGCTGGCCGGCGAGCTCGTGGTTGCCGTCGAGCACGGCCTTGCCGTCGGCGATGTCGGTGACGCGCCACACGGTTTCCTGGCCGTCCTGCTCGGACACCAGGTAACCGCCTATCGTCAGGTCCGGTGGCAGCGACTCGATCGCCTCCATGCGCACGAGCGAGGCGTCGTAGTCGCCGAACGCGTCGACCGGGTCGAGCGTCACCGAGACCGACTCGCCGACCTTCCTGTGCGTCAGCGCCTCCTCGACGCGCGGGAAGATCCCCGAATAGCCGCCGTGCAGGTAGGTGATCGGGTCGCGCGCCTCCTCGATCAGCGCGTTGCGATCGTCGTAGAGCCGGAACGTGAGCGTGACGACCGTGTTGGCGAAGACGTTCATGCGGAATCCTCGGGAAGGGGTGCGGGCCGCGTCGCGCGGCGAAGCGCCGCCATTCTACGCCCCGGGTCGAGCGCGCTCGTCCCCGCCTATAATCGGCGCGCCGTGCACACGAGATGACCCGGCCACGCGCCTCCAGGACGCCCGCGCCCGCCAGCGACACCGCGCTGCTGGGCGGCATCGCGCCCGCCTCGTTCCTGCGCGGATGGTGGCAGCGACGCGCCCGACTCGTGCGCGCCGCGCTTCCGGGCTTCGCGGGCCCGTTCACGCGCGAGGCGCTCTTCGCGCTCGCCGGCCGCGACGACGTCGAGTCGCGCCTGGTCGTTCGCGCAGGGCGCCGCTGGAGCGTCGAGCACGGCCCGTTCGCCGCGCGCACCCTGAACCGGCTTCCCACGCGTGCGTGGACGCTGCTGGTCCAGGGCACCAACCTCGTCGACGCGCGCGCCGATGCGCTGATGCGGCGATTCGCGTTCGTGCCCTACGCGCGGCTCGACGACGTGATGGTGAGCTACGCGGCGCCGGGCGGCGGCGTGGGGCCGCACCTCGACTCCTACGACGTGTTCCTGCTGCAAGGCTTCGGGCGTCGTCGCTGGCGCTGGGGTGCGCAGCGCGACCGCGCGTTCGCGCCGGGCCTCCCGCTGCGGATCCTCGCCCGATTCTCGCCGTCGCATGAGGCGGTGCTCGGGCCGGGCGACCTGCTCTACCTGCCTCCGCAGGTCGCGCACGACGGCGTCGCCGTCGACGCGTGCACGACCTACTCGATCGGCTTTCGCGCGCCGACGGCACAGGAGATCGGCGCGGCGTTCCTCACGCACGTCGCCGACGCCCTCGAGCTGCCGGGCCGGTACGCCGATCCCGGCCTCGCGGCCGCGCGCAAGCCCGCACACATTCCGGCGGAGATGCGGCGTCGCGTGCGCAGCATGCTCGCGCGCATCAGGATCGCGCCGCGCGACGTCGACGCGTTCCTGGGGATGTGGCTCACCGAGCCCAAGGCGCACGTCGTGTTCGCTCCTCGCGCACGCGTTCCCGCGCCGCGCGCCTTCGCGCGCGCGATCGCCCGTCGCGGCGTGCGACTGGACCTCGCGACGCAGGCGCTCTACGATGGCGGCGCGCTCTACGTCAACGGCGAGCGGTCGGCGCCCGGGGCGCATGCGATGTCGGCGCTGAGGCGCCTCGCCGACGCCCGCGTCCTGGGCCCGCGCGACGTCGCGACGCTCGATGCCGAGGCTCTCGGCCTCCTCCGCGACTGGTACCGCCATGGCTGGATCCACACCGCCCGCTGACGAAGCGCCCGTCCCGGTCGAGCGCACGCTCGCGTCGATCGCCGAGCAGGTCGAGGCGATCGACGCGCTCGTCGAGCGCGCGACGCATTCGCTGCGCGTGTTCGACGTCGACCTCTCGCAAGGGGGCTGGAACAGCCCGGGCCGCGCGGAGCGGCTCGGCGCATTCCTGCGGCGAACGCGCGGCGGGCGGCTCGAGATGATCGTGCACGACACCCGCTACCTCGAGCAGTCGTGCCCCCGGCTGATCGCGCTGCTCCGCGGCTTCGGCCACGCGATGACCGTCTACCGGACCGGGCCGGACGCGAGGAGCGCGATGGATCCGCTGACGATCGCGGACGACCGCCATTTCCTGCACCGCTTCCACGTCGACGGCGCGCGCGCGGCGCTGGCGTTCGATGCGCCGGTGGCCGCGCGGCCGCTCGTGGCGCGCTTCGAGGAGATCTGGGCGACCGGCGAGCCGGGGCTGACGGGCACGGTGCTCGGGTTGTGAAAGCCCAGGGTGGCGATGGGCGATGGGCGATAGAAAGATCGACGCGCCGCGCGACCCTATCGCCTATCGCCTATCGCCCATCGCCGCCTTTCAAACCCCCGGCACGCCGATCCGCCTTCCCACCTCGCGGTAATGCTCGATGACCTCGCCCAAGTCACGGCGGAAGCGGTCCTTGTCCATCTTCTCGCCGGTCTTCGCGTCCCACAGCCGGCAGCCGTCGGGCGTGAACTCGTCGCCGAGCGTCAGCGGGCCTTGCGGATCGTCGACCGGGTGGCCGAACTCGAGCTTGTAGTCGACGAGGTCGATGCCCGCCTTCGCGAACATCGGCTTCAGCAAGTCGTTGACCTGGTGCGTCATCGCCTTCATCTCGGCGATCTCCTTGGCCGACGCCCAGCCCAGCACGCGGATGTGGTCGTCGTTGCACAGCGGGTCGTGCAGGGCGTCGCTCTTGTAGAAGAACTCGAAGATCGGCTCGGCGAGCCGCGTGCCCTCGGCGACGCCGTAGCGCTTCGCCATCGATCCGGCGCAGACGTTGCGCACGACGCACTCGACCGGGACCATCTTCATCGCCCGCACCAGCGACTCGCGCTCGTCGAGGAGCCGGACGAAGTGCGTGGGCACGCCCGCCTCCGCGAGCCTGCCCATCACGTGGGCGTTGATGCGGTTGTTGGTCTCGCCCTTCCGGTCGAGCTTCGCGAGCTTGACGCCGTCGAACGCCGAGACGTCGTCGCGGTAGTGCATCACGAGGTAGCGCGGATCGTCGGTCGCGTAGACCGTCTTCGCCTTGCCCCGGTAGAGCTCCGCCCCCTTGCGCATTCAGATCTCCCGCCACTCGAATCCGGCCGACTGGTCGGCGACGCCGATCCAGTCCTCGGTGCAGCCGAGCGCCTGCGCCAGCGCCGTGCGCGCGCGCTCGGGCGTGTTGTTCTGCTTCGACAGGTGCGCGGCGACGATGTGGCGCAGCCGCGAGTTGTCGAGCGCGGCGAGCAGCGCCGCGGACGCCGCGTTGTCGAGGTGGCCGAATCGTCCGGCGATGCGCGATTTCAGCGCCGCCGGGTAGGGGCCCTCCGAGAGCATCGCGGCGTCGTGGTTGCACTCGAGCACCAGCGCGTCGCAGCCTGACAGCGCGCGCTCGACGGCCGGGGTCGACATCCCGATGTCGGTCAGGACGCCCAGGCGCACCGCGCCGTCGGTCACGACGAACTGCACCGGCTCGCGCGCATCGTGCGGCACCGGGAACGGACGCACCTCGAGCGCGCCGACCGCGAAGCTGTCGTGGCTGTCGAACCCGTAGACGCGCTCCATCCCCGCGAAACGCTCGCCGACGACCGACAGCGTGCCGAACGTGAGCCACACGGGAATCGCGTGCTTCGCGGCGAAGGCCGCGACGCCCCCGACGTGGTCGCCGTGCTCGTGCGTCACGACGATCGCGTCGAGGTCGCCCGGCGCGAGGCCGAGCCGCGCGAGGCGCGCGGCCGTGTCGCGCACGCCGAACCCGCAGTCGATCATCAGGCGCGAGAGGCCGGCCTCGACGACGAGCCCGTTGCCCTCGCTGCCGCTGCCGAGCGACGCGAAGCGCATCAGCGCAGGACGGGGCGCGCCGCCGCGACCGACATCAGCGCGTCACTTGAGCTGGTCCTTGAGGAGCGCCAGGATGCGGTCGCTCGCCGGCGTCTTGTCGGGCGTGCCCTTGGGATCCTGCACCGTCACCGTGCTCTGCGGCGCGGCCTCGACGACGGCGATGCGGTACTGCTCGGGCTTCTCGGCCTCGTCCTTCCGCCAGAACATGAGCTTCGCGAGCCAGCCCTGGTCGCGCTTGCTGATCTCGGCGTCCGGATCGGAGTAGCGCACGTAGTAGAGCCCGTTGCTGCGATCGCGGTCGACGACGGTGAAGCCGCTGCGGTCGAGCGCCAGGCCGACGCGACGCCACGCGCGGTCGAAGGTCTCGTCAACGACGAGCCGCGGCACGCCGTCGTTCCCCTTCTCGACGCGCGCGCGCTCCGGCTGCGCCGAGGCCTGCGCGACCGCCGCCACCGCCTGCGGCTCGCTCGTGCCGAAGCGCACCATCAGCCGCGTGAGCATCTCGGCCTCGAGGTCCGGATTGGGCGGCATCAGCGCCCAGGCGAAGGCCGCCGGCGACGAGTTGTCGATCTTGCCGGTCGGAACCTGCTCCATCCCGCGGTGCGAGATGTAGATCTCGACGGTCCCGGGCTCGGCGCCGCGCTCGATCCGCGAGCGGAACTTGTCGCGCTTGTACGTCGTGTAGAAGATGTCGACGAATTTACCGACGGTGCGGCGCAGGAAGTCGGCCGGGATCTCGGCGCGGTTTTCCGCCCAGTCGGTCTCCATCACGCCGAGCGCGGGCTGCTCGGTCGCCATCACGAAGCCGCTCTCGTTCCAGAACGTGCGCGTCAGGTTCCACGCCTGCTCGGGGGTCGCCTTCACGACGAGCCAGCGCTCATTGCCAGCGCGCGCGATGCGTGCATCGGGCACCGTGGCCAGCATTTCGGAGGCCTTGGCCTTGCCGCCGGCCTGCTGCGCGGCGAGCCCGGTGGCGGTGGTGGCGGCGAAACGGTCGTCGTAGCGCGGCGTCGTGAGGTCGGGCGGCAGCTCGAGGGCCGGCGCCGACGCGGTGGACTTGTAGTCGATGCGCTTCGACAGATTGACCGACTCGCAGCCGGTGAGCGCGAGCACCGCCGCGACGAGCGCGGCGGTCACGCGAAGGGAGGGGCGGGGAAGCGTGGTCATGCGTTGGCGGTTCCATGCGTGGGCTCGAGGCAGCCCGCGGCGCGAAGCGCTGCGCGGACCGGCTCGTGGCAGGCGGGAGAAAGCGGCACCAGCGGGAGCCGCAGCTCGTTGGCGATGCGCCCCATTTCGGCCAGTGCCCACTTCGCGGGCGCCGGGTTCGCCTCGATGAAGAGGCGCCGATGCAGGAGGATCAGCCGGTCGTTGATCGATCGGGCCGTGGCGAAGTCGCCGGCGAGCGCGGCCCGGCACAGGCGGGCCATCAGCGCGGGCGCGACGTTCGCCGTGACCGAGATGACGCCGTGGCCGCCCATGAACATGAGCGGCAGCGCGGTGATGTCCTCGCCGCTGTACACGGCGAACTCGCGCTTGCCCGCGAGCGCCAGCCCGCGCAGGAGCTCGCTGCCGCGTCCGAGGTCGGCGGTGGCGTCCTTGATGCCGACGATGCCCGGCACCTCCGCCAGGCGCAGCGTCGTCTCGGTCGAGAGATCCGCGACCGTGCGGCCGGGCACGTTGTAGAGCACCAGCGGCAGGTCGACGCGCTCGGCGATCGTGCGGAAGTGGCGGTAGAGCCCTTCCTGCGTCGGCTTGTTGTAGTACGGGACGACCGACAGGCCGCTGTCGGCCCCGACGTCCTTCGCGTACGCCGTGAGCTCGATCGCCTCGGAAGTGGCGTTGCCGCCGACGCCCGCCATCACGTGCACGCGCTTGCGCACGTGCTCGACGACGGCCTTGATGAGGAGGCAATGCTCGTCGACGTCGACGGTCGGCGATTCGCCGGTGGTGCCGACGACGACGATGCCCGCGGTGCCGCACTCGACGTGCCAGTCGACGAGGCGCCTGAGCGCGTCGAGGTCGAGCGCACCGCCCGCCTTCATCGGCGTGACGATCGCGACGAGGCTTCCGGTCAGCATGGGTCGGGGATCGTTCAAACGCTCGATTCTACTCCATCGGGCACGCGGAATCGCCGCGGCGATCGGCCCGGGTCAGCGTTCGGCGATCGGCCACGGCCGCGGATGGCGCGGCCCCACCGCTGCGATGCGCTGCACGACCGCGGCGGCGCCCTCGCGTTCGACGCGGCCCTCCTCGTAGGACACCACGGCGAGCCGGCCGCGGACACGCTCGAGGAGCTCGCCTGACGCCAGCAGGAAGGCCGGGTTCGAGGGGCGTCCGAACGCCTCGTTGCCGGCCGCGAACGTCTCGTACAGCAGCACCCCCGCGTCCGACAGCGTAGCGAGCATCGCGCCGAACGCCGGGCGGTGCAGGTAGTTGGCGACGACGATCGCGTCGAAGCGCTCGCCTTCGAGCGGCCAGCGGTCGGTCTCGAGGTCGAGCACGCGCGTTTCGACGCCGCCGACGCCCGCGAGCGCCGACAGCGCGTCCGCATCGCGATCGACCGCGACGACCGCGTGGCCGAGCGACGCCATGAACCGCGCATGGCGCCCGGTGCCGGCCGCGAGGTCGAGCACGCGCGAGCGCGGGGGGACGAGCGACGCGTGCTGCCGCACCCACGGCGAGGGCGCGGCTGCAAGGTGGCCGTGCGGCGCGAGGCTCATGAGCGCCGTCGCGCGCCGTGACCCGAGGCCGCGTCGTCTTGCGCCATCACCGGGTCGGGACGATCGCCCTGGAGGTGCTTGCGCATCGGCGCCGACTCGTCGTCGAGCCAGCGCACGAACGCGAGCGCGTCCTCGCGCTCGGCGGCGTGAGGCGCGAGCAGCGCGACGTAGCCGCGCTCCGAGTCGTAGCGCTTCGGAAACGGCGCCACGAGCCGGCCCTCGCGCAGCAATTCCGCGAT
>DASTCK010000277.1:0-2390 GCA_035711225.1 Casimicrobiaceae bacterium
TAGGAGCTGACGACCGACGGGCACACGCGCTCCACGGCGGCCCGCCAGACCGCGCGCGGAAGGTGCGCGCCGCCGACCTCGACGATCGCGAGCGACGGGAACGGCCGCGCGTCGGCGGGCCGCCCCTGGACCATCAGCTGCAGCGTGGCCGGCGGAACCAGCAGCCACGTGACGCCGTGCTGCACGATGCGCGCCGGGAGCGCCGGGCCGGCGCGGCCGAGGACGATGGTGCCGCCCGACCACAGCGTGCGCAGGAGGTCGCGAAAGCCGTAGCCGCCGGTGGCGCCCATCGGGCAATGCAGTCGCGTGGCAGGCGGGAGCGGCAGCGCGGCGTCCTTGGCGCGGATGCGCGCGGCCATCTGCGCGTGGGTGACCGGGACGCCTTTGGGGACGCCGGTCGTGCCGGACGTCGCGAAGATGCGGAAGAGGGCGTCGCCGCCCGGATGGAGAAGCACCGCGGGA
Organism: Casimicrobiaceae bacterium; assembly: GCA_035711225.1. Lineage (GTDB taxonomy): Bacteria > Pseudomonadota > Gammaproteobacteria > Burkholderiales > Casimicrobiaceae > VBCG01. The sequence continues at coordinate 463 of DASTCK010000277.1, forward strand.
ACCTCGACGTCGTCGGCCGGGAGGTCGAACCACGCGTCGACGAGCTCGACACGGCCGGTCGCGTCGGCCGCTTCGTCCTTGAGCCTCAGCGCCGCCGCCGCGTGCCCCGGCGTCAGCGCCTCGGTGCGGCTGGCGATGCCGATGCGCGCGAGCGCGAGCGTGAGGGCGAACGAGCGGTATTGCGAGCGCATCGCGACGTCCACGATGTCGCCCGTCGCGAGGTGCGCGTCGAGCGCGCACGCGGCGAGCCGGTCGAGGAGGCGGTCGAACGCCCGGTAGTCGACGACGCTGTCGAAATGGATGACCGCCGCGGCGCCCGGCGCGCGACGCGCTCGCTCGCGGACCGGTTCGGTGATGTTCATCGTCGGGGCGTCGGGGTGTGCGGGGGAGAGCGCAATCGCGATGATACGATCCCGACCGTGACCGTGACCGCCTGTCCGACGATTCGCCCGCGTGCCGTGCCGCCGTCGGCTCCCGGCGTCCTCGCTCGCGTCCTCGTCGTCGTGCTCGCGCTCGCGGCGGGCGCCGCATCGGCGCAGGCGTGGCCGGATCGCCCGCTGCGACTGGTCGCGGCCGCGCCGCCCGGCTCCGGCCTCGACCTCACGATGCGCACGCTGGCCGAGCGCCTGCATGCGGACCTCGGCGTGAACGCGATCGTCGAGAACAAGGCGGGCGCCGACGGCATCCTCGCCGCGCAGCAGGTCGCCGCGGCGGCGGCCGACGGCATGACGCTCCTCGCCGGCAGCCCGGCCCAGATGACGATCAACCCGGTGCTGCGCACCGACCTCTCGTACGATCCGGTGCGCGACTTCGTGCCCGTCTCGCTGGTGTCGCAGGTGCCGCTCGTGCTCGTCGTCCACCCCGGCGTCGGCGCGCAGAGCGTGCGCGAGCTGGTGGCGCTGGCGCGGTCGCGGCCGCTGCCGCTCGACTACGGCTCGGGGTCGAGCACGTTCATGTTCGCGACCGAGCTCTTCGCGCGCCGTGCGGGCATCGCGTTGCGGCAGGTCCCGTACAACGGCATCCCGCCGGTCGTGGCGGCGCTGCTCGCGGGCGACGTCCAGGTGGGACTGGTCAACGTCCCGCCCGCGCTCGCGCATCTGCGTTCCGGCCGGCTGCGCGCCCTCGCGGTGACCGGCGCGGCGCGCGAGCCGTCGCTTCCCGACGTGCCGACGCTCGCCGAGGCCGGGGTCGCCGGCTACGATTTCTCGGTATGGGTCGGCCTGTTCGCGCCCGCCGGCACGCCGCCCGAGAGGGTGGCGCAGCTCAACGCGGCGATCGCGAAGGCGCTCGACGCCGCCGACGTGCGCGAGCGCCTCACCGCGTCGGGCATCGTGCCCGTCGCGAGCACGCCGGTCGCCCTGGCCGACACCGTGCGGCGCGAACGAGCGCTCGTCGAGAGCGTGGCGCGCGAGGCGGGGATCGTGGCCCGCTGACCGGGCGCGTGCGGCAGCGGCGCAGGCGGCCGCGGCTAGAGATTGCAGAACGCCAGCTCGAACTCGACGTCGCGGTCGAAGACGCTGCCGCGGTCGAGGCCCGAGACGCCGATGAAGCGGATGTTGAGCGCGTACTTGTTGGCGCTGATCTCGGGGACGCACGCGAGGTCGCGGGCGAGCGTGAGCCGCAGCAGTTGCGCGACCTTGGTCGTCGTGAGCATCAGCTGGAACACGCCGCGGTAGGCGATGTGCCGGCTGACGCGCGCGTTCTCGCGCAGGAGGCGCAGCACGATGGCGAGCCCCGCGAGCACCGGCTCGAACGGCGCGAACCAGCCGGCGAGGTCGATGCGTCGCGACGCGGCGTCCCGGTGCAGCCACCAGTGATAGGCGGGCAGGTCGAACTCGGACACGCCGCCGGGAATGCCGCTGCGCTGCTTGATCGCCATCAGCCACTCGTTCTCCCGCAGATGCGTGCCTACCTTGCCGGCCTGCGCG
>DASTCK010000278.1:0-2244 GCA_035711225.1 Casimicrobiaceae bacterium
ACGGGAGCCGCGCGCGGCACCGCTTATAGCCAAGCGCGCAACTCAAACCATTATTATATAACCTTGGGTGTCGCATGCCGCGGGGTTCGCCCATCGCCCATCGCCTATCGCCCATCGCCCATCGCCATTTCGCCATGTCCCAACGCTTCACCGTCCACCCGACGAACCCACAGCCGCGCCTGATCCGGCAGGCGGTGACGCTGCTTCGCGCGGGCGGCGTGATCGTGTACCCGACCGATTCGTGCTACGCGCTCGGGTGCACGCTCGAGGCGTTCGACGGCGTGGCGCGCATCCGGACGATCCGCGGCATCGACGAGCGGCACCACCTGACGCTCGTGTGTCCCGACCTCGCCGCGGTGGGGCGCTATGCGCGCCTGGACAACTGGCAGTTCCGCGTGGTCCGCCAAGGTGTGCCGGGTCCCTACACGTTCGTGCTGCCGGCTGCGCGCGAAGTGCCGCGCCGCTTCAAGCACCCGCGGCGGAGCACCATCGGCGTGCGCGTGCCGGCGCACGCGGTGGCCGCCGCGCTCGTCACCGAGCTCGGCGAGCCGTTGCTCTCGTCGTCGCTCATCCTGCCTGGCCACGACGCGCCGCTCAACGACGCGGACGCCATCGTCGCCGCGGTGGGTTCGCGCATCGACGCGTTCGTCGATGCGGGGCCGTGCAAGGGCGAGCCGTCGACGATCGTCGACCTGTCGGCACCGCCCGGCCAGGTGGTCCGGCTCGGCCTGGGCGACCCCGCGGCACTGGGGCTCGGCTAGCGCCGCGCCCCTCGGACGGCCCGGGCGACCGATCTGCGGTAGAATGCGGCCCCAATGGAGCTCGTGTCGCTCGAGGGGATCGCGCTCGCCGCGATCCCGATCGTCCTGGCGATCACGGTTCACGAGGCTTCCCACGGTTACGTGGCCCGGATGTTCGGCGACAGCACGGCCTGGATGCTCGGCCGCGTCACGCTGAATCCGCTGAAGCACATCGACCCGGTCGGGACGGTGCTCGTGCCTCTCGCGACGTACTGGCTGGGGGGCTTCCTGTTCGGATGGGCGAGGCCGGTGCCGGTGAACTTCGGCAACCTCCGCCATCCGAAGCGGGACATGCTGTGGGTCGCGGCCGCGGGGCCGGGCTCGAATTTCGTGATGGCGGTGCTGTGGGCGCTGCTGCTGGGCGTGTCCGCCGGCGGCGGCGCGTTCGCGAGCGCCGGGCTGCAGCACATGAGCCAAGTCGGGGTCGTGATCAACGTGTCGCTGATGGTGCTGAACCTGCTGCCGATCCTGCCGCTCGACGGTGGTCGCATCGCGCTGTCGCTGCTCCCGCGCTCGCTCGCGGTTCCCTACTCGAACACCGAACGCTTCGGCTTCATCCTCGTGATCCTGCTCCTCGTCTCCGGCGCGCTCGGCGTCGTCCTCGGACCGCTTTTCCGGCTCGCGCTGGCCGCGATCGGGGCGGTGACCGGGGTCGACCTGCGATCGGGCCTCTGACCCGGCCTTCATGTTCACCGACCGCGTGCTTTCCGGCATGCGTCCCACGGGGCGCATGCACATCGGCCACTACCACGGCGCGCTGCGCAACTGGATCAGGCTGCAGGAGGAGCACGAATGCCTGTTCTTCGCGGCCGACTGGCACGCACTGACGACGCACTTCGACGAGACCGAATCGATCTCGGACACCGTTTGGGAGATGTTCGTCGACTGGCTTGCCGCGGGCCTCGACCCGACGCGGGCCACGCTGTTCATCCAGTCGCGCGTGCCCGAGCACGCCGAGCTCACGCTCCTGCTCGGCATGATCGCGCCGGTGGGCTGGCTCGAGCGCGTGCCGACCTACAAGGACCAGCAGCAGCGACTCGCCGACCGCGACCTGTCGAACTACGGCTTCCTCGGCTACCCGGTGATGCAAAGCGCCGACATCCTGATCTACCGCGCCAACATGGTGCCGGTAGGCGAGGACCAGGTGTCGCACATCGAGCTGACGCGCGAGCTCGCGCGGCGCTTCAACCACATCTACGGCCAGGAGGCCGGCTTCGAGGAGAAGGCGAAGGCGGCGGTCAAGAAGCTCGGCGCCAAGAAGGCCAAGCGCTACAACGAGCTGCGCGCGGCGTTCCAGGAGAAAGGCGACGAAGCCGCGCTCGCGACGGCGCGCCAGCTCCTGGAGGACACGCAGAACCTCGCGCTCGGCGACCGCGAGCGCCTGTTCGGCTGGCTCGAGGGCGCGCGGCGCGTCATCCTGCCCGAGCCGCAGCCGCTGCTGACC
>DASTCK010000279.1:0-39884 GCA_035711225.1 Casimicrobiaceae bacterium
ATCGGTTGCCATGGCAGACAGATTTCAAGTGACGGATGTCAGTGTCAGTGAGTTGCGCCGGTGAGGACTGACATCTGACTTCCGTCCTCTGACATCCGACATCCGACATCTCAAGCCATGGCTCACCTCCCCACGACGCCGTACCCCCGCTTCCACCTCGCGTTCCCGGTCACGGACCTGGACGCGGCGCGGAAGTTCTACGGCGCCTTCCTGGGCTGCGCCGAAGGGCGCAGCTCGAGCGACTGGGTCGACTTCGACTTCTTCGGTCACCAGATCGTCGCGCACAAGGTCGACGCGCACGAGATGAGCGACGCCACGAGCCTCGTCGACGGGCAGGACGTGCCGGTGCGCCATTTCGGCGTCGTGGTCGACCTCGCGACGTGGGAGAAGCTCGCGGCGCGCTTCCGCGACGCCGGCGTCCGGTTCGTGATCGAGCCCTACGTGCGCTTCCGAGGCGAGCCGGGCGAGCAGGCGACGATGTTCTTCCTCGACCCGTTCGGCAACGCGCTCGAGTTCAAGGCGTTTCGCGACATGGACCGCCTGTTCGCGACCTGAGCCGGGCGTGCGCGTCGTCATCACCGAGTTCATGGACGCGCCCGCAGTGGACGCGCTCGCGGCCGCCCACGACACGCGCTACCTGCCCGATCTCGTCGACCGTCCCGATGCGCTCGCCGCCGAGGCGGCCGAGGCGGATGCGCTGATCGTGCGCAACCGCACCCAGGTCCGCGGCGCGCTTCTCGCAGGCGCGCCTCGCCTGCGCGTCGTGGGCCGGCTCGGCGTCGGGCTCGACAACATCGACCTGCCGGGCTGCGAGGCGCGTGGCATCGCCGTGATCCCGGCGACCGGCGCGAACGCGCAGGCGGTCGCCGAATACGTCATCGGCACGGCGTTGCTCCTTCTGCGAGGCGCGTACCGGTCGACGGGCGAGGTCGCGGCCGGGAAGTGGCCCCGCGCGGCGCTTTCGAGCGGCCGCGAGATCGCCGGCAAGGCGCTCGGCATCGTCGGCTTCGGCGACATCGGCCGGCGCGTCGCCCGCCTCGGGCGTGCGCTCGGCATGGAGGCGGCGGCGCACGACGTCGCGCTGCCGGCCAGCGCACCGGTGTGGCGCGACGAGCGGGTCGAGCCGCGCGACCTCGACGCGCTCCTCGGCGCCTCGGACGTCGTCACGCTCCACGTCCCGCTGGTCGCCGCGACGCGCAACCTGATCGATGGCCGTCGCCTCGCGGCGATGCGCCGGGGGGCGATCCTCGTCAACACGGCACGCGGCGGTGTCGTCGACGAGGCGGCGCTCGGCGCCGCGCTCGCCAGCGGGCACCTGGGAGGCGCCGCGCTCGACGTGTTCGAGCAGGAGCCGCTGCCCGCCGGCTCGCCGCTCGCGAACGCGCCCAACCTGGTGCTCACGCCGCACGTTGCGGGCCTGACGCAGGAAGCGAACGCGCGCGTGTCGACGATGATCGCCGAGCGCGTGCTCGCGGCGCTGGCGGGACGCTAGGCGTGGCACGCTTCGCTCCCGACGAGCTCGAGAGGCTCGCCGCGCGCATGCTCGAGCGGGCCGGCGCCGGCGCGACGATGGCGCGCGCGACGGCGCGCGCGCTGGTCGACGCCGACACGCAGGGCCTCGCCTCGCACGGCGTGTCGCGCCTGACGCAATACGCGGCGCACCTTCGCAACGGCCGGGCCGACGGCAGGGCGGAGCCGCGCATCGCGCACGAGCGCGGTGGCGCGGTGCTGGTCGACGCGGGCTGCGGGCTCGCGTTCCCCGCGTGCGCGTTCGCCGTCGAGCAGGCGATCGCGCGCGCGCGTGTCCACGGCGTCGCGTTCGCGGCGGTGACCAACAGCCACCACTTCGGTGTCGCCGCCTACCACCTGCGACCGGTCGCGGCCGCAGGCATGGTGGGGCTCGCGTTCGGCAACTCGCCCTCCGCGATGCCGGCGGCCGGCGGCCGGCATCCGATCTTCGGCACCAACCCGATCGCCGCGGTGTTCCCGCGCCGCGCCGCCGCGCCGCTGGTGATCGACCTGTCGCTCTCCGAGGTCGCCCGCGGCAAGCTCATGGTCGCGGCGCGCGAAGGGCGACCGATTCCCGAAGGCTGGGCGCTCGACCGCGAGGGGCGCCCGACCACCGACCCGAAGGCGGGGCTCGAAGGATCGATGCTCCCGGTCGGCGGCGCGAAGGGCGCGATGCTCGCGCTGGTCGTCGAGCTGCTCGTCACCTCGCTCACCGGGGCGTCGATCGGCTTCGAGGCGTCGTCGTTCTTCGTCGACGAAGGCAACCGGCCGCGGCTCGGCCAGGCGTTCCTGGCGATCGACCCCGCGGCGCTCGCCGGGACCGACACCTACCTCGCGCGGGTCGATGCGCTGGTGGCCGAGATGCAGCGCGATCCGGACGTGCGCCTGCCGGGGGCGCGCCGCGACGCGCTCGCACGCCAGGCCCGCGACGCCGGCATCGAGGTGCCGCAGGCGCTGGCCGACCTCCTGACCGCCTGACGGCCGACGGCGGGGCGTACGCGGCCGCGGGCCGCCGATGGTAAAGTGGACATTCTCCCGGCGACGCCCTCGGGGCGACGCCCGGGATTCGTGGCGGCGAGAGGCGGATTCGCATGTCGTTCGAGTGGCCGATGGCGCTGTGGCTGCTCCTGGCGGTGCCGGGGCTCGTCGCCGCGTACCTGTGGCTCAGGCGGCGCCGCAAGAAGCTGGCGCTGCGCTTCGCGAGCCTCGGCGTCGTGCGCGAGGCGCTGGGGCGCTCGCCGGGCTGGCGGCGCCACGTGCCGCCCGTGCTGCTCCTCGTCGCGCTCACCGCGCTCATCATCGCCGCCGCCCGGCCGGGCGCGCGGATCACGCTGCCGTCGGACCATCGCACGATCGTGCTCGCGATCGACGTGTCGCTGTCGATGCGCGCGAACGACATCGAGCCCACGCGCATGGCCGCGGCGCAGGCGGCGGCCAAGACGTTCGTGCAATCGCAGCCGTCCGACGTCCGCGTCGCGCTCGTGTCGTTCGCCGGCTCGGCCGCGGTCGTGCAGCCTCCCACGCGCAACCGCGAGGAGCTCATCGCCGCGATCGACCGCCTCGAGCTGCAGCGCCACACGGCGATCGGCAGCGGCATCCTGACCTCGCTCGCGACGATCTTCCCCGAGCAGGCCGACGAGCTCACCGCCGCCAATGTGCCCGGGGGCATGGCGCGCGCGTTCGAGCAGTCGCAGGGGCGCTCGCTCGACGCGGCGCCCGTCACGCCGAAGAAGGTGTTCCAACCGGTGCCGGCAGGCTCGCACAAGTCGGCCGCCATCATCCTGCTGACCGACGGCCGCCGCACGACGGGGCCGGACCCGATCGACGCCGCGCGCATGGCCGCCGAGCGGGGCGTGCGCGTCTACACGGTGGGGTTCGGCACGGCCGAGGGCGCGCCGGTGAGCTTCGACGGCTGGTCGATCTACATGCGCTTCGACGAGGAGGCGCTGAAGGGCATCGCCGACGTCACCAAGGCGAGCTACTACCACGCGAAGTCGTCGACCGACCTCGTCAAGGTCTACGAGAGCCTCAACGCGCAGTACGTGTTCGAGCGCACGCATACCGAGATCGCCGCGCTGTTCGTCGCGGCCGCCGCGCTGCTCACCGTCGTGGCCGGGACGCTCTCGGTCCTCTGGTTCCAGCGCATCGCCTAGCCCGGGGTCGGACTCCGCTCCGACCCCGGTATCGGCCCCGTCGCGGTTTCAACGAGGTCGGAGTGGGGTCTGACCCCGGTCTCGACGCCGCTACCCCCGCGCCCCCGCGATCGCCTCGCGCAGCGGAGTGAACAGCCCGGGCGCCGCGGCGATCACCTCGTTGGTGCGCAGGAACTCGACGCCGCCCGCGAAATCGCCGACGCGTCCGCCGGCCTCCTTGACCAAGAGCCCGCCGGCCGCGATGTCGCCCGGCTTGAGGCTCGTGACGAAGTAGCCGTCGAGGCGCCCTGCCGCGAGATACGCGAGGTCGAGCGAGCACGCGCCGGCGCGCCGCAAGCCCGCGCAGCGCTTCATCACCGCGGTCATCAACGGCAGGTAGCCCGCCATCCTGCCGCTGCCCCGCGCCGGGAACACGGTGCCGACGAGCGCTTCCTCGAGGCGCGTGCACGCCGACACGCGGATCGGCGCGCCATTGAGCTGCGCGCCCTTGCCGCGCACCGCGGTGAACAGCTCGTCATGCATCGGGTCGAGCACCGTCGCGTGCGTGACCTCGGTGCCGTGCGCGAGGGCGATGGTCACCGCGTAGTGCGGGTAGCCGTGGGCGAAGTTCGCGCCGCCGTCGATGGGCTCGACGATCCACTTGTAGGGCGACGGGTCGGCGGACGCCTTGTCGTCGCGGGCCTCGCGGCCGAGGATCTCGTGCTCGGGGAACGCCGCGCCGATCGTCGCGACGATCGCGCTGCGCGCCTCGTCGCCCGCCGACGCGGCGATCTCGAGATGCTCCTTCGAGAACGTCGGCAGCCGCTTGAGGTCGCGCGCCGCGTCGATGACGACCGAGGCCGCGCGGCGCGCCGCGCGCACCGCGACCGCCAGCACCGGATCGCCGATCATCGGTACGTCAGCCATCAGGTCCTCCCGGCGTCGAGCGCTTCCTGCTCCATGCGCAGATAGGGGCCCCACGCGTTGATCCGGTTCGCCGGCTCGAACGCCCGCAGCGCCGGAAAGCGCGACCGGCCGGTGCGCGCGTAGGCATCGTCGATCGTCGCGAGGTGGCGCGCCGCGCGGTCCATCGTCTCGCGAAGGGAGGCCAGGTAGTCCAGGTAGTCGCGCGTCGTCGCGAGGTCGCGCGCGCGCGCGACGCGGGGCCGTGGCCCGGCACGCGCCGCCGCCTGCGCGAGAACGTCGAGCGCCGCGAGCGCGAGCGTCGCTGCGGCCAGGAGCCGGCGGAGCGGAGGCGCGGGCATTGCCCATTCTAGCGCGCCGCCCCGACGCTCACGCCTCGACGCGGTAGCGCTCCATGAAACGGCGGTCGATGCGATCCTTCCAGCGCCACACCCAGTCGCCCGACCACGACCAGCGACCCCACACCGCGACCGCGTGCTTGCCGCCGGTCGAGATGAGCGCGAGCGCGCGCGGTTGGGGGCGGTAGCGCATCAGCGCGCGATCGGTCGCGGCAGCGCGCAGGTTGGCCGCGAGCGCGGGACCCTGGCGAACGGCATAGACCCCCGACCGCGGGTGCACGTAGCCTTCCTGCGTGGCGCAATCGCCCGCGGCGAACACCTTCGCGTGCGACGTCGAGCGCAGGTGATCGTCGACGCGCACGAACCCGCGTGCGTCGCAGGCGAGACCCGAGGTGGCGAGCCACGGTGCCGCGGTGGCCGGCGTCGCGCAGAAGATCGCGTCGCCGGCCACGCGCGTGCCGTCGGCGAGCACCACGGCGCCCGGCTCGAATCGTGCCGCGCCCTGGCCGAAGTGCTTCTCGATGCCGGCCGCGTCGAGCCGGGCGAGCAGCGCGCGATTCGCCGCCGCGGGCAGGTTGGAGCGGTCGGACACGAGCGCGAGGCGCGGCAGCCGCGCGGCACCGTCATGCGAGAGCCGGTGGTGCATCGCCAGCAGCACCTCGACGCCGCCCGCGCCCCCGCCGACGACGACGATGCGTCCCACGTGTCCGGCGATCGCGGCGTCGCGCACCGCGGACCAGCGCGCGAGGAAGGCGTCGACCGGCTTCACGCCCGTGGCGTGCTCACGCGCCCCCGGCATCGACAGGTCCGGAAGCGAGCCGATGTCGAGCGACGCGACGTCGTAGCGAAGTTCCGCCCCGCCGGCCGTGGTCGCGACCGAGCCGGCCGCATCGAGAGCGACGATGCGATCGCGAACGAAGCGGGCCCGGGCGATTCGTGCGAGCGGCTGGAGATCGATGTGGGCCTCGTCGCGCGTGTAATGGCCCGCGACGAGCCCCGGGAGCATGCCGGAGTAGGGGGTTTGCCCGTCGGGGGAGACGAGCACCAGCTCGACGAGCGGCTCCGGCGAGAGCGCGAAGCGGCGGAGCACCTCGACGTGCGTGTGACCGCCGCCGACGACGAGGATCGTGCGCGTGCTCACGCCGCGCGCCCTTCCCGCCCGGTGATCGCGTGCCGAGAGCGTTCCGTGGTCAACGCCGGGCCGCGGCGCGAGCGGCGAAGGAGTCGCATTCGTCGCCGCCGGCGTGCCTGGGTGCCGCGACAGGGGTCGGGGTGATCATCGATGTCGATGGCGTGGCGACCGTCCTACTGCCGCCTGCGCGCCTTTTCTTCTATGCTACCAAGTCCTGCGTTGCGAACGATCCGGACGACGCCATGCGAAGCGGACCCTTGCGCCGGAGGTGCTCGATCGCGTTTCCCGCCGGGATCCTGGCGGTGGGCGTGGCGGGAGCGCAGCAGGCGCCCCTCGACGTCGCCATCGATCCGGTCGCCGTCACGGCCACGCGACGCGCCGAGCGCACGCTCGACGTGCCCGCCTCGGTCGACATCATCGGCCGGCGCGAGATCCAGCAGTCGCAGCCGATGGTGAACCTGTCGGAGACCCTCGTGCGCGTCCCCGGCATCGTCGCCAACAACCGGCAGAACTACGCGCAGGACCTGCAGATCAGCTCGCGCGGCTTCGGCGCGCGCGCCGCGTTCGGCGTGCGCGGCCTCAGGCTCTACCAGGACGACATCCCGCAGACGATGCCCGACGGGCAGGGCCAGACCGGCAGCTTCGCGTTGCTCGCCACCGAGCGCATCGAGGTGCTGCGCGGCCCGTTCTCGGCGCTCTACGGCAACGCGTCGGGCGGCGTCATCACGGTGTTCTCGGAGTCCGGCACCGCGGCGCCGGAAGCCACGTTCACCGGCGGCGTCGGAAGCTACGAGACCTGGACGCTCGGCGCCAAGGCGACCGGCACCGCGCGGGGCATCGGCTATGCGATCGCCGCGAGCCATTTCGACACCGACGGCTACCGCGATCACAGCGCGGCGCGCCGCGAGCTGGCGGTCGCCAAGGTCACCTTCCCGCTGGGCGAGGCGACGAAGCTCACGCTGCTCGGCACGCTGCAGGACCAGCCGCATTCGCAGGATCCGCTCGGCCTCACGCGCGCGCAGTGGGAAGCCGATCCGACGCAGGCCGATCCGGTCGCGACGCAATTCGACACGCGCAAGTCGATCGACCAGCAGCAGGTCGGGGCGACGCTCGATCACCGCTTCGACGCGGAGACCTCGCTCAAGATCGTCGGCTACGGCGGCCACCGCGGGGTCGAGCAGTACCTGGCGCTCGCCGGCACGCTGCCCGCGAGCGCCGGCGGCGTCGTCGACCTCGATCGCGGCTACGGCGGCGTGTCGGCCAGGCTCGAACGACGAGCGCGCGTCGGCGAGGGCCTGCTCGTCGCGACCGTCGGCGCGGACTACGACCTGCAGGACGAGACGCGCCGCGGCTATGTCAACGACGGCGGCCAGCGCGGCGAACTCAAGCGAGACGAGGACGACGAGGTCACCTCGACCGCCGTGTATGCCCAGCTGGTGTGGTGGCCGACGCGGCAGGTCTCGCTGACGGCGGGCGTGCGCGCCAACGAGGTCCGGTTCAAGACGACCGATCATTACATCGCGGCCGGCAATCCCGACGACAGCGGCAGCCGGCACTACCGCAGGACCACGCCGGTCGCGGCCCTCCTGTGGCAGCCGGTCGACACGATGGCGCTTTACGTCTCGTACGGCGAGGGCTTCGAAACGCCGACCTTCGCTGAGCTCGCCTACCGGCCCGGGGCCACCGGCCTGAACCTCGACCTGAACGCGGCGACGAGCCAGGCGGTCGAGGTCGGGTTCAAGGCCGTGCTCGGCGCCAGGCATCGCGTCAACGCCGCGGCGTTCGCGATCGACACGAAGGACGAGATCGTCGTCGACACCGCGACGGGGGGCCGCACCACGTTCCGCAACGCGGGCAAGACCCGGCGTCGCGGCGTGGAGCTCCTGTGGGACGGCGACCTCGGCGCCGGCGTGCGCGCCCACGCCAACTACACGTGGCTCAAGGCGGAGTTCGCCGACGACATCGCGACCGGCTCGCCGCCGGTGATCGTTCCCTCCGGCAACCGGCTGCCCGGCGTCCCCGAGAATGCGGCCTACGCGGAGATCGTGTGGGTCCCCGCCTCGCTGCCGTGGCTCGAGCTCGGGGCCGAGGTGCAATACACGTCGAAGCTGTACGTCAACGACCGGAACACCGACGCGGCGCCGGCGTGGACGATCGGCAACCTGCGCGCGAGCGTGACGCATCGCATCGGCGCGTGGACGCTGCGCGGCTTCGTGCGCGTCAACAACGTGACCGATCGCGATTACGTCGGCTCGGTCATCGTCGGCGACACCAACGGGCGCTTCTTCGAGCCGGCGCCCGGACGCAACGTCTTCGCAGGCGCCAGCGCGCAGGCATCGTTCTGACGCTCCGGCCGGATGGCGACGGCCCGCGCAGGCGCTCCCCCGCCGGCGTGCCGTCACGTTGCCCCCACCGAGCGAGCCGCAGTATAGTGGCCCACAACGATCCGGCGCGAGACCGGACCCGACCCAAGCCCAGTCCGAAGGAGGAGCACGTGGCCGTCACGCTTTCGCTGACCGTCAACGGGAAGCCCGTCACCGCGACGGTCGACCCGCGCACGCTGCTGGTGGAGTTCCTGCGCCAGAACCTCAACCTCACCGGCACGCACGTCGGCTGCGACACCGCCCAGTGCGGCTCGTGCACGGTCCACGTCGACGGTCGCGCCGTCAAGTCGTGCAACGTGCTGCTCGCGCAGGTCGACGGCGCGAAGGTGCTGACGATCGAGGGCCTCGCGGCCCCGGACGGCACGATGCATCCGATGCAGGCCGCGTTCAAGGAGTGCCACGGGCTGCAGTGCGGGTTCTGCACGACCGGCATGGTGATGAGCGCGGTCGACCTCGTGAACAGGCATCCGAAGGCCTCGGAAGCGCGGATCCGCGAGGAGCTCGAAGGCAACCTGTGCCGCTGCACCGGCTACCAGAACATCGTCAAGGCGGTGCAGCAGGGCGCCGCGGCGATGGGCAAGTGAGGAGACCGCCATGGGCGCGAACGAAACCAACGTGATCGGCCACGCGGTCAGGCGCAAGGAGGACGCGCGCTTCCTCACCGGGAGCGGGCAGTTCACCGACGACGTCGTCCAGCCGAACCAGGCGCACGCGTATTTCCTGCGCTCGCCGCACGCGCACGCGCGGATCCGCGCCATCGACACGAAGAAGGCCGCGGCAGCGCCTGGCGTCGTCGCGATCTACACCGGCGCCGACCTCGAAGGCGTCAACGGGCTGCCCTGCGGCTGGCTCATCACCAGCGTCGACGGCACGCCGATGAAGGAGCCGCCGCATCCGGTGCTCGCGAAGGGCAAGGTACGCTACGTCGGCGACCACGTCGCGCTGGTGATCGCGGAGACCGCGCACCAGGCGAAGGATGCCGCCGAGCTGATCTCGGTCGACTACGAGGTGCTGCCCGCGGTCGTCAACCCGGCCGACGCGCTCAAGCCGGGCGCGCCGCAGATCCACGACGAGGCGCCCGGCAACAAGTGCTACACGTGGGCGCTCGGGGACAAGGCCGCGGTCGACGCGGCGTTCGCGAAGGCCGCGCACGTGACGAAGATCGACATCGTCAACAACCGGCTGATCCCCAACGCGATCGAGCCGCGCGCGGCGGTCGCCTCGTACAACCGCGCCGAGGACAGCTACACGCTGTACGTGACGAGCCAGAACCCGCACGTCGAGCGCCTGCTGATGACGGCGTTCGTGCTCGGGCTCCCCTAGCACAAGGTGCGCGTGATCGCGCCCGACGTGGGAGGAGGGTTCGGCTCGAAGATCTACCTCTACGCCGAGGAAACGGCGATGGTGTGGGCGAGCAAGCGCGTCAACCGCCCGATCAAGTGGGTGTGCGAGCGCAGCGAGTCGTTCCTGTCCGACGCGCACGGCCGCGACCACGTCACGCACGCCGAGCTCGCCGTCGACAAGGACGGCAGGTTCCTCGCGCTCCGCGTGCACACGATCGCCGCGATGGGCGCCTACCTGTCGACGTTCGCCTCGTGCATCCCGACGATACTCTATGCGACGCTGCTCGCCGGCCAGTACACGACGCCGGCGATCTTCTGCGAGGTGACGGCGGCGTTCACCAACACGGCGCCCGTCGACGCCTACCGCGGCGCCGGCCGTCCGGAGGCGACCTACGTCGTCGAGCGCATCGTGCACCAGGCCGCGCACGAGCTCGGCATCGCGCAGGACGAGCTGCGCCGCCGCAATTTCATCCGCACCTTCCCCTACCAGACGCCGGTCGCGCTGCTCTACGACACGGGCGGCTACGACGCCTGCCTCGACGAGGCGAACCGGATCGCCGACGTCAAGGGCTTCGCGGCGCGCAAGGCGGAGTCGGCGAAGCACGGCAAGCTGCGCGGACTGGGCTACGCGTCGTACATCGAGGCCTGCGGCATCGCGCCGTCGAACGTCGCGGGCGCGCTCGGCGCGCGGGCCGGGCTGTTCGAGGCCGGCGAAGTGCGGGTGCACCCGACCGGGAGCGTCACCGTGTTCACGGGCTCGCACAGCCACGGGCAGGGCCACGAGACGACGTTCGCGCAGGTCGTGGCGTCGCGGCTGGGCATCCCGCTCGAGAACGTCGACGTCGTGCACGGCGATACCGGCCGCGTGCTGTTCGGCATGGGCACGTACGGCTCCCGCTCGCTGGCGGTCGGCGGTACCGCGATCGTCAAGGCGATCGACAAGATCGTCGCGAAGGGCAGGAAGATCGCGGCGCACCTGCTCGAGGCGGCCGAGGGCGACATCGAGTTCAAGGACGGCAGGTTCACCGTCGCGGGGACCGACCGCAGCAAGGCGTTCGGCGAGGTGGCGCTCGCCGCCTACGTGCCGCACAACTACCCGCTCGACAAGCTCGAGCCGGGCCTCAACGAGACGGCGTTCTACGACCCGACCAACTTCACGTTCCCGGCGGGCACGCACATCTGCGAAGTCGAGATCGACCCCGACACCGGCGTCGTGCACGTCGCCGCGTTCTCCGCCTGCGACGACTTCGGCAACATCATCAACCCGATGATCGTCGAGGGGCAGGTGCACGGCGGTCTCGCGCAGGGCATCGGACAGGCGTTGCTCGAGAACTGCGTCTACGACCCGAAGAGCGGGCAGCTCCTGACCGGCAGCTACATGGACTATGCGATGCCGCGCGCCGACGACCTGCCGTCGTTCAAGGTGGGCACGAAGGTCACGCCGTGCACGCACAACCCGCTCGGCGCGAAGGGCTGCGGGGAGGCCGGCGCGATCGGCGCGCCGGCGGCGCTGATGAACGCGGTGATGGACGCGCTGGCGCCCCTGGGCGTCAAGCACTTCGACATGCCGGCCTCGCCGCACCGCGTCTGGTCGGCGATCCAGTCGGCGAAGCACGCTTGAGGGAGCGCACATGTACGCATTCGAACTGCATCACGCGAAGTCGCTCGCCGACGCCGCCGCGACGCTCGGCAAGACGGGCGGCAAGGCGCTCGCGGGCGGGCAGAGCCTCGTCGCCGCGATGAAGCTGAGGCTCGCGCAGCCGGGCCACGTCGTGGACCTGTCGGGCATCCCCGAGCTCAAGGGCATCCGCAAGGAGGGTGAGGCGGTCGTGATCGGCGCGATGACGCGGCATGCGGAAGTCGCCTCGTCGGATGTCGTGCGCGGCACGCTGCCGGCGCTGGCCGCGCTCGCCGAGGGCATCGGAGACCGGCAGGTGCGCAACATGGGCACGATCGGCGGGTCGATCGCCCACAACGATCCCGCGGCCGACTGGCCAGCGGCGGTGGTCGCGCTCAACGCCACGGTCGCGACCAACAAGCGCAAGATCGGTGCCGACGCGTTCTTCACGGGCATGTACGAGACGGCGCTCGCGGCCGACGAGATCATCGTGTCGGTGTCGTTCCCGGTCCCGAGGAAGGCGGCGTACGTGAAGTTCCCGAACCCGGCCTCGCGCTTCGCGCTGGTCGGCGTGTTCGTGGCGCAGACCGCCGCGGGCGTTCGCGTCGCGGTGACCGGCGCCGCGTCGTCGGTGTTCCGATCGAAGCCGCTCGAGGAGGCGCTCGCGAAGAGCTGGACGCCCGCCGCGGCGAAGGCGGTCAAGGTCGACGCGCACGGCCTCAACACCGACCTCCATGGTTCGGCGGCCTACCGCGCGCACCTCGTGTCGGTGATGGCGGCTCGTGCCGTGGAGATGGCTCCCGAAAGGTGATGCGTTCGCCTTCGCGGACGACGCACACCGACGAGCGCGGTGATGCGCCGCCCGCTCCTGGGCGGTCCGATGGGTGAAAGCCGCCGCGGGAGCGGCGGCGAAGGTTCATTTTCATCCGGGCGCCATTACTCTTCCCCGAGGGTCGCCTCGATGCGGCCGTAGAGGCCGTGCGTCTCGTCGTCGATGCCGGCCGCGAAGAAGAGCGCGTCGGTCGGCTGGTCGCGCACGCCGTTGCCGAACGCGATCCCCCACAGTCCCTCGATCCCCTCGGGCTTGCCCTTGCCCGTGCGCAGGCGGCCCACGGCGTTGCCGGTCGCGAGGTCGAACGCGTTGATCATGCCGTCGCCGAAGTTGCCGACGAGCAGGCGATTGCTGAACCTGCCGAACCCGGCCGGCGCGAGCGCCATCCCCCACGGCGCATCGAGCGGCCCGCGCGAGACGAGCCGCTTCAGCAGGAAGCCTTCCGCGTCGAACACGCGCACGAAGCCCAGTCCCGGCCCCGCGACCTCGTCGCCCTCGTCGCCGACCTTCGCGTAGGCGACGTAGAGGTTGCCCTGGAACGCCATGATGTTGAACGGGCCGTAGCCGGGCGGAATCGACGGGTCCGCGAAGCCCCCGGGCACGCTCGTCGGCGCGAACGCATTCGTGTAGACGTCGATCTTGCCGCCGGTGAAATCGGCGGCGTACAGGTGGTTGGCCTCGCCGTCGCCGGCGATCGCCACGCCCTTGTAGTTGGCGGCGGCATTCGTGGCGACGACCTGCGCGGTCGTGAGCGGGGGGGCCCAGGCGGAGACGACACCGTCCTCGCTCACGAAGATGAACGGCGCGACGACCGGGGTGGCCCCCGGCGTGACGGCGATCCTGAAATCGCTCGTGCCGTTGAACGTGATGCCGGTCGGCGAGCCGGTGCCGGTGCCGTCCGCCGGCGGGATCGTCACGACGAGCGATTGCTTGGCGCCGTTGCCGTCGTAGAGCGTCGACCTGCCGCTGTGGTTGTCGGTGACCCACACGAAGCCGTTCGGGTTGAACGCGACACCCCAGGGATTGACGAGGTCGGGGTCGGCCGGCGTCGGCGCGAGCGCCTCGACGTCGGAGACCAGCGGCGTGATCTCGTAGAGTGCGGGATCCGCGACGGCCGGGGCGGCGAGTGCGACGCCGGCGGCGAGCACCGCGGCGCGCGTAGCGAAGCGTGCAGGCGACATGAACGCGAACATGGGGAATCCTTTCCGCGCGAGGAAATGTCCAAGACGAGCGCGGACGTGCGCGATGCACGGGGCTCGTCGCCAGGCGGCATCGCCGGGACGGCGCGCTTCGAAAGGCGCGCGTGCGGATGCCGTTACCGGTAGAACACGCGGCCGCGCGTCGCTATTCCTGCGGCGTTCGTTACGCCGCCCGCGACGGTGGCGGACGCGATGCGCGCCCGTGACAGGCGAACGGCCCGGCGAGTCTCGCCGGGCCGTTCGCACGCAGGGCGGCGATTCCGCCTGTCGCGACGTCGGTCGCGATCACTCCTCGTCGACGTCGATGCGGCCGTAGAGGCCGTGCGTCTCGCCGTCGACGCCCGCGGCGAAGAACAGCGCGTCGGTGTGCTGCGCGCGCACGCCGTTGCCGAAGGCGATCGCCCACAGGCCATCGGTGCCTTGCGGCTTGCCGGGGCTCGTGCGCACGCGTCCGACGAAGTTGCCGCTGGCCGCGTCGTAGGCGTTGATCACGCCGTCGCCGAAGTTGCCGACCAGCAGCCGATTGCTGAACCTGCCGAAGCCGGCGGGGGCGAGCGCCATCCCCCAGGGTGCGTCGAGATGCCCGCGCGACAGTCCGCGGTCGACGGGGAAGCCGTCCGCATCGAACACGCGGACGAAGCCCTTGCCCGCGCCGCTCTCCACGCCGCCGTCGCCGATCTTCGCGTACGCGACGTACAGGTTGCCCTGGATCGCCGTGACGTTGAACGGACCGAAGCCGGGCGGGATCGTCGGGTCGGCGAACCCGCCGGGCACGGTGGTCGGCGCGAACGCGTTCGAGTACACGTCGATCTTCCCGCCGAAGAAGTCGGCGGCGTACAGGCGGTTGACCACTCCGTTGCCGGTGATCGCGACGCCCGTGTAGACCGCCCCCGGACCCGTCGCGACCGGGACCGCGGTCGTGAGGCCGGGCGCCCACGCCGACACGAGGCCGTCCATGCTCACGAACAGGAACGACGCGGCGACCGGCGTGGCGCCGGGCGTCGTGGCGAACTTGAAGTCGGTCGTGCCGTTGAACACGACACCGGTGGGCGTGCCCGGCCCGGCGCCGTTCGACGGGATCGTCACGATGAGGCCCTGCTTGACGCCGTTGCCGTCGTAAAGCGTCGCCTTGCCGGAACGGTTGTTGGCGACCCACGCGGTGCCGTTGGGGTTGAAGGCGATGCCCCAGGGATTGACGAGATCGGTGTCCTGGATCGCGGCGATGCCGGGCTGGTCGGAAACGAGTCGCGTGATGGCGTACGGGTCGGCGTCGGCGAGCGCCGGCGCCGCGAGGGCGAGGCCCGCGGCGAGCGCGGTGGCGCGCAGGGCGACGCGCGCTTGGGGAACGAAGGCTTGCACGATGAATCCTTTCGGAACGATGGAGGAGGAAGGACGGCGACGCTCGAGGCGATGACGTCCGTGAGGCGACCGCGCAGGCCGCGATGCGAACGCGGATTGCGCTGCCGTCCCGTGCGTTACGTCGCCACCCGCGGCGCCGCGCTCGACGATCGGACGGACGACGCGCCGTGCGGACGAACGACGGCAGGCGCCGATGACCGCGACGCCGGGCGGGGCGGAGGCAACATTGGTATCCTTGGGGCCCGTGGCATGGCGCCGCGGTCAGGCCCCATGAACGCCCCCACGTCCCTCCCCGCCGCGCCGCCCGCCAGCGTCGACGAGACGCTCGCGCTGCTCGCCTCGCAGGACTACGTCGCGGACCGCCGGCTCGCGACCGCCGTGTTCCTGTCGCTCAAGCTCGGGCGGCCGCTCTTCCTCGAAGGCGAGGCGGGCGTCGGCAAGACCGAGGTCGCGAAGGTGCTCGCCGCCGCGCAAGCCCGCCGGCTGGTCCGCCTGCAGTGCTACGAGGGGCTCGACACCGCCTCGGCCGTGTACGAGTGGAACTATCCGCGCCAGATGATCGAGATCCGGCTCGCCGAAGCGGGCGGGCACGTCGTGCGCGACGAGCTCGCGCACGACATCTTCACGACGCGGTTCCTGCTGCGCCGGCCGATCCTGGAGGCCCTCGCGCCGCACGACGGCGTCTCGCCGGTGCTCTTGATCGACGAGCTCGATCGCGCCGACGAGCCGTTCGAGGCGTACCTGCTCGAGGTGCTGGCCGAGTATCAGGTGACGATCCCCGAGCTCGGGCCGATCCGCGCCGTGCACCCGCCCGCCGTCGTGATCACCTCGAACCGCACGCGCGAGATCCACGACGCGATCAAGCGCCGCTGCCTCTACCACTGGGTGGATTTCCCGGATGCGGTGCGCGAGCTCGAGATCGTGCGGCGCAAGTGCCCGCACGCGCCGGAGGCCCTCGCGCGCGAGATCGTGGCGTTCACGCAGGCGCTCCGCGCCAAGGACCTGTTCAAGGCGCCCGGCGTGGCCGAGACGCTCGACTGGGCGGAAGCGCTGGTGGCGCTCGATCGCATCGCGCTCGACCCGGCGACGGTGGCCGACACGATCGGGGTCCTGCTCAAGTACCAGGACGACGTCGGCGCGATCACGCCCGAGATCGCCGCGAAGCTCGTCGCCGAGGCGCAGCAGTCGGGCATGCGGCTGTAGGCTGCGCGCGGTCTCGTACAGCTCGCGGCCCGTTCCTGTGGCATCGGCGGGCGCCTTGCGCTACGCTTGCCGGTCGTCCCTCCCGATGAACGCCCCGCGTCCCTCGCTCACCCGCTTCGTGCGGCTCGCGCTCGCGCTCGCGCTGGCGTTCGCCGCGCCGCAGGCGCGCGGGCAGGGCTTCAGCTTCAGCCAGCCCGACGACGAGGAGCGCGCCCAGCGCGAGGCGCGCGACAATCGCATCGCCGTGCAGCTCTCGACGCCGTGCCGCGCGGACCTGAAGAACAAGAAGATCATGGTCGTGATCGGCGAGGAGCGCTCGGACGGCTACGTCGTCGCGCAGCAGCAGAACTACGGGCCGCACTACGAGGCGATCAATCGCCGGCTGCGCGGGCTCGGCCTGCGGACCTACACGCCCGAGGAGATCCGCCGCCAGGTCGCGCAGGCCGAGATCGAGGCCACGATGCGCAACGACCCGGACGCGGCGCTGTCCGCGTCGAAGCGCCTCGGCGCGAGCTTCGTGCTGCGCGGGCTCATCCGCTCGCAGGCGACGCGCAACCCGGTGATGGCGGTCAACCAGGTGTCGGTGACGCTGGGCTTCACGCTCGCCGGCAGCGACGGCCGTCAGGTCGCGACGGCCGAGGCGCGTTCGCAATCCTATGCCGGCGCCGACGTCGGCCGCATGGCGCTCACGCTCGTCGAGGAGGAGGCGGACGCGGTGGTCGCCTCGCTCTATGCCGATTACTGCCGCAACGCGGGCTTCGGCGCGCCGGCGCGCTCCGCCCCGAAGAAACCGTGACCCCGGCGACACGAACGCTCACGAAGGGAGGTCCCATGAACCCGCCCGTCCCCCCCCGCGCGCTGGCTGCGGCCGCCATGCTCGCCTCCGCGCTCGTCGCGGCCCCCGCGACGGCGCAGCCGACCTTCGGCAACCCGTCGCCGACCGCGGGAAGCAAGACCTCGCAGCAGGCGAACCAGTCGGCGGACCAGGCCCTCTACCAGTCGGTCGACTACGTCAACAAGAACAAGAAGGGCCCGCCGCTGATCGTGATCCCCGGCGAGATCAAGAGCAACAACGCGAACTTCACGCAGAAGTTCACGGCGAACAACATCGCGGACTACGCCGAGCTCGAGCTCGCGAACGCGAACTTCCCCGTGCTCGAGCGAAGCAACCTCGGGCCGATGCTGCGCGAGTTCGAGCTCGCCTACAACCTGGGCGATCCCGACCAGGCGCGCAAGTTCCTGCGGATGGGCAAGCTCAGGAGCACCAAGTACGTCGTCAAGTTCGACATCCTGAAGACCGAGCAGATCGCCGCCGCGCAGTCGGGCTTCGACGGCCGCGCGATCGGCGACATGGCGGCGCTGGCGGGCGTGTTCAGCGGGTCGTGGCGCGGCGCGCAGGCGGGCACCGTCGCCGGCCGCGGCATCGGCTCGGTGCAGTCGAACGAAGCGACGAGCGTCTGGATCATCGGCATGCGCTACAAGGTCATCAACGCCGAGACGACCGAGCAGGTCGCGCAGGGCTATACCGAGGAGAAGATGGAGGTCGGCGCGACGTCGAGCTCGGTCCTCGGCGTATCGCAGTCGCAGAAGGGCGGCGTGGGCCTGGACACGATGGTGCAGCGCCTGGTCCAGAAGTCGGTGTGGGAGATCGATTCGAAGTACAAGTAGCCGCGGGCCGGCGGTCGTCCGTTCGGGGCCGGCCGAGGGTCGGAGGTTCGTGGCGTGCGGTGAGCCGACGCCGGCCGGGAGCCGGCGTCGGCGCTTTCGGGAACCGGGATCGGGGCATGGCGGACATCCAGAGCTTGGGCAGGTACGAGATCCGGCGCGAGCTCGGGCGCGGCGCGATGGGCGTCGTCTACGAGGCCTACGACCCGCTGATCAAGCGCGTCGTCGCGCTGAAGACGATCCGCGCCGACCAGCTCGGGTCGAGCGAGGCGCCGGTCGTCGTCGCGCGATTCCGTCGCGAGGCCGAGGCCGCCGGGCGCCTGCACCATCCGAACATCGTCTCGATCTTCGACTTCGGCGAGGATGGCGGGACGGCGTTCATCGCGATGGAGTACGTGAAGGGCCGCGACCTCAAGTCGCGCTTCGATGCGGGCGAGCGCTTCGCGACCGCCGACGCGATCCGGCTCACCGCGCAGATCCTCGACGCGCTCGACTACTCGCACCGGCAGGGCGTCGTCCACCGCGACATCAAGCCCGCGAACGTGTTCGTGCAGGACGACGGCACGGTCAAGGTCGCCGACTTCGGCATCGCGCACCTCGAGTCGTCGTCGCTGACGCAGGCCGGGCAGGTGATGGGGACGCCGAGCTCGATGTCGCCCGAGCAGATCCTCGGGCTGCCGGTCGACGGTCGGACCGACGTCTTCTCGACCGGCGTGATCCTCTACCAGTTCGTCACGGGCGAACGTCCCTTCGGCGGCGCCGCGACGACGACGACGATGCAGAAGGTGCTGAAGGAGGATCCGCTGCCGCCGTCGACGCTGAACGTGCAGCTCCCCGACGCGATGGACGCGATCGTCCGCAAGGCGCTCGCCAAGAAGCCGGAGGAGCGCTACGCGACCGCGGGGGAGTTCGCGACCGCGTTGCGGGTCCTCGCGATGCCGGGGGCGCCCCGCGCCGCGGCGGCGGGCCCTTCGCCCTATGACGGCGAGGCGACCGTCGTCGCCACTCCTGCAGCGAGCCGTGCGGCGGCGTCCAGCGATGCCACGGTAGCCGCGGCATCCGCGACGATTCCGCGCGCCGCGTCCCCCGAGCCGCCGCCGCCGAGGGTGGGCGCACCGCCGGCGTACGCCGGCCCCTCCGCCACGACGACGCTGCCACGCTCGCCGATGACCGCGGTCGCGATCGTCGTCGCCGTCGTGGCGCTGGTGATCGCCGCGGCGCTGTGGTGGTGGATGCAGCGCTCGGCGAGCGACGCCGGGAAGCTCGCGGGGGCCCCGCCGGTCGCGCCCCAGCAGGCGACTCGCGTTGCAGAAGCCCCCGCGGAGGCGGGCGAGCGTCCGGGCACCGTCGCCTCGGCACCAGCGCCCGCGCCGACCGCCGCCGCCGAGCCCGGCACCGTCGTCATTTCGGCGGCGGGCTGGGCGGACCCCAGCGACCCGCGCTACCAGGGCGACCCGGCGAAATGGCAGGCGGACCTCCGCGCCGACGCGCGCGGACAGGTCGTCGCGAAGGCGCTCGGGCTCCTGGTCGACCGCGCGTCGCTCGCGTCGAACTACGACGCCGTCGCGCCGCGCTTCGCGGCGCGCAGCGGTGAGTTCATCCGCACCGTCGTGCGGGAAAGCGAGCCCCTGGTGGCCGCCAACGGCCTCGCGACGATGACCACCGAGGCGATCGTCAACGTGCGCGCCGTGCAGAAGTCGCTGAACGAGATGACCGCGAGCGAGCGCATCGAGCTCATCCGCGCGAACGGCGATCCGCGCATCTCGATCGCGATCGTCTCCCGGGACGCGGACCGGCCGGAGGCGCCGCCGCAGCGCTCGGCGGTCGCCGAGAACCTGCTGAAGGAGCGCATCAAGTCGTTCGGCTTTCGCACCTGGAGCGACGACGCGCCCGACGCGGGCAGGGCCGCGGACTTCGCAGTGAGCGGCGAGGCGAGGATCCGCAGGCTGTCGACGCGGCTCGAGGCGTCCGGCATCGTCGTCACCAAGTTCGCGCTGACGTCGTGGACGATCAAGTGCGTCGACCGGGCGACCGGCGAGGAGATCTACCACGACACGACGCTGCCCGCGGGCAGCGGCTCCTGGGCGACCGAGGAGGAGGCGCTGAAGGCCATCGGCGCGCGCATCGCCGACGCGTTCTCGCGCGACTTCTTCCTCAGGCACGTGAGCCCGGCCACGCGTCGCGTGGCGATGGTCGTCGAGGGCCTCGCCGACGCCAGGGTGGCGGACCTCGTCGCCCGCGAACTCGTCGGCCTCCCCGCAGTCCTGGCCGCTCGAGCGCTGCCCGGCGCGCAGGCGCGCACCTGGGACCTGGAGCTCGCCGGCAGCGGTCCTGCCGCCGACCTCGTCGCGGGCAGCGTTCTCGCACCGCTCAACGCGAAGCTCGGCCGCGCATGCTTCTCGCCGGGCGCCGCGACGGGCGACGAGGTGCGCGTGCGCTTCGACCCGGCGTGCGCAGGCGGCGATCCCGTCGTGCGGCTGGAGACCTGGCCGCCGGCGGGCCTCTACGCCGCGCCGCCAGCGCGCCAGAAGGCGGTGATCCGCTCGCCCGAGACGCTGCGCAAGCTCACGATCTAGCGGCGCCCCGGATGACCGGCTCGACGACGATCGCACGCGGCGCCGGCTTCGCGGTGCTGCCGCCGCGCGGTTTCCTCGCCGACAACGTGCTCCACTTCGTGCGCGTCCTGCGCGGCGCGGGCTTGCCGCTCGGCCCCGCGAAGGTGATCGACGCGCTGGCCGCCGTCGAGGCGGTCGGCGTCGACCGGCGCAGCGATTTCCGCGCCGCGCTCGCCGCCGTGCTGTGCTCGCGCCGCGATCACCTCGAGCTCTTCGACCAGGCGTTCGAGCTGTTCTGGCGCGATCCCAAACTGCTCGAGCGGATGGCCGCCGCGCTGCTGCCGCGCGCGAAGGGCCGCACCGGCGACGAGCCGGCCCCGCCCGACGTGCCGGCGCGCCTCGCGCAGGCGCTCACGCCGCCGCGCGACGAGCCGCCGCGAGAGGAGAGCGACGAGGTGACGCTCGACGCGGCGTTCACGTTCTCGCCGCGCGAGGTGCTGCAGACGCACGACTTCGCGACGATGACCGCCGAGGAGCTCGCGCAGGTCAAGCGGATGATCGCGAGACTGCGCCTGCCGCTGCCGAAGGTCGCGATGCGCCGCACGCGGCCGGACGACCGCGGCGCGCGCGTCGACCTGCGCGCGACGCTGCGTCGCGCGATGGGCGCGGCGGGCGCGGCCGCGCCGCTCGCCTTCCGCGCGCGCACGCAGCGCACGCCGCCGCTGGTCGTGCTGTGCGACATTTCGGGCTCGATGGACCGCTACACGCGGATGATGCTGCACTTCCTGCATGCGATCACCAACGACCGCCATCGCGTGCACGTGCTTCTGTTCGGCACGCGCCTCACCAACGTCACGCGCCACCTCAAGCATCGCGACGTCGACGTCGCGCTCGCCTGCGTCGCGGGGGCGGTCGCCGATTGGGCCGGCGGCACGCGCATCGGCGCGTCGCTCGCCGAGTTCAACCGTCGCTGGTCGCGCCGCCTGCTCGCGCAGAACGCGGTCGTGCTGCTGATCAGCGACGGGCTGGATGCCGAGGCGGGCGTCGGGCTCGAGGGGGAGATGGAGCGCCTGGCGAAATCCTGCCGGCGGCTCGTGTGGCTGAACCCGCTGTTGCGCTACGCCGATTTCGAGGCGCGCCCGGCGGGCATCCGGGCCATGCTGCCGTGGGTGGACGACTTCCTGCCGGTCCACAACCTCGCCTCGCTCGAGGCGCTGGCGGTCGCGCTGACCCGGTCGGGCGAGGGGCGCGAGCCGGCCGGGTCGGGCCGGCGATTCGTCGAGGCGTTCCGGCCCGCCGGGGGCCGGCGCCCGAGGAAACGCCGGGGCGCGGCCTAGCTCGCGAGATCGAACGAGACGTGGCCGCGGCCGGCCATCGCCACGCGCTCGAGGTCGGCGGTCGAGCGCTCCTGGGCGCCGCGCAACGTCAGCGACGTGCCGCGCTCCGCCGCCTGCTGCGCCAGCGCGATCAGGTCGGCCAGCGGGAGCGAGGCGTGCACCGCGACGCTCGCCCCGAGACGCAGGAGCGACTGGGCGACGCGGACGTCGCGCGTGTCGCGGGCATGATGGGTGTCGGTATCCATGGTCATCGGCTAAAGTAGCACATTGCGTGCCCATGGCCGGCTGCCGTGGGCGACCCGCCATGGACCTTTCGAACACCCGCATCGTCCCCGCGCCGCCGGCTCGCGTCTGGGAAGCCCTGAACGACCCGGCGACGCTCAAGGCGTGCATCCCGGGCTGCGAGCGCTTCGAGCAGGACGGCGACGGTGCGTGGGCGACGACGGTCGCGACGAAGATCGGCCCCGTGGCCGCGCGCTTCAACGGTCGCGTCGAGCTGATCGATGCGACGCCGCCGACCGGCTACACGCTGCGCTTCAACGGACAGGGCGGCGCGGCCGGCTTCGCGAGCGGCGAGGCCAAGGTCACCCTCGCGCCCGTGGACGGCGGCACCGCGCTCGCGTACACCGCGAGCGCCCAGGTCGGCGGGAAGATCGCGCAGATCGGCTCGCGGCTCGTCGACGGGGCGGCCGCGAAGCTCGCCGACGACTTCTTCGCGCGGTTCGCCGCGCATCTCGCCCCGCCGGCGGCCGAAGAGGCTCCGCCCGAGGTGCCCACCGTCGCCGAAGAAGCCGCGGCCCGCACCTGGGTGCGATGGGCCGCGATCGCCGCCATCATCGTCTTGCTCGCGTGGCTCGCCTCCAAGGGCGGGCTGCGCTTCTGAAGGGAAACGGCCATGGACAGCGTCGACCTCGACGTCCTCAAGCGCAGTGCCGAATGGCTCGAAGCGGGCCGGCGTGTGCTGCTCGTCACCGTCGTCAAGACCTGGGGCAGCTCGCCCCGCCCCGAAGGCGCGATGCTCGCCGTGCGCGACGACGGCCACGTCGCCGGGTCGGTGTCCGGCGGCTGCATCGAGGACGACATCATCGAGCGCACGCGGCGCGAGGGCATGACGGCGCAGCGCTGCGAGGTGGTCACCTACGGCGTCTCGGCGGACGAGGCGCGCCGCTTCGGGCTGCCGTGCGGCGGCACGATCCGCCTCGTGCTCGAGCCGCTCACGCGCGAGTCGGGCATCCTCGCGCTGCTCCGCGAGATCGAGGCCGGGCATCTCGTGCAGCGGCGCCTCGAGCTCGCGAGCGGATTCGCGACGCTGCATCCCGCGCGCGCCACCGACGGGCTCTCGTTCGACGGCAAGACGCTCGTGACGGTGCACGGGCCGCGCTACCGGATGCTCGTGATCGGCGCGTCGCAGCTGTCCAAGTACCTCGCGCAGATCGCGGTCGGCCTCGACTACCAGGTCACCGTGTGCGACCCGCGCGAGGAATACACCGAGACCTGGGACATCCCGGGCGTCTCGCTGGTGCGCACGATGCCGGACGACACGGTGCACGCGATGCGCCTCGACGAGCGCTGCGCGGTGGTGGCGCTCACGCACGATCCCAAGCTCGACGACCTCGCGCTGATGGAGGCGCTCAAGTCGCCGGCCTTCTACGTCGGCGCGCTCGGCTCGCGCGCCAACAACGACAAGCGCCGCGAGCGCCTCGTCGAGTTCGACCTGTCGGAAGCCGAGATCGCGCGCCTGCACGGTCCGATCGGTCTTTTCATCGGCAGCCGCACGCCACCCGAGATCGCCGTCTCGATCCTCGCCGAGATCACCGCCGTCAAGAACGGCGTGCCCGCCGAGGAGCGCATCAATGTCGCCATCGCCAAGGCGAAGCGCGGCGCGTCGGTCGCGTGCTCGACCACGGAGGCGCCATGACGACCTTTCCGACCCTCCGGTGGGTTCCCCGCGCGGCGGTCGCCGCCTCGTTCGCTGTGGTGGCGTCGCTCGCGTACGCGCAGGCGCCCGCCGTCGATCGGCCGCAGCTCGCGTGGTGGACGAGCGGCCCCGACCCCTCGCCGGTGCGCATCCACCCCGATGCGAAGGTGACGCCTTCGCAGCGCGAACGGCTGCAGCGCCACGCCGACCTCGGCGTCGACGCGCTGCGGCGCTACGTCTGGATCACGCGCGGGATCTGGAACTGGCGGCTCAAGGAGCTGCTCGACCCGCACGACGTCGGCTGAGGCGCCGATCGTCGCAGCGTCCGGACGCGGGCGTCCGGGCAGCGGCCGCCGCCGCTAGTGCGGGACCGACGCGGGACCGTGCCCGAGCGCCAGGTCGCCGTAGTACGCGATCGCCCGCTCGCCGGTGTCGTCGCTGTCGGACATGAGGCCCACGCCCGAGATCGGCGGCGGGTCCTCGCCGAAGGCGGCACGGTAGTCGGCGACGATGTCGCGCTCGTAGCCCCGCCACTGCCCGTGATGCGACGTCCCGCTCTCGACGACGATCATCTTCACGCGCGGCTCGTAGGCGTTCGGCAGGACGGTACCGACCGGCGCGTGCGCGTCCCAGACGTAATTGAGCGCGGCGTGTGGCGGGTATTCCCCGTAGGCGAGCCGCATCAAGCCGTAGCGGGCACGCTCGAAAGCCGAGACGCGCGACGGCTGGTAGCGGAAGGCGACGTAGACGCGCGCCGGATAGTCGTCGCCGGAGCGCCGCGTGAGGTCGCCGTTCACGATGCCGCGCTCCACCTTCCAGCGCCACGCGAGGCGCGGCCACTGGTCGGGCGCGGCGTCGAGGCGCACGCTCAAGCCGGATGCCGACGCGTCGGCGTCGGCACGGACGACGACGCCCGCCTCGGCGTCGCGCACGAGCGCATAGCGCGTATGGCGGGCGATGAGCGGGAACGCGAGCTCGATCCAGGGCCGCGGGAGCGCGCCTCCGGGCGTGGCCTGTGAGAACGGCGGGACGGGCGCGACGTCGTCGGGGCCGGGCTCGCGCTGCGCGATCGCGACGCCGGCGAGCGCCAGCAGCGCGACCGAGGCCGCGCCCGCAACGCGGGCGGCGCGCGCGCTCACGCTGCGTCGGCGCGCGGCGCCCGCCACCGCGCGAGGTCGTCCGCCGTGTCGACGTCCCAGAGCAGCGGCAATTCCCGCCAGCGGGCGCCCGCGCGCGCGAGCGCGGCGCGTGTTTGCGCCATCACCGCGGGCGTGCTCCACGGGATGGCGTCGAACGCGTCGACGTCGCGCGACGCGCCGACCAGCGCATAGCCGCCGTCCTCGACGGGGCCCAGCACGATCGCGTCGGTGTCGAGCGCGCGCGAGGCGGCGTCGAGGTAGCCGACGTCGATCGCCGGGCAATCGGTGCCGATCAGGATCGGCAACGCGTCGCGCGCGAGCGCGTCGTGCAACGCGTCGCGCATGCGGGCGCCCAGGTCGGTGCCGCGCTGCTCGTGCAGCGTCGCCCCGCACCGGCGTGCCCACGCGACGAGCGTCGGGTGCGACGCATCGGGCGCGCACCACAGCTCGATGGCCGCCACCACGCCACGGCGTCGCGCCTCCGCCGCCACGTCGAGCGCGTGCTCGGCGAGGGTGACGTAGGCCTCGGTCGCGGCGCGTTCGCCGAGCGCGCTGGCGAGCCGCGTCTTCACGGTGCCCGGAACGGGAGCCTTCGCGAACACCTGCAGCACGCGCGGCCGGACACGGCGACGGCCGTAGCGCCGCGCGAGCGACGAAGGATCGACGCCTAGCGCCCACGCCGCGCGCAGCCGCCACATCAGGACGATCGTGGAAAGCGCGCCGTCGCGGTCCCAGCGCCGCCCGGACGTGTGCACGCGCGACGAGACGCAGGCGGGCCGGCCGGCGGCGCGCTTGAGGGTTCTGGAAAGGGCGAGGTCTTCCATGAGCGCGATCGGAGGAAAGCCTCCGACCCTCGAGAACAGCGCGCGCTCGACGAACATTCCCTGGTCGCCCGTCGCGATGCCGGTCAGGCGTGAGCGCAGGTTCATCGCCGCCGCGACGACCGGCAGCCAGCGCGATCGGCCGTCGATCGCCACGTCGAAGCGTCCCCAGCGTGCGCCGCCGCGGATCGCGTCGGCGATCGCGTCGACGGCGTCGTCCGGTAGCCGGGTGTCCGCGTGCAGGAACACCAGCACGTCCCCGCTCGCCCGGGCGGCGCCGGCGTTCATCTGCGACGCGCGGCCGCGATCGGCGACGATCACGAGATCGGCGCCCGGAGCCGCGAGCGCCACCGTTTCGTCGCGACTGCCGCCGTCGGCGACGATCACCTCGTGCCCCGCGGCGCGCAGCGGCGCGAGGGCCGCGAGCGTCGAGGCGATGCCGCCGGCCTCGTCGAGCACCGGCACGACGATCGACAGGCGCATCGCAGCGGCCATCACCGGCGCGGCGGCGTGCCGTTCAGCGTCCAGTCGTAGTCGATCCATTCGACCCGGTAGCCGTCCTGCGCGAGCGCTCGCGCCACGTCCGGATCGGCGACGTAGCGTGCGAGGTAACGCTGCACCGATCCCGCGGCCCCACGGAAATCCTCGTCGAACCATTTGAAGATCTCCGACAGGTGGGCGGTCTTCGTCGCCTTGTCGAAGCGGTTGCGGAACGGATCGTTCACGAACGCGCGCGCCTGGTCGTCGAGCTGCGCGTCGAGCTTAGCCGCGGTATAGGCCTCCGAGCGCAGGAACGGGCACGAGCGCGACGCGCACACGATCGCGAAATGGATTCGCGGATCGCCCAGCGGCCGCAGTACCTGGTGCTCGAGGTCGTTGAGCGAGATCCTGCGGCCGTCCAGCGCCCATTCCTTCAGCCGGAAATAGCGTACGCGGCCGAGCGTCGACGACGGGGACAGGCCGTCGAGGATGCCCTGGATCGCGAACGCGTTGTACGCGTTGATGTTGAACGCCAGCGTCGCCTCCCGGCCATCGAGGTGCGCCGGCTTCGCCAGGCCGGCGACGTAGGCCTCGAACGCCGTGCTGTCCTGGAAGCCCGCGTAGCTGACCTGCCCCTGACCCACGTTCGCGCGGAGCAGGGCGTCGAAGGGCGCGGGGTCCGGACCCTGGGCGAACGCTTGCGTCCACAGGAGCGTCGCGGCCACCACGAGTCCCGCGACGAGCGAGTGCCAGCCTGCCCGGGGGCCGGCGAGGGGAGAGGTCGGGTTCATGGCGGATCCAGGGTCATCCCGAGGGGGCGTCGCGACGCGCCCGGAGCGCGCGTATCGCGACCGGGACGAGCGCGAACACCCCGAGGAGCGCGAGCGCGCCCAGCGTCTCGGCGGACAAGAGCCCCCGGAGCGACTCGAGACGCCCGAGCGTCTGTCCCAGGTTCACGAACACGAACGTGCCCGGAATGATTCCCACGAACGTGGCCAGCACGTAGGTGCGCAGCGGGATCGACGTGAACGCGGGGGCCAGGTTGACGAGGAAGAACGGGAAGGCCGGGACCAGCCGGAGGAACAGCAGGTACGAGAAGGCGTTCTGCGTGAAGCCGTCGTTGATCTTCTCGCCCCAGGCGCCGAGCCGCTTGCGGGCGGCGTCGGCGAAGATGTAGCGCGCCGCGAGGAACACGAGCGTCGCGCCGAGCGTCGCCGCCAGGACGACGAGCACCGTCCCGACCCAGCGGCCGAAGACGAAGCCGGTGGCGAGCGACAGCGCGAGGCCGCCAGGCAGGCTGAACGCCACCGCGCCCGCGTAGACGAGGAACGCGATGACCAGGGCGGCTACGTAATGACGCTCGGTGAACCCGAGGAGCGCGTCGCGGTTCGCCTTGATCGACTCGAGCGTCAGGTAGCGCTCGCCGCCCAGCGCGAAGAACGCGACGACGACGCCGGCGAAGAGCGCGAGGAGGCCCAGCTTGAGCCAGCGGCTTCCCGATGAGGTCGGCGCGTCCGCGTCGGCCACGGTCAGCTTCCCCGCAATCCGAAGACGCGTTTGATCCAGCCCTTCGCCGACGGCGTGAGCCCTTCCTTGAGCCGCTGGTCGGCGACGCGCCGGTTGATCGACGCGAGCGTCGGGTAGGTATGGATCGACGATGAGAGGTCGCCGGCCTTCATGCCCTTCGACACCGCGAGGGCTGCCTCCGCGATCAGCTCGCCCGCGTGCGGGCCGACGATCGCCGCCCCCAGGATGCGCCCTCTGGGATCGGTGACGAGCTTCGCGAAGCCCTCGGTCTCGCCTTCGGCGCGCGCGCGGTCGATCTCGTCGAACGCGAAGCGATAGGTCTCGTGCGCGAGGCCCTGCTTCTTCGCGTCGTCCGCGGACAGCCCGACGCGCGCGAGCTCGGGGTCGGTGTAGGTGCACCACGGGACCACCTTCGACGGCTTCGTCCAGAAGAGCCTGAAGATCGCCTGGCGCAGCACGATGCCGGCGTGGTGCTCGGCGACGTGCGTGAACTGGTAGCCGCCCGCGACGTCGCCGACGACGAAGATGCGCGGATTCGTCGTGCGCAGGTGCTCGTCGCTGACGATGCGACCGTTCTCGACTTTCACGCCCGCGGCGTCGAGGCCGAGCCCCTCGATGTTGATCCTGCGCCCGGCGGCGACGAGCACGTGCGTGCCCGCGACGACGCGCTCGCCGCCGCCCTTCGGCGTGACCGTCACGCGCATGTCGCCGCGGCGGCCCTCGACCTTCGCGATCGACGCCTCGACGTGGAAGCGCACGCCCTCGGCGCCCATCTGCCGTTGCACCACTTCCGCCATGTCCGCGTCCTCGCGCGGCAGGATGCGCGGCGCGACGTCGACGGCGGTCACCTCGCTGCCCAGCCGCCGGAACGCCTGCGCGAGCTCGCATCCGATCGGGCCGGTGCCGATCACGACGAGGTGGGGCACGTTCTCGCGCAGGTCGAAGACCGTCTCGTTGGTCAGCGCGCCGGCCTCGGCGAGGCCGGGGATCGGAAGCATCGCCGGGCGCGAGCCGGTGGCGATCACGAAGGTCTTCGCGGTAAGGCGCCGCCCGTTCACCTCGAACGCGTCGTGCGCCACGAACCTGCCGTCGCCGAGCACGACGTCGACGCCGAGCGAGCGGAAACGCTCGGGGCTGTCGTTCGGCTCGATGCCGCGGATCACGCCGGCGACGCGCTCCATGACGCTCGCCAGCTCGACCGCGGGCGCGTGCGGGGGCAGCGCCCAGCGGTCGGCGTGGCGCATCTCGTGCGCGATGCGGGCCGACTTGATCAGCGTCTTCGACGGCACGCAGCCGTACCACAGGCAGTCGCCGCCCATCCTGTGCTTCTCGACCAGCGCGACCTTCGCGCCCAGCGACGCGCCGCCCGCCGCGACGACGAGCCCGCCGGCGCCGCCGCCGATCACCACGATGTCGAAGTCGGGTCGTGCCACGCTCGCTCCGTCGCGCCGGCCGCCTGCCGGCAGCGGGTGGGTCGTGGGGAATACGTGGATCTTACAGAGGCGGACGCATCGAGGTGGACGGGCGGCGGGAAACGGGGTGCGAGCTGCGGTGGTGGTGGCGCGAGGGCGCTGGAAGGAGGGTGCCCGGGCGTTGCGTCCAGCGGGTGCGCCTCAATGAAAATCGCGCGACCGCGTCGGCAGCGAGCCCAGCAGCGGCGTGAGATCGACGAGGTGCCCCGCGATCAGGTGCACGACGTCGCCTTCGCGCTCCACCTTGCCGTAGACCGCCATCAGCCGCGAGCCGAGGAGCTCGCGCCGCTGGCGGTCGCCGAGATCGCGCCAGACGATCACGTTGGTCGCGCCGGTCTCGTCTTCCAGCGTGACGAACACGACGCCGCTCGTCGTGTCGGGGCGCTGGCGGCCGATCACGATGCCGGCGGTGCGCGCGAGGCGCCCGTGCGGCGTGTGCAGGATGTCCGCGGCGGTCGCGAGCCGCCGCTTCGCCAGCTCGCGGCGCAGGAGCGCGACCGGATGGCGCCGCAGCGTGAGGCCCAGGCGCCGGTAGTCGGCGACGACGTCCTCGCCCTCGGTCGGCTTTGTCAGCGCCGGTGCCGCTTCGTCGAAACGGCTCTCGGCGAGCACCTCGGGGAGCTTCTCGACGCCCGCGACGTCCCACACGGCGGCATGGCGGTGGCCGGCGAGCGAGGCGAGCGCATCGGCATCCGCGAGCGCCTCGAGGTCGCGGCGATCGAGCCTCGCGCGACGCGCGAGGTCGGCGACATCAGCGAACGGGCGCGACGCGCGCGCGGCTTCGATGCGTTGCGCGCCCGCTTCGGTGAGGCCGCTCACCATCCGCAGCCCCAGCCGCAGCGCGGGGCCGCCGCCGCCCCATTGCGGGGTCAGATGTGAATCCGATCCCGGGATCGGGGTCGGATGCAAATCTGACCCCGGTGGAGGCTCGAGGTGACAGTCCCATCCACTGGCCGCGACGTCCGGCGGCCGCACGACGACACCGTGGCGGCGCGCGTCGGCGACGAGCTGCGCGGGCGCGTAGAAGCCCATCGGCAGCGAGTTCAGCAGCGCGCCGGTGAACGCGGCGGGGTGGTAGCGCTTGAGCCACGACGACACGTAGACGAGCAGCGAGAACGACGCCGAGTGCGACTCGGGGAAGCCGTACTCGCCGAAGCCCAGGATCTGCTGGTAGATCTGCCGCGCGAACGCCTCGCCGTAGCCGCGCTTGCGCATGCCCTCGACGAGCCGCTCCTCGAACTTCTCGAGGCCGCCCTTGCGGCGCCACGCGGCCATCGAGCGGCGCAGCTGGTCCGCCTCGCCCGGCGTGAAGCCCGCCGCGACGATCGCGAGCTGCATCACCTGCTCCTGGAAGATCGGCACGCCGAGCGTGCGCTCGAGCACCGCCTTCACCGCCTCGCTGGGATAGGTGACCGGCTCGAGCCCCTGGCGGCGCTTCAGGTAGGGATGGACCATGCCGCCCTGGATCGGCCCGGGCCGCACGATCGCGACCTCGATCACGAGGTCGTAGAAGTTCGCGGGCCGCAGGCGCGGCAGCATCGACATCTGCGCGCGCGACTCGATCTGGAACACGCCGATCGTGTCGGCGCGCTGGATCATCGCGTAGACCTCGGGGTCCTCGGCGGGGATGTCCTGCATCCGCCATCGCGGCGCCACCCCCGAACCCACCATGTCGAGGCAGCGCCGGATCGCCGAGAGCATGCCGAGCGCGAGGCAGTCGACCTTGAGGAGCCCCATCGCGTCGAGGTCGTCCTTGTCCCACTGGATCACCGTGCGGTCGGCCATCGCCGCGTTCTCGACGGGCACCATGCGCTCGAGCAGGCCCCGCGCGATCACGAAGCCCCCGACGTGCTGCGACAGGTGCCGCGGGAAGCCCATCAACGCGCCCGACAACGCGATCAGCCGGCGGATCGACGGGCCCTTCGGATCGAAGCCCGCCTCGCGGATGCGGTCGGGGTCGATCGCGCGGCCGTCCCACCACGCGAAGACGCCGGCGAGGCGGTCGACCTCGGCGAGTCCCAGGCCCAGCGCCTTGCCCACGTCGCGCACCGCGCTCTTCGGCCGGTAGGTGATGAGCGTCGCGGCGAGCGCGGCGCGGTCGCGGCCGTACTTCGCGTAGACGTACTGCATCACCTCCTCGCGCCGCTGGTGCTCGAAGTCGACGTCGATGTCCGGCGGCTCGTTGCGCTCCTTGCTGATGAAGCGCTCGAACAGCATCGACATGCGCGCGGGATCCACTTCGGTGATGCCGAGCGCGTAGCAGACCGCCGAGTTCGCCGCCGAGCCGCGGCCCTGGCACAGGATGCCTTTCTCGCGCGCGAACGCGACGATGTCGTGCACGGTGAGGAAGTAGGGCTCGTAGCCGAGCTCGGCGATCAGCGCGAGCTCGTGCTCGATCAGCTCGCGGACCTCCGCGGGCGCGGTCGCGCAGCGGAAGGTCGCGTCGCCGTGGAGCATGGGGGTCGGGTTCGCGATCGGGGCGCGAGCCTCGCCCGGAGCGTCCGCGCCATCCGATCGCGACCCTGACCCCTGGTCGCGACCCTCTCGCGCGGCACGCTGCTCCATGACGTACGCCGCTCCGTCGCCATCCGTGCCGACCTCCGAAGGACAAAGGGTGAGGTTCGCTTTCGCGATCGACGCCGCGCCCGCGTCGCCGTCCTGCCGCGAAGGCGAACCCGACCCCTTCGAACCCGACGGATACCGCCGCGCGAGCCCCGCCTCGACGAGCTTGCGCAGATGCGAGCCCGGCGTCTCGCCCGGCGGCACCACTTCCTCGGGGTACTCGTAGCGCAGCTCGTCGAGCGAGAACCGGCAGCGCGCGGCGAGCGCGAGCGTCTCGGCGAGGAGCTCGGGCGGATGCAGCGTCGCGAGCCGCGCGCGCGAGCGCAGGTGACGCTCGCCGTTGGGGAACAGCGAGCGCCCGCATTGCGCGACCGGCGTGCGCAGGCGGATCGCGGTGAGCGTGTCCTGCAACGCGCGCCGCGCGCGCACGTGCATGTGCACGTCGCCCGCCGCGACGAGCGGCAGCCCGTGCGCGCCGCCGATCGCCTCGAGCGCCGCGCGCCGCGCCTCGTCGCCCGCGCGCGCGAAGAGCTCGACGGCGAGCCACGCGTGTCCGCCGAACGTGGCGGCGATCCAGCATGCTTCGTCGGCCAGGCGTGCCGGCAGCGAGGCCGGCGCCGACGTGCGCGACCGCTGCTTCGCCTCCGGCCCGAGGGGATCCGGGGGCACCCACAGCGCGAGGCAGCGCGGCGCGAGCGCCTCGACATCGGCGCGCGAGAGCCGGTAGCTGCCCTTCGTCGCCTGCCGCCGCCCGCGCGTGATCAGCTGCGCGAGGTCGCCATAGGTCGCGCGATCGGTGGCGTAGAGGACGAGCCGCGTGCCGTCGTCGAGCGCGAACTCGCTGCCGACGACGAGGGCGAGTCCCAGGTCTTTCGCGGCGAGGTGCGCGCGCACGATGCCCGCGAGCGAGCACTCGTCGGTCAGCGCGAGCGCCGCGTAGCCGAGCGACGCCGCGCGCTCGCACAGCTCCTCGGGGTGCGACGCGCCGCGCAGGAAGCTGAAGTTGGAGAGGCAGTGGAGCTCGGCGTAGCCGGGCAGCAGGTCGGCGGCCATACCGTACGAATATACGGTATTCCGCCGCTCACGGCGAGGGGGCTACCCCCGGGTGTCAGGCACGTGTCTGACACCTGGGGGCATCGCATCGCCGGCGATGTCCGCCACGGGTGTCCGACACCGTGTCCGAGACCGGGGTCCGAGCGCTAGGGAAACGCCGGCACCGCGGGATCGACGCCGCGCCACGCGGCCTCGGGGTGGCGCTGCTGCACGTAGTCCTGCATCTCCTCGACGCGATGCAGCGGCACATCGACCATCACGAGGATGCGGCCGTCGGACAGCTCGCGGTCGAACTGGCGCAGCTGCGAGTTGGGGAGCGAGGTGCCGACGAGCGTCGACGCGAAGAAGCCGAACCCCGCGCCGAACGCGGTGAACAGCAGGATGCCGCCGATGCCGATCCTCATGCCCTCGATCGGATACTGCGCGAGAAGCCACCCGGCGAGGGCGCCGAGCAGAGCACCGACCAGCGAGCCCGAGATCGCCGCGTGGCGCACGTCGGTCTTCTGCAGGACCGACGCCTCGTGCAGCGAGCCCAGCGCAAGGCCGGGCCGCGCGAGGAAGTGCATGTGGCGGTCCTCGACCTTCGCGAGCAGGAGATCGTCGGCCGTGCGCCGGGCGCTCTCGACGTCCGGCAGCAACCAGTAGAGTCGTCGTCTCATGGTGCCTCCGTTCGCGCGCGGTCCGCGCATCGTCGGGCCGCGCCATCTCCCCCACGCAACCTTATGCCGATCGTCCCCGGCCGGCAACCCGGGCAGCCGCGTCGGCTTGACGCGCCCACGCGGCGGCCCCGACACTCGCGCTTCCCCGCCCATGCCCCGCCCATGACGCCCGCGCCCACCGACCGCTTCCTGCGCTACGACGAGCTCACCGACCTCTTGCATGCCTGGGCACGCGAGCGTCCGGAACTGTGCAGCGTCGCATCGATCGGCAAGAGCCACGAGGGACGCGACCTGTGGCTGGTGACGGTCACCAACGCGCGCACCGGCCCGGCGGACGAGAAGCCGGCCTACTGGGTCGACGGCAACATCCACGCGACCGAGGTCGCTGCGTCGGCCGCGGCGCTCCATCTCGTCCACACGCTGGTCACGCGCTACGGCAGCGACGCCGACATCGCGCGCGCGCTCGACACACGCGCGTTCTACGTGCTGCCGCGCTTCAACCCCGACGGGGCCGAATGGGCGCTCGCCGACCGACCGCGCTGGATCCGCTCGAGCACGCGCGACTACCCGCTCGACCAGGACGCACCCGAGGGACTCGTCGTCGAGGACGTCGACGGCGACGGCCTGATCCTGCAGATGCGCCTGCCCGATGCGAACGGCCTGTGGAAGAAGCATGCCGACGACCCGCGGCTCATGGTCCGACGCGATCCCGCGGAAACCGACGGCGAGTACTACCGCGTCCTGCCCGAGGGCCGCTACGACAACTACGACGGCCACACGTTGCGCGTGAAGCGCCCGCCGCAGGGCCTCGACCTCAACCGCAACTTCCCGGCGAGCTGGCGCCAGGAGTTCGAGCAGCTGGGCGCCGGGCCTTACCCCACGTCGGAGCCCGAGGTGCGCGCGGTCGTCGACTTCATCGTGCACCACCGCAACATCGTCGGCGGAACCGCGTTCCACACCTGGAGCGGCGTGCTGCTGCGGCCCTTCGAGCACCAGCCCGACGACGAGATGCACGCCGAGGACCTGTGGGTCTACCGCGCCGTGGGCAAGGAAGGCGAGAAGCGCACCGGCTATCCGGCGATCTCGGTCTACCACGAGTTCCGCTACCACCCGAAGGAGGTGATCGGCGGGACGTTCGACTGGCTCTACGAGCACCTCGGCGCGTTCGTGTGGGTGGTCGAGATCTGGTCGCCGATGCGCGAGGCGGGGATCGCCGACTACAAGTACATCGACTGGTTCCGCGACCATCCGCCCGAGGACGACCTGAAGCTCCTGCGATGGAGCGACGAGAAGCTCGGCGGCGTGGCGCACAAGGGGTGGCGGCCGTTCGACCACCCGCAGCTCGGGCGCGTCGAGATCGGCGGGTGGAATCGCTTCCACGCGTTCAGCAATCCGCCGCCGGCGTTCCTCGCGCGCGAGGTCGAGCGCTTCTGGTCGTGGATCGTCTGGCAGGCGCTGGTGTCGCCGAGGCTCGAGCTGGTTCACGCGGGCGCGGCGGCGCTGGGCGACGGCACCTGGAAGATCGAGGTCGTCGTGCAGAACACCGGATGGCTGCCCTCGTACGTCTCGAAGCGCGCGCTGGCGCGCAAGACGGTGCGCGGCCTCATCGCCGAGATCGCGCTGCCGGACGGCGCGACGCTCGCGTCGGGGAAGGCGCGCGACGAGCACGGCCAGCTCGAAGGTCGCGCGTACAAGCACACCGGCGTATCGTTCTGGCCTGACTACCATGTCACCGACGACCGCATGAAGCTCGAATGGGTCGTGCACGCGAAGCCGGGGACGGCGGTCGAGGTCGTCGCGCGTCACGACCGGGCCGGCCTCGTGCGTGCGAAGGTCGTGCTCGCCTGACGCAGTCGCGCCACAGGAGGAAACGATGAATCGTCGTGGGGTGATCGCCACGCTGTTCGCCGCCGCAAGCGCCGCCGCCCTGCTGTTCGCCGGTTGCGCCGGTTTCCCTCCCGCGCCGTCCGCGGGACTGGAGCGCATCGACACCATCGTGGTGATCTACGCGGAGAACCACAGCTTCGACAACCTTTACGGGCTGTTCCCCGGAGCGGACGGCGTCGCGCAGGCGACGGCGTTGCAGACGACGCAGGTCGACCACGACGGCAAGCCGCTGCCGCACCTTCCGCCGGTGTGGGGCAGCAACGGCAAGGCCGACACGCGCTTCCCG
The DNA here is from genome assembly GCA_035711225.1 of Casimicrobiaceae bacterium. Classification (GTDB taxonomy): domain Bacteria; phylum Pseudomonadota; class Gammaproteobacteria; order Burkholderiales; family Casimicrobiaceae; genus VBCG01. The sequence goes on from DASTCK010000279.1 coordinate 35,335, forward strand.
GACAACCTGCCGAACCGCCCGTTTCGGATCGACGCGCCGCCCGTCGGCATGAGCACCGACAAACTGGTGCCGAGCCCGATCCACGCGTTCTGGCAGAACCAGGAGCAGATTGCCGGCGGCGCGAACAACCGCTTCGTCTCGGCGGGCAACGTCGGCTCGTGGGTGATGGGCCACTACGACGGCTCGTCGATGAAGCTGTGGCAATGGGCGCGCGAGTACACGCTCGCCGACCACTTCTTCCAGGCTGCGTTCGGCGGATCGTTCCTCAACCATTTCTGGCTCGTCTGTGCCTGCACGCCGGAGTTCCGCGATGCGCCGGCATCGATCCGCGCGCAGCTCGAACCGGATGGGCGGCTCAGGAAGCGGCCGAACTCGCCCGCCTCGGTACTCGAGGGCCCTGCGCTGGTGTTCGACGGGCAGGTGACGCCCGACGGTTACGCGGTCAACACCTCGCAGCCCGCCTACCAGCCGTCGGGCGTTCCCCCCGCCGAGGGCGGCTCGCGCGACCTGGCCGACCCGGCGAAGTCTCCGGTGCCGCCGCAGACCGCGAAGACCGTGGGCGACACGCTGTCGGCGAAGGGCGTGTCGTGGGCGTGGTACGCAGGCGGATGGAACGCCGCGCTCGCCGACGGCCGGCAGGACCCGAAGGCGAAGCGCGCGATCATCTACAACCGCGAGGCGTCGAGCCCCAACTTCCAGGCGCACCACCAGCCGTTCAACTATTTCGCGCGCTACGCGCCGGGCTCGCCCGAGCGCGCGCACCTCAAGGACGGCGACGACTTCCTCGCCGCCATCGACGCCGGCACGCTGCCGCAGGTCGCGTTCTACAAGCCCGTCGGGCGCAATACGCAGCATCCGAGCTACACCGACGTCGCGACCGGCGACGCGCACATGGCGATGGTGCTCGAGCGGCTGCGCAAGAGCCCGCAGTGGGGCCGCATGGCGATCGTCCTCACCTACGACGAGAACGGCGGCTACTGGGACCATGTCCCGCCGCCCTCGGGCCCCGGCTGGGGCGACCGCTGGGGACCGGGGACGCGGATTCCCGCGATGGTGATCTCGCCCTTCGCGAAGCGTGCCCATGTCGACAAGACGCCCTACGACACGACGTCGGTGATCAAGCTCATCACCAGGCGCTTCGGCCTCGAGCCGCTCCCCGGCGTGCGGCCGAACGCGGGCGACCTCACGGCGGCGTTCGATTTCGCGCGCTGAGCCGCGCGGTTCGACTCGGTTCGGCTCGGCGCGTCGCCGGGGCGCGGTGACCTGCAACGTGGCGGAAGGGATCGTCGCGCGTTCCCGTCCCGCGCGCCACGCGCGGGGGCCGCGAGGGTCCGCATCCGCAGGCGGCGTGTCGCGCGCGCGATGAGCCGGGTTCGCGGCATTCCGCGCAGTGTCGTCGTGCTCGGGCTGGTCAGCCTGTGCATGGACCTGTCGTCCGAGTTCATCCACGCGCTGCTCCCGCTCTACCTCGCCACCGGGCTGGGCGCGTCGATGCTCGCGATCGGGCTGATCGAGGGCACGGCCGAAGCGATCGCGCTCGTCGTCAAGGTGTTCTCGGGCGTGCTGTCCGATGCGGTGGGCAGGCGCAAGCCGCTCGTGCTGCTGGGCTACGGGCTCGCCGCCCTCACCAAGCCCGTCTTCGCGCTGGCGCCGAGCCTCGGGTGGGTCGTCGCGGCACGCTTCGCCGACCGCGTCGGCAAGGGCATCCGCGGCGCGCCGCGCGATGCGCTGATCGCCGACATCGCGCCGCCCGAGGTGCGCGGCGCGAGCTTCGGGCTGCGCCAGGCGCTCGACACGGTGGGCGCGGTTCTCGGGCCGATCGCCGCGATCGGCGCGCTCGCGTGGTTCGCCGGCGATTTCCGGATGGCGTTCTGGATCGCCGTGATCCCCGCCGTGCTCGCCGTCGTGCTGATCGTGCTGGGCGTCGACGAGCCGGAGCGGAAGCGCGGCGGCGCGGGAGGAAGGAAGCTCGGGCTCGCCGACGCAAGGCGACTGCCGGGCGCGTTCTGGCTCGTCACCGGCATCGCGTCGCTGATGGCGCTCGCGCGCTGCTCGGAAGCCTTCCTCGTGCTGCGCGCGGCCGACGTGGGCATCGCCGTCGGGCACGCCCCGTGGGTGATGGTCGCGATGACGCTCGTGTACACCGCCGTCGCGTACCCGGCAGGCGCAGCGCTCGACCGTGGGCGCGGCGACGCGATGCTGCTCGGCGGCCTCGTTGCCCTCGCCGCGGCGCACGCGGCGCTCGCCTGTGCGAGCGGCCCGGCCGCGGTGTTCGCCGGCGCAGCGCTGTGGGGCCTGCACATGGGACTGACGCAGGGCATCTTCTCGGCCATGGTCGCGGCGCACGCGCCGGCGGACCTGCGCGGCAGCGCGTTCGGCGTGTTCAATCTCGCGGGCGGCGCCTCGATGCTCGTCGCCAGCACGGTGGCCGGTGCGCTCTGGGACGTCGCGGGGGCTCGTGCGACGTTCGCGCTGGGCGCGGCGCTCGCGCTCGTCACCGCGGTGGCGCTCGTCGCAGCGCGACGCACGCTCTCGCGACGCGCGTCGCGCTGACCGGAACCAGGTTCGCAACCTGGTTCCGGAAGTCGTCAGGGCACCGCGAGCGCGTGCTCCTCCATCGCGCCGATCTGCTCTCGCAACTCGAGGATGCGGTCCTGCCAGTAGCGCGTCGTGCCGAACCACGGGAACGCCGCGGGGAACGCCGGATCGTCCCAACGCTGCGCGATCCACGCCGAATAGTGCAGCAGGCGCAGCGTGCGCAGAGCCTCGACGAGCGCCAGCTCGCGGCGGTCGAACGCGCGGAAGCGCTCGTAGCCCGAGAGCACCTTCGCGAGCTGGTGCTCCATCGACGCGCGATCGCCCGAGAGGAGCATCCACAGGTCCTGGATCGCCGGGCCGGTGCGCGCGTCGTCGAAGTCCACGAAGTGGGGCCCGCGCTCGGGGCCGCTGTCGACCCACAGGACGTTGCCGACGTGAACGTCGCCGTGGAGCCGGAGCAGGTGGACGTCGCCGGCGCGATCCCAGGCGCGACGCGCGCCGTCGAGGGCGAGCGCGGAGGCCGCCGTCCACGCGTCGCGGAGGTCGTCGGGCAGGAACGGGCTGTCGAGCAGCCAGGCGCGCGACGCCTCGCCGAAGGTCGTGACGTCGAGGGCGGGTCGCTCCCCGAAGCGCCGCCCGCCGCCGACGACGTGCAGGCGCCCGAGGAATCGGCCGATCCATTCGAGCACCTCGTCGCGGTCGAGCTCGGGCGCGCGCCCGCCACGCTTCTCGTAGACCGCGAAGCGGAAGCCCCCGTGGCGGTGCAGCGTGCGCCCGTCGAACGCGCGCGGCGGCACCGAGGGCACCTCGGCATCGGCGAGCTCGCGCACGAACGCATGCTCCTCGTCGATCTGGCCGTCGGTCCAGCGGTTCGGGCGATAGAACTTCACGACGACCGGCGGGCCGTCGTCGAGCATCGCCTGGTAGACGCGGTTCTCGTAGCTGCCGAGCGCGATCAGCCGGCCGTCGCCGCGAATGCCGACGGTGTCGAGCGCGTCGAGCACGAGGTCGGGCGTCAGCGATTGATACGGATGCGCGGTGTCGGTCATCGCCCGATTGTACGGGGCGTCCGGCAGGCGGCCGCGCCACCTCGGTCCCTGATCCCGGCCCCCCGGCTACGCGAACCACCCGTGCAGCCACCATTCGCCGTCGTCGGTGCCGCGGCGATGGTCGCGGTAGATCCAGGCGCGCTCGCCGCGCGGCGTCTCGGCGACGTAGTAGTCGCGGCGCACGTCGTGGCCGTCCCACCATCCGGACTCGATGCGCTCGGGACCGTCGTGCAGCACCCACGGGACGTGCGCGATCGATTCGCCGATCGGCGCGGGCTCCGAGAGCAGCCACAGCGGCCGCGGGGCGCCGGGAAGCGGCACCGGCGCGCCGGCCTCGACGCGCGCGCCGGACGGCAGCGCCGACAGCGCACGCTCCGGACGATGCTCGTCGCGTGTCTCGTAGCTCACGACCGCACCTTCGCCGAGCCGTGCGCGCAAGCGGTCGGCCAGCGGCACCGCCGGCGCGTCGCCCTCGTCGCCCGGCAGGAGGCTCAGCAGCCGGCCGGCGAGCGGGGCGGTCTCGAGCGTCGTCAGCGCGAGGCCTTCGACCGGCGCGGGGAGCTCGACGCGTCCCAGCCGCTCGACGAGCACCGTCGCGAGATGATCGATCGCGCGCGCGGGCGAGGCGAACGACAGCGCGATCGTCGTCGCGGGACGGCCGACGCGCGCGTGCTGCCAGCGCTCGTGCGCGAGCGCGAGCTCGAAGCGCAGCACGCCGAGGCCGCGCGCGTGCAGCCACGCGGCCAGTTGCTGCGCGAGACGGCGCGCCGCGAAGCCGAGCGCGGCGGCATCGTGCGCGGGCGCGGGCAGCGCGAGGCGGCCCGCGAAGACCGGCGGAGGCGCCCACGGCGCGCGCGGATCCGGGAGGTGGCCGTGCAGGCGGTCGAGCGTGTCGACCAACGCGGCACCGAAGCGGCGCGCGCGCCCGTCGCGCGGCAGCGCGGCCGCCGCGCCGATCGGGCG
>DASTCK010000280.1:0-26720 GCA_035711225.1 Casimicrobiaceae bacterium
GGCCGTCGACGTGAAAGTCCCCGACATCGGCGACTTCACCGACGTCCCGGTGATCGAGGTGCTCGTGAAGGCCGGCGACACGGTCAAGGTCGACGACGCGCTCGTCACGCTCGAGAGCGACAAGGCGACGATGGACGTGCCCTCTCCGGTCGCCGGCGTCGTCAAGTCGGTCGCGGCGAAGGTCGGAGACAAGCTTTCCGAAGGTTCGCTCGTCGCGGTAATCGAGGCCGCAGGCGCGGCCGCAACGACGGCGGCGCCTGCCAAGGCCGCGCCCGCCGCTGCCACGCCGGCACCACCCGCGGCCCCGTCAGCGCCGACGGCGCCGAAGGCTGCGCCCGCACCCGCGCCTGCCGCCGCCGCCCCCGTCGACGAGCAAGCCTTCAAGGTCGCGCACGCCTCCCCTTCGGTGCGCATGATCGCGCGCGAGCTCGGCGTCGACCTCGCGAAGGTGACCGGCACCGGGCCGAAGAGCCGCATCCTGGTCGAGGACGTGCGCGCCTACGTCAAGAAGATCCTCACCGGCGCGGCGGCGCTCCCGTCCGCCGCCGGCGCGGGCGGCGCGATCAGCGGCGGTGGCGAGCTCAACCTGATCCCGTGGCCGAAGGTCGACTTCGCGAAGTTCGGCCCGGTCGAGGCGAAGCCCCTGTCGCGCATCAAGAAGCTCTCCGGCGCCAACCTCGCGCGCAACTGGGTGATGATCCCGCACGTCACCCAGTTCGACGAAGCGGACATCACCGACCTCGAGACGCTGCGCGTCGCGCTCAACAAGGAGAACGAGAAGGCCGGCGTCAAGCTCACGATGCTCGCGTTCCTGATCAAGGCGTCGGTCGCCGCGCTGAAGAAATTCCCCGACTTCAACGCCTCGCTCGACGGCGACGCCCTCGTCCTGAAGCAGTACTTCCACGTCGGGTTCGCGGCCGACACGCCGAACGGCCTCGTCGTCCCGGTGCTGAAGAACGCCGACCAGAAGGGCGTGCTGCAGATCGCGAAGGAGATGGGCGAGCTCTCCGCGAAGGCGCGCGAGGGCAAGCTCGGCCCCGCCGACATGCAGGGCGGGTGCTTCTCGATCAGCTCGCTCGGCGGGATCGGCGGCACCGCGTTCACGCCGATCATCAACGCGCCCGAGGTCGCCATCCTCGGCGTGTCGAAGAGCGCGCACAAGCCGGTGTGGGACGGCAAGGCGTTCGTCCCGAGGCTGATGCTGCCGCTGTCGCTCTCGTACGACCACCGCGTGATCGACGGCGCGTCGGCCGCCCGCTTCACCGCCTACCTCGCGACGCTGCTCGGCGACATGCGCCGCGCGATGCTCTGAGGCGACCGCCATGGCCACGGTCGAGGTGAAGGTCCCTGACATCGGCGACTTCCAGGATGTCCCGGTGATCGAGGTGCTGGTGAAGCCGGGCGACGCGGTGAAGCCCGAGGACGCGCTGGTCACGCTCGAGAGCGACAAGGCGACGATGGACGTGCCTGCGCCGTCGGCCGGCACCGTCAAGTCGATCGCCGTGAAGGTCGGCGACAAGGTCAGCGAAGGCGCTCTCGTGCTGGTGCTCGAGAGCGCGGGATCCGCCGCGGCGCCCGCGAAGGTCGCGCCCGCCGCCGCGCCCGCGAAGCCGACGCCTGCACCACCGCCTATCGCCGATCGCCCATCGCCCAAGGCGGCCGGCGAGTACGCCGGCCAAGCCGATATCGAATGCGAGATGCTCGTGCTCGGCGCCGGTCCCGGCGGCTACAGCGCCGCGTTCCGTGCCGCCGATCTCGGGATGAAGACGGTGATCGTCGAGCGCTACCCGACGCTGGGCGGCGTGTGCCTCAACGTCGGCTGCATCCCGTCGAAGGCGCTGCTGCACGTCGCCGCGGTGATGGACGAGACGAAGGCGATGGCCGCGCACGGCGTGAGCTTCGGCGCGCCCCAGGTCGACCTCGACAAGCTCCGCGCGTGGAAGAACAAGGTGGTCGGCAAGCTGACCGGCGGACTCGCCGGCATGGCGAAGACGCGCAAGGTCGAGGTCGTCCGCGGCGTCGGCCGGTTCCTCGACGCCAACCACGTCGAGGTCGAGCTCACCGAGGGCACCGGGCAGGACAAGACCGGCGCGAAGAAGGTGGTGCGCTTCGCGAAGGCGATCATCGCGGTCGGCTCTCAAGTCGTGCGGCTTCCGTTCATCCCGGACGACCCCCGCATCCTCGACTCGACCTCCGCGCTGGAGCTCGGCGACATTCCGAAGCGCCTGCTCGTGATCGGCGGCGGCATCATCGGACTCGAGATGGGCACCGTCTATTCGACGCTGGGCGCGCGCCTCGACGTCGTCGAGATGATGCCCGGCCTGATGCCCGGCGCCGACCACGATCTCGTGCGCATCTGGGAGAAGATGAACAAGCCGCGCTTCGACCGCATCATGCTGAAGACGAAGACGGTCGCGGTCGAGGCGCGCGAGGATGCGATCTACGCGACGTTCGAGGGCGAGGGCGCGCCGCAGGGCCCGCAGCCCTACGACAAGGTCCTGATGAGCGTCGGCCGCGCGCCGAACGGCAACAAGATCTCGGCCGACAAGGCGGGCGTGGCGGTCGGCGACCGAGGGTTCATTGCGGTCGACTCGCAGATGCGCACCAACGTCGCGCACATCTTCGCGATCGGCGACGTCGTGGGCCAGCCGATGCTGGCGCACAAGGCGGTGCACGAAGGCCACGTCGCCGCGGAGGCGGCGGCCGGGCAGAAGAGCCATTTCGACGCGCGCGTGATTCCCTCGGTCGCCTACACCGATCCGGAGATCGCCTGGGTCGGCCTGACCGAGGACGAAGCGAAGGCCAAGGGCATCGCGGTGACCAAGGGACTGCTGCCGTGGACCGCGTCGGGCCGTGCGATCGCCAACGGCCGCGACGAGGGACACACCAAGCTGCTGTTCGACGCCACGACCCACCGGATCGTCGGCGGGGGCATCGTCGGCACGCACGCGGGCGACCTGATCAGCGAGGTCGCGCTCGCGATCGAGATGGGCGCCGACGCGGTGGACATCGGGCGCACCGTGCATCCCCACCCGACGCTCGGCGAGTCGGTGGGCCTCGCGGCCGAGGTCGCCGAGGGCGTGTGCACGGACGTGCCGCCGCCGCGCAGGAAGCACGACGCTCCGCGGTGACGGGCGGCCTCGCCCCGCGCGGGCCGGGAGAATGGCCGTCGCGCGAGAATTTTCGGCTTTCGCCGCGGCGCGCCGCAGACTAGGATGTCCCCGAAGGCACGTTGATTGCTTCGGGGTGACCATGATCCGACTCCGCGCTCCGCTGCGGCTCGCCGCCGCCACCCTGTTCTCCGCCGCGAGCGCGTCCGCCGGCGCCGCCGCGCTCGTCGACTGCGCGTTCAAGGGGAACGGCGACCCGGTCTCGCGCGGCTTCTATGTCGCCAACTACGACGGGGCCACGCTGTCCACCGTCACCCTCGGACACGCGGCGCCGGTCGCCGGGGATCGAACGATCGTGCTGACGGCACGGCTGTACGCCTACAACGGCGGCGTGCTCGGCGTCGCCTCGGTGACGCGGACGATCGGCCCGGCGATGAGCGCGTCGGTGTTCGATTTCGGCCAGATCCCGCTGATCCCCGGCGCGACGATCGCGTTCACGCAGACGGTCGTGGCGGGCGACGCGGCGGTCACCTACGACCGTGGCGACGGCGACTGCCCGGGCGTGAAGCAGACGCTCGACACGACGCCCCCGCTTTCCGAGGACGTCCGCGACGGCGTGGGCGTCGTCATCAACGGCTCGCCCGCCGACATCGGGATCGCGACGACGCTGTCGTGTCCGCTCGATCCGCTCGCCGCCGGCGACGCGACGACGCGGGGCTTCTACGTCGACGGCTACGGCGGCGTCAAGATCGAGACGGTATCGCTGTTCCACCGCGCGACGACGAACGGCCAGCGCCGCATCCGGCTCACCGCGCGTCTCGGCACCTTCGACGGACCGGTGATCGCGTCGGTCTCCGTCCAGCGCCAGCTCACCTCGACGCGCAGCGAGTCCGTGTTCGACCTGGGCGGCGTCGACGTGCCGGCCGGCTCGACGGTCACCTTCGTGCAGGAGATCCTGTCCGGCGAGCCGGACGTGACGCACGACGCCGGCTTCGGTCCCTGCCCGGGCGTCACGCAGACGAACGGCAGCGCCGCGCCGCTCGACACGTTCCGCCGCGCGTCGGTCGGCGTGAAAATCGTCGGCCGCACCGCGCGCACCGACCCGATCACCGTCGTCGAGTATTTCCATGCCGGGTTCGGCCACTACTTCACGACCGCCGATCCCGACGAGATCGCCGGCCTCGACGCGGGTGCCTACGGCGGGGCGTTCGTGCGCACCGGGCAGACCTTCCGCGCGCGCGACGGCCCGGCGGCCGGCGCAGTCCCGGTGTGCCGCTTCTTCACCGTCGCGTTCGCGCCGAAGAGCTCGCATTTCTACACGGCGGACCCGGTCGAATGCGCGGGCCTCAAGAGCAACCCCGCGTGGCAGTACGAGAAGATCGCGTTCTACATCGGGATTCCGCGCGTGCAGACCTGCCTCGGCGGCACGCTGCCGGTGCTGCGCCTGTACAACGACGGCATGACCGGCGCGCCGAACCACCGGTTCACCGAGAGCTCCGCGATCTACGACGACTTCGTCGCCAACCGGGGGTGGACGCCGGAAGGCGTCCGCTTCTGCGCGCCGCTGTAGCGCTTCCTCCGCCGCGGCGTCGCGGGCCCGCCGCGATGCCGCGCGCGCACCCCGTCCCGGTCGGCGCCGCCGCGACGTAGCCTCGCGCGGCACGTTTCGGCCGCCGCGCCGGGCACCCGCGTCGGTGTTTTGTCATCCATCGACCACTTTCGACGGGTCCGGCACGGGGCCTAGGATCAACCCGGGGAGATTCAGCAACATCCGGGAGTCACGACATGAACCTCACCCGTGGGCTCGCGATCCTCGCGGCAGCCCTCTCGATCCTCGCGAGCGCCCCCGTCCATGCCACCGCGGTCACCGTCGAGTGCGCGTTCGCGGACGGCGGCGACCTGATCGACCGCGGCTTCTACGTCGACAACTATGCCGGAACCACGCTCGGCACGGTGACGCTGTCGCACTCGGCTGCCGTCGCGGGCGACCGCACGATCTCGCTGACCGCGCGCCTCAACACCTTCAACGGCACGCTGCTCGGAACCGCCACCGTCACCCGCTTCATCCAGACCGCCAACACCAAGACGGTGTTCGACTTCGGGGGCGTCCCGGTGCCCGCCGGCTCGCGGATCACGTTCACGCAAACGCTGGTCGCCGGCCTCGGGACCGTGTATTTCGACACGGGCGAGGGTCCGTGCGCGGGCGTCACCGAGACCGACGACACGACGCCGCCGTTGTCGGTGGTCCGGCGCGACTCGGTGGGCCTCGTCGTCACCGGCGACCCGTCGTCGACCGCGTCGGCGACGACGTTCCAGTGCCCGTTCAGCTTCGACGAGTCCGGCGACAACCTCAGCCGGGGGTTCTACATCGAGAACTACCAGGGCGTGACGATCGACACCGTCACGCTGCAGCACTCGACCACCACGCCCGGCCCCAAGACGATCACGCTGATCGTGCGCCTCTGGACCTACGACGGGCCGCTGGTCGGCACCGCCACCGTCACCCGCGACGTCTCGCCCGTCAACACGCCGACCGTCTTCCATTTCGGCGGCGTCGCGGTCCCGGCCGGCGCGAGGCTCACGTTCCAGCAGCAGCTGGACGCCGGCAGCGCCATCGTGTTCTTCGACACCGGCTTCGGGCCCTGCGACGCGATTGCCGAAACGACCGGCACCGCGCCGCCGCTCGACGCGTGGCGTCGCGACTCCGTCGGCATCGAGATCGCGGGCCGCGTCGCCTTCGCGACGCCGATCACGGTGGTCGAGTACTTCCACACCGGGTTCGGCCACTACTTCATGACCGCCGATCCGGCCGAGATCGCCGCGCTGGACGCCGGCGCGTACGGCGGCGTGTTCGTGCGCACCGGGCAGGAGTTCCTCGCGCGGGACGGCCCTGCGCCGGACACCGTGCCGGTGTGCCGCTTCTTCACCGTGGCCTTCGCGCCGAAGAGCTCGCACTTCTACACCGCGGATCCGGTCGAGTGCGAGGGCGTCAAGCTCAACCCGAACTGGGCGTACGAGAAGATCGCGTTCTACATCGACGTGCCGGTGGCCGGTGCGTGCGACGTCGGGGACGTTCCCGTCTACCGGATGTACAACGACGGCATGACCGGCGCGCCGAACCACCGGTTCACGACGAGCCTCGCGATCTACAACCAGTTCACGTCGACGATGGGCTGGACCGGCGAGGGCGTCCGCTTCTGCGCGCCGTCGCCGGTGTGATGCACGCGGCGGCCGCGGCGGCGGTGCGACGACGCGCGCCGGGACGGGCGTCGCCCCGCTCACGGCGCGCGTAGAATCGGGGCTCCCTCGCGGAGCCCCGACATGACCCAGGACCAGCAGAAACAGGCCGTCGCGCGCGACGCGATCGCGCACGTCGTCGACGACGCGTGGATCGGCGTCGGTTCGGGGTCGACCGCCGAATGCTTCATCGACGAGCTCGCGAAGCTCAAGGGGCGCATCAAGGGCGCGGTCGCGTCGTCGGTCAGGACGGCCGAGCGGCTCAAGTCGCACGGCATCCCGGTCGACGAGCTCAACAATGTCGGCCCGCTGCCGGTCTACGTCGACGGCGCCGACGAGGTCACCGAGCACGGCGCGATGATCAAGGGCGGCGGTGGCGCGCTCACGCGCGAGAAGATCGTCGCCGCGGCGTCGCGCAAGTTCGTGTGCATCGTCGACCGCAGCAAGCTCGTCGACGTGCTCGGGAAGTTCCCGCTCCCGATCGAGGTGATCCCGATGGCGCGCAGCTACGTCGCGCGCGAGCTCGTGCGCCTCGGCGGCCAGCCCGAGCTTCGGCAGGGGTTCACCACCGACAACGGCAACGTGATCCTCGACGTGCGCGGGCTCAAGATCCTCGACCCGGTCAAGCTCGAGGCCGAGCTGAACCAGATCGCGGGCGTGGTCACCGTCGGCCTGTTCGCGCGGCGCGGTGCCGACACGATCCTGATCGGCGGCGACAACGGCGTGCGGCGCATCGACGTGCGGCGCTGACGCGCCGTCGCCGCGCGTCAGAAGCGGAAGGTTGCGCCGAGGAACGGACCGGTGAGCGCCGCGTCGAGGCGGTAGGGACCGTCCTCGTAGTCGACGTGCAGGTAGCGCCAGCCGCCGACGAGCGAGCCCCACGAGAACCGGTAGCCGAGCGCGGCAATGGCCTGGTAGGACAGGTCCGAGCCGCCGCCTCCGACGTCGCCCTGCAGGTAGGCTTCCCACGATGGCGCGAAGCGCGCGACCCAACGCGCGCCGACGACGCCGTCCACCCATTGCGCGTCGCCCTGCAGCGTGCGGTCCTGCAGCGCTCCGCCGCCCAGCCCGAGCTTCACGTCGAGGTCGTAGAATCGCGCCCCCGCGAACACGTCGAGGTGCGAGTTGGCGTTGCCGGCGAGGTCGTAGCCGACGTTGCCCTGCACGATGTTGCCTTTGATCTCGCCGTTGACGCTCCCGTAGAGCGCCGGGACGCTGGTGGGCGAATCGGACTTCACCTTCGCGTAGGTCCAGTCGCCGAACGCGGTCCAGCGATCGTTGCGCCAGCTGGCGTTGAGCATGAAGCCGCCCAGGCGCATGTTGTCGGACAGGCTGCCGAAGTCGAACGAAACCCGGTCGCCCAGGCCGGAGTCGCCACCGGCGACGCCGACGGTGCCGTCGTAGCCGGCGGCCCACAGGTACGGGGTCACCGTCCATTCGGGTGCCGCGTGCGCGGCGGGCGCGAGGGCGACGAGGGCCGCCGCGAGGGCCGGGCGAATGATGCGTCGAATCACGGGGATCTCCTGGAGAACGAGGGTGCGTTGCCCGCAACGGCGCGCGCAGGTCTGCCCGGGCGCGTGCCCCGGCGGGGGCAGTGGCAGGACGGAAGGCCATAGACTACCGCTACCCCCGTCGAGCGTCATGGCAATTCGCGACAGCGGCGCTGCGCCGGCGCGGCACCGGGCCGCTCCGCGGGGCACCGGCGCGCCCCGGGCTACAATCGCCGGATGACCGACCTCGCCGTGCCGCCGCTCACGAGGATCGACGACGTCGCCGCGTACATGCGCGGCGTCGGCGAGGCCGCGCGCGCGGCCTCGCGGGCGCTCGCGCGCGCCGACACGGCGACGAAGGACCGCGCGCTCGCCGCGATGGCGAACGCGATCCGTCGCGACGAGGCGAGGCTGCTGGCCGCCAACGCGCAGGACGTCGGCGCGGCGCGCGCCGCCGGGTCCGACACCGCGTTCGTCGACAGGCTCGCGCTGACGCCGAACGCGATCGAGGCGATGGCGCGCGGGCTCGAGGAGATCGTCGCGCTTCCCGACCCGGTCGGCGAGATCTCGGACCTCCGCTACCGCCCTTCGGGCATCCAGGTCGGGCTGATGCGCGTGCCGCTCGGCGTCGTCGGCATCGTCTACGAGTCGCGCCCGAACGTCACCGCCGACGCGGCCTCGCTGTGCCTCAAGGCCGGCAACGCCACGATCCTGCGCGGCGGCTCGGAGGCGATCCGCAGCAACACGGCGATCGCCGTGTGCGTGCACGAGGGTCTGCGCGCCGCCGGGCTGCCCGAGGCCGCGGTCCAGGTCGTCGCGACGACGGACCGCGCGGCCGTGGGTCACCTGATCGCCGACGAGGCGCACGTCGACGTGATCGTGCCGCGCGGCGGCAAGGGGCTGATCGAGCGCGTCGCGCGCGAGGCGAAGGTGCCGGTGATCAAGCACCTCGACGGCGTGTGCCACGTGTTCGTGGACGCGGCCGCCGACCCCGCGATGGCGATCGCGATCGCCGACAACGCGAAGACGCAGCGCTACTCGCCGTGCAACACGATGGAGACGCTGCTCGTGCACGCGGGGATCGCGAAGCGCGTGCTGCCGCCGCTCGCCGACATCTACCGTGCCAAGGGCGTCGAGCTGCGCGGCTGCGAGCGTTCGCGTGCGCTGGTCCCGTCGATGAAGGCCGCGACCGAGGAGGACTGGCGCACCGAGTACCTCGCGCCGATCCTCGCGGTGCGCATCGTCGACTCGCTCGACGACGCGATCGACCACATCGCGCGCTACGGCTCGCAGCACACCGACGCGATCGTCACCAACGACCACGCCGCCGCGATGCGCTTCCTGCGCGAGGTCGACTCGAGCTCGGTGATGGTGAACGCGTCGACGCGCTTCGCCGACGGCCACGAGTACGGGCTGGGCGCCGAGATCGGCATCTCGACCAACAAGCTGCACGCCCGCGGGCCGGTCGGGCTCGAGGGGCTCACGTCGCGCAAGTGGGTCGTGCTGGGCACCGGGCAGGTCCGGACGTAGGGGTCGGATTCCGTCACCGTCGCGTCAGCGACGGTCGGGGGATCCGACCCTGGCTTCGCTACGCCGCCCGCGGCGCCCTGTGCCGCGACCGCGCGAACCACGCCACCACGACGAAGACCACGAGCAGCACCGGCAGCGCGGCCGCGTTCATGCGCTCCCAGCCGGCGAGCGACACCAGCGCGCCCGACGCCGCCGACGAGATCCCCATCGTCGCGAACACGGCGAGATCGTTGGCGCCCTGCGTGCGCGCCTTGTCGGCGGGGCCGTACGATTCGGTGAGGAGCGTCGTCCCGCCGACGTACATGAAGTTCCAGCCGACGCCCAGCAGCACCAGCGCGACGACGAAATGCGCGACGGACACGCCCGAGAGCGCCACCGCGACGCACCCGGCCATCAGCACGACGCCGCACAGGATCACGTTCAGGACGCCGAGCCGCTTGATGATCGATCCGGTGAAGAGGCCCGGCGCGTACATCCCGACGACGTGCCATTCGATGACGAACGCCGCCTGCGAGAACGGATGGCCGCAGAAGTCCATCGCGAGCGGCGTCGCGGTCATCAGCAGGTTCATGATCCCGTAGCCGAGCGCGGCGGAAAGCACGGCGACGACGAACACGGGTTGACTCACGATCGCCGACAGCGGGCGCCGGGACGCCGCGTGCGCCTCGATCACCAGCCGCGGCACGTGGACGCGCGACTGCACGGCCAGCGCGACGAGTGCGTAGGCCGCAAGCACGACGAACGACCCGGCGAACGGCGTCGCGAACCAGTCCTTCGCAAGACGCATCGACTCCGGCCCGAGGAAGCCGCCCGCGATGCCGCCGGCCAGCACCCAGGAGATCGCCTTCGCGCGGTCGGCCGGCGCGGCGACCTCGGCCGCGGCGAAGCGGTACTGCAGGCCGATCGCGTTGTAGACGCCGATGACCGCGGTCGCCGCGCAGAACAGCGGAAAGCTCCGCTGCATCAGGGCGAGCACCGCGATCACGCATCCGCCGACGTTGATCATCGCGCCGGTCATGAATCCCGCGCGGCGCCCGAACCTCGCCATCGCGAGCGCCGCCGGCATCGCCGCGAGCGTGGAGCCGATGACGTAGGTGGTCGCGCCGAGCGTCGCCAGCGCCTTGGTCGACGCGAGGTCGTAGCCGACCAGCGCGTTCATCGAGATCAGCGCCGAGCCGTTGGTCAGCAGCAGCGCCTGGCACACGGCGAGCAGCGCCAGCGTGCGGCGATCGGTGGCGACCGGGGCGGTCATCGGGGACGCTGGCGCAATCGAAAACGCGCGCCGGTCGACCGGCGCGCGTGCCCTTATCATACGCCGATGGACGCCCTCGCCCGGGAAATCCTCGCGTTCTGGTTCGGCTCGGTGCCGCACGCCGCGCGCGAGGTGTGGTTCCGAAAGGACGACGCCTTCGACGCCAGGATCCGGGCGCGCTTCGGCGGCGCGGTCGACGCCGCCATCGACGGCGCGTACGAGGACTGGAGCGCGACACCGCACGGGACGCTGGCCTGCATCCTGTTGCTCGACCAGTTCACGCGCAACATCCACCGCGGCACGCCGCGAGCGTTCGCGGGCGACGGGCGGGCGCTCGGCCTCGCGGGCCGCGCCGTCGACGCGGGATTCGACCATGCGCTCGACCCCTTCGAGCGCTGGTTCTGCTACCTGCCGTTCGAGCATGCGGAGACCCTGGCGGCACAGGAGCGCTCGCTCGTGCTGTTTCGATCGCTGGCCGACCATACCGGCCTGCACGACCCGTATGTCTGGGCCGAGAAGCACGCCGCGGTCGTCCGCCGCTTCGGCCGCTTCCCGCACCGCAACGCGATCCTCGGCCGCGCCTCGACCCCCGAGGAGATCGCGTTCCTGCGCGAGCCGGGGTCGAGCTTCTGATGCGCCGTGAAACTTCCGGAACCAGGTACGCAACCAGGTACCGAACCTGGTTCCGGGAATTGCCGCGATGACGCCCCCGGCCGTCACCATCGAACTCGTGCTGGCGCTGCTGTTCGCGCTCGCCGTCATCGCCGCGATCGCGCGCTGGTCCGCCGTTCCGGCGCCCCTGGCGATGATCGCCGGCGGCGTCGCGCTGTCGTTCGTGCCGGGGCTCGAGCGCGTGCACCTCGACCCTGCGGTGTTCTTCCTGCTGTTCGTGCCGCCGCTCCTCTACGCGGACGGCTGGCTCATGCCGCGCCGGGAGTTCGTCGACGTGATGCGCCCGGTGCTCCTGCTCGCGTTCGGGCTCGTGCTCGCGACCGTCGTCGCCGTCGGCTACGCGATGCACGCGCTGATCCCCGCGCTGCCGCTGGTCGCGGCGTTCGCGCTCGGCGCCATCGTTTCCCCGACCGACGCGGTGGCGACCGCGTCGATGACGGCCCGGCTGCCGCTGCCGGGCCGTGTCACGCACATCCTGAACGGCGAGAGCCTCATCAACGATGCGTCGGGTCTCGTCGCGTTCAAGTTCGCCGTCGCGGCCGCGGCGACCGGTGCGTTCTCGCTCGCCGCGGCGGGAGTCGAGCTCGCGTGGGTCGCGATCGGCGGGGTCGTGGCCGGCCTCGCCTGCGCCTGGGCGATCGGCATGGTGCGCGTGGGCCTGAAGCGCGTCTGCGTCGACGACCCGACGATCCAGACGGTGCTGTCGCTGCTGTCGCCGTTCGCGGCGTACCTCGCCGCCGAGCACATCGGCGTCTCCGGCATCCTGGCCATCGTCGCCGCGGGCATCTACGGGGGCTGGCACGACGCGCGCACCCTCTCGCCGGCCACGCGACGGCACGCGTGGGAAGTGTGGGCGATGGTGCTCTTCGTGTTCAACGGCATGGTGTTCCTGCTGCTCGGCGTGACGCTGCGCCCGGCGATCGAGTCGCTCGTGCGCGTCGAGTCGCCGTCGACGCTCGCCGGATACGCGATCGCGCTCTGGGTCGTCGTCACGCTCGTCCGCATCGCGTGGGTCTACCCCGGGACCTACCTGCCGGTGCTCCTGTCGCGTCGCGTCCGGGAGCGCGAGCCGCCGCGCGATCCCCGCGCCGTGCTGCTCGTCGGCTGGGCGGGACTGCGCGGGTCGGTCACGATGGCCGCGGCGCTGTCGCTGCCGGTGGCGACCGCTGCGGGCGCGCCGTTTCCCGGGCGCGACATGGTGATCTTCCTCGCCGCGACGACGATCGTCCTGACGCTGCTCGTCAACGGGCTCACGCTCCCGGTCCTCGTCCGCGCGCTGGCGCTGCGTGCCGACGGCCGCGCCGAGCGCGAGCATCGCGCCGCCGAGATCGCGCTCGCGCAGGCCGCGGCCCTCGCGCTCGAGCGCGAGGCCGCGACGCTCGCGCGCGGCGACGAGGCGGCGGAGGCGCGCAAGCTCGTCGCCGAGTACGCGACGCGCGCGGCGCGCCACACGGCGAACGCCGATCGGCGCGTCGAGCTCGACCGCATCGCGGCGTCACGCCGCCGCCTGCTCGCGATCGCGCTCGACGCCGAGCGGCGGGAGCTCTCGTCGATGCTCGACGCGGGACTCATCAACGACGAGACGCACCGCGCGATCGAGGCGCGCATCGACCATGCGGAGATGCTCGCGAGCGAAGCGCCGCGGGCGCAGCCCGGATGAGCGCGTCGCCGCTGGTGCTGGTCGGCGGGACGTTCGACCCGGTGCACGACGGTCACCTGGGGCTCGCCGACGACGCGCGACGCGCCTTCGCCGGCGCCGAGGTGCGGCTCGTGCCCGCCGGGGATCCGCCGCATCGCTCCGCGCCCGGTGCTCCGGCGGCCGACCGGCTCGCGATGCTGAAGCTGGCGACGGTCACGCGACCGGGCATCGCCATCGACGAGCGCGAGCTCGCCCGGGCCGGCAAGAGTTACACGGTGCTCACGCTGCACGAGCTGCGCGCCGAGGCGCCGCGCCGACCGCTGATCCTGGTGCTCGGCGCCGACGCGTTCCGCGGCCTGCCGACCTGGCACCGCTGGCGCGAGATCCTCGAGCTCGCCCACGTCGCCGTGGCCGCGCGCCCCGGCGACCCGTTCGAGGCGGCGCTCCCCGAGGCGCTCGCCCCGCTGTGGCGAGCGCGGCGCGCCGACTCCGCCGCCGACTTGATCTCGAGCCCGGCCGGCCGCATCTACGTGCTCCCGACCGTCGCCCACGACGTCTCGGCATCGGCGATCCGGGCCGCGCTCTCGCAGGGCGGCGACGGTGCGCGGGCGGTGCGCGCGTTGATGCCGCCCGCGGTTTGGGACTATATTCACACCCATCGGCTCTACGCCGGCTGACCCTGGAATGCGACTCGCCAAGCTCGCCAAGATCGCCGTCTCCGCCCTCGAGGACATCAAGGCCCGCGACATCACCGTCCTCGACGTCCGCAAGCTCACCAGTTTCGCCGACACGCTCGTCATCGCGAGCGCGGATTCCAACCGCCAGGTCAAGGCGCTCGCGCACCACGTGCGCGACATGCTGAAGGCCGCCGGCGCGTCGATCGTCGGCGTCGAGGGCGAGGAGGGTGGCGAATGGGTGCTGATCGACGCGGGCGACATCGTCGTCCACGTGATGCAGCCCGCCGTGCGCGCGTACTACAACCTCGAGGAGCTGTGGACCGCGCGCCCGAGCCGCCGGGCGGCGGCGAGCGCGGCGTGAGCCGCGACTCCGCGGCGCGACGCGACGCGTGAAGCTCGCGATCGTCGCGCTGGGGCACCGGATGCCCGCCTGGGTCGACGCCGGCTACGCCGACTACGCGAAGCGCCTGCCGCGCGACTGGCCGCTCGACCTCGTCGAGCTCAAGCCCGAGGCGCGCGACCGCGGCCGCACCGTCCCGCAGGTCCTCGACGCCGAGAGCCGGCGGCTCGATGCGGCGTGCGCCGGCGCGACGGTCGTCGCGCTCGACGAGCAGGGCTCGACGTGGTCGACGCGCGATTTCGCCGAGCGCCTCGAGCGCTGGCGCGAGTCGACCGGCTCGCTCGCCTTCGTCATCGGCAGCGCGGACGGCCTCGACCCGGGGTTCAAGCGCCGTGCCGCCGCACGCTTCTCGCTTTCGTCGCTCACGCTCCCGCACGCGCTCGTGCGTGTCGTGCTCGCCGAGCAGATCTACCGCGCCGCGAGCCTGATCGCCGGGCATCCCTATCACCGTGACTGAAGCGAAACCGCCACCGACGATCTGGCTGGCGTCGAAGAGCCCGCGCCGCGGCGAACTGCTCGCGCAGATCGGCGTCGCCTTCGACGTGCTGCGCCTGCGCGAAGGCGCCGGGCGCACGCCCGACGTGCCCGAGGTCGCGCACGACGGCGAGCCGCCGCTGCATTACGTCGAGCGCATCGCGCGCACCAAGGCGAACGTCGGCTGGCAGTCGATGATCGCGCGCCGCCTTGCCGAGCGCCCGGTGCTCGGCGCGGACACCGAGGTCATCCTCGACGGCGAGGTGTTCGGCAAGCCGGCCGACGAGCGGGCGGCGAAGGCGATGCTCGCGCGCCTCGCCGGTCGCACGCACGAGGTCGTCACGGCGGTGGCGCTGCGCTGGCGGGACGATACCCATTTCGCGATGTCGACGTCGAAGGTGACGCTCGCGTCGCTCTCCAGGGCGGCGATCGCTTCCTACGTCGCGAGCGGCGAGCCGTTCGACAAGGCCGGCGGCTACGGCATCCAGGGGCGAGCCGGCGCCTTCGTGACGCGCCTCGACGGCAGCTACTCGGGCGTCATGGGCCTGCCGCTCGCCGAGACGGCCGGCCTGCTCGCCAAGGCGGGTTTTCCCGTACCATGACCGGAACCCCCGGTGTCGGGCACGCGCCTTGCACCGGGGGAACGACCGATGCCAACGGTGC
This sequence comes from Casimicrobiaceae bacterium, assembly GCA_035711225.1. Classification (GTDB taxonomy): domain Bacteria; phylum Pseudomonadota; class Gammaproteobacteria; order Burkholderiales; family Casimicrobiaceae; genus VBCG01. The sequence goes on from DASTCK010000280.1 coordinate 15,145, forward strand.
CGGGCACGTGCCCGGCACCGGGCGCTTGTGGCCTGGCGCCAGCGACGCGAATGCACGGCGGACGCCCCGAGCGGGGCGGCCCCGACGAGGACTTCGATGATCCCCACCCTTCCCGTCCGATGGCCCATGAGATCCTCATCAACGTAACGCCGCAGGAAACCCGCGTCGCGATGCTCGAGCAGGGCGTCGTGCAGGAATTGCACATCGAGCGCACCAGCGCCCGCGGGCTCGTCGGCAACATCTACCTCGGCCGCGTCGCCCGGGTCCTTCCCGGAATGCAGAGCGCTTTCGTCGAGATCGGGCTCGAGCGCGCGGCGTTCCTGCACATCGCCGACATCTGGGAGCACCGGCAGAACGGCCACGGCGGCACCGAGCGCCCGATCGAGCGCATCCTGCACGAGGGCCAGTCGCTGCTCGTGCAGGTGATCAAGGATCCGATCGGCACCAAGGGCGCGCGGCTGTCCACGCAGGTGAGCCTCGCCGGGCGCCTGCTCGTCTACCTGCCGCAGGATTCCCACATCGGCATCTCGCAGCGCATCGAGGACGAGGCCGAGCGCGAGCAGTTGCGCGGCCGCCTCCAGCACCTGCTCCCGGAAGGCCACGGCGGCGGCTTCATCATCCGCACGATGGCCGAGACCGCGAGCGAGCGCGAGATGCAGGCCGACATCGAGTACCTGACCAAGCTGTGGCGAGACCTGACGTCGCGCTCGTCGGAGCCCGCGCCCGCCCTCGTCTACCAGGACCTGAACCTCGCGCAACGGGTGCTGCGCGACATGGCCACCGAGGAGACGACGCGCATCCTCGTCGACTCGCGCGAGACGCACCAGCGGATGAGCGAGTTCGCGTCGCAGTACACGCCTGCGCTCGCCGGCCGCATCGAGCACTACGCCGGCGACCGCCCGCTGTTCGACCTCTCGTCGGTCGAGGACGAGATCGAGAAGGCGCTGGCGCGGCGCGTCGACCTCAAGTCGGGCGGCTACCTGATCATCGACCAGACCGAGGCGCTGACGACGATCGACGTCAACACCGGCGGCTTCGTCGGCGGCCGCAGCTTCGACGACACGATCTTCAAGACCAACCTCGAGGCCGCGCAGGTCATCGCGCGGCAGCTCAGGCTGCGCAACCTCGGCGGCATCATCATCATCGACTTCATCGACATGGAGAACGGGGACCACCGTGCCGCCGTGCTCGCCGAGCTCAACCGCGCGCTCGAGCGGGACCGCACGCGCCTGACCGTCAACGGCTTCACGCAGCTCGGCCTGGTCGAGATGACGCGCAAGCGCACGCGCGAATCGCTGGCGCACGTGCTGTGCGAGCCCTGCCCGACGTGCACCGGCCGCGGCGCGCTGAAGACGCCGCAGACCGTCTGCTACGAGATCCTGCGCGAGATCGTGCGCGAGGCGAAGCAGTTCAACGCGCGCGAGTACCGGATCCTCGCGTCGCAGTCGGTGATCGACATGTTCCTCGACGAGGAGTCGCAGAGCCTCGCCGGGCTGGGCGACTTCATCGGCAAGCCGATCTCGCTGCAGGTCGAGTCGCTGTACACGCAGGAGCAGTTCGACATCGTGCTCATCTGACGGCGCGCAGCTTCGCCTCGCTCAGCGACGCGACGGCGTCGCCCGACGAGCGAGGCACGATGCCTTGCGCCGGTGAACCTTGCACGTTCGGCCTGGGGCGGCCCGGCGCCGGACGTGGGCGCAAGGCGACGAAAAGTCCGGGCGCCATGCGACGGCTTGCGCCCGCGCCCGTCGTTCCGCCAGCGAAGAGATCATCGTGCCTGACCTTCCGGGATTGTGGTCGCGCCTCAAGGAGACGCTCGCGCGCTGGTTCCGCCGCGAGCCGGCGCCGGGCCGCTACGTCGAGGGACGCGCCGCGGCGTGGAACGGGTGGCTCGCGATCCACCCGACGGTGCTCCCGCGACGGGACTACCTGCTCTACGTGCCGAAGGGCGCCTCGCGGTTCCGTCGCATGCCGCTCATCGTGCTGCTGCACGGATGCAACCAGTCCGCCGAGGAGATCGCGCGCGGTGCGCGCATCGCGCCGCTCGCCGACAGGCTCGGCAGCTACGTGCTCTTGCCGAAGCAGTCCGAGAAGGCCAATCCCTACCGCTGCTGGAACTGGTTCGACCCCGCGACCGCCGAGGGCCGCGGCGAGGCTGCGATCGTCGCCTCGATGATGCGCAAGGCGATGCGCTGGCGGCGGCGCGATGACGAGCGCACGGCGGTCGTCGGCATGTCGGCGGGGGCCGCGCTCGCCGCGATCCTCGGCATCCACCATGGCGATGCCGTCCGTGCCGTCGTCACGGTCGCCGGCATCGCGAGCGGCGCGGTCACATCGCCGCTCACGGCGCTCACGGTGATGAAGCGCGGGCCCGAGACGGACGTGGCCGCGATCGGGCACGCGGCGCACGAGGCGGCGGGCGACGACGCCAGGCGGGTCCCGCTGCTCGCCATCCACGGCCGCCACGACGACGTCGTCGCCGCTCGCCACGCCGCCGCGCTCGCGCGGCAGTACCTGGCGCGGAACGGCTTCGAGGTCCCCGCCGGCGCGGACTCCTCGCTCCCCGATCCCGATCACGCGCGCCACGAGGTGCCGGTGCGCGGCCACGGCTTCCACGTGCGCGAATGGGAGGCCGATGGCCGCCTCGCCGTGCGGCTGGTCGAGATCGACGACCTCGGCCACGCGTGGAGCGGCGGCGATGCGAGGCTCGCGTTCAACGACGCCGCGGGCCCCGGCGCGACGCAGCTGATCGAGAACTTCCTCGAGACCGCGTGGCCCCCGCGATGACCCGCGCGGCGCGCGCCCGGCCCGGCGATGCCGATCGTGCGAGGCGGACACCTGCGCGCGCCAACGGGTAGCATGACGGCTGGCGCGACCGAAGGAGCGACGACGATGAGCGTCCATGCGATGAACCACTTCACGGTGCTGACCGACGACGTCGAGCGCACCGTCGCGTTCTACGGCGAGTACCTGGGCCTTTCGCCAGGCTACCGCCCCGACCTCGGCTTTCCGGGCGCGTGGCTGTACGCCGATGGCGCGGCCATCCTGCACATCGTCGGCGGGCGCAAGCACGACGAGCTGAAGCCGGGCGTCATCGACCACATGGCGTTCTCGGCGCGCGGGCTGAAGGCGAAGGTCGCGCAGCTCGAGGCGGCGGGCGTCAAGTACGCGTGCCGCAAGCAGGTCGGCTCCGGCGTGTGGCAGGTGTTCTTCTTCGATCCCAACGGCGCGCGCGTCGAGCTCGACTTCGACGGCGCGGAGCCGGCGCCGTGATGGCGCCGCCGGACGCCGCCGGGCCACGCCGGGTCGATCGGGCGCCCTTCCGTCACGAGCCGCTGCGCGATGACCGAGCAGCGGCCGCGCCCCGGGGTGGACGGTGACCGCCGTCCTCGACCACCTCGTCGTGGCGGGCGCGACGCTCGCGCAGGCGATCGAGTACGTCGCCGACTCGACCGGGATCGCGGCACGCCTGGGCGGCCAGCACAAGCCGATGGGGACGCACAACGCGCTGGTGAGGCTCGGCAGGCGCCTCTACCTCGAGCTGATCGCGATCGATCCGTCGCTGCCGCGGCCGCCGCGGCCACGCTGGTTCGACCTCGACGATCCCGCGCTCGAGCTCGCGCTCGGCGAGCGGCCGCGAATGGTCGCGTGGGCCGCGCGCACCGACGACATCGAACGCGACGTCGCGCGCGCGAAGATCCCGCTCGGCACGGTCCACCCGATGTCGCGCGGGGATTTCCGCTGGCGCATCACGATTCCCGACGACGGCCGGCGTCCCGGGGGCGGCGTGCTGCCGGTGCTGATCCAGTGGGACGTGCCGAAGCATCCTGCCGACGGGCTCCCCGACGACGGCGCGTCGCTGGTCGAGCTCGCGGCGTCGCACCCGTCGCCCGAGACGATGCGACCGGCGATCGCGGCGTTGGGGCTCGCCGAGGCCGTGCGCGTCACGTACGGGTCGCCAGCGCGGCTCGCGGCGATGCTGCGGACGCCGCGCGGCCTGGTCACGCTCTGACGCTCGCATGCCGAGCGTGCGTTCCATCGAGGCGTTCGCGGTGTCGCTGCCGCGCGAGGTGCCCTACCTCGGGCCGCTCGGGCCGGGCGAATCGGTGAACGCGAAGGGCTACATCGTGCGGAAGGGCAACCGCACGATCTATCCGTCGAGCGACATGTCGGTGATCGTGCGCGCGGAGACCGCCGACGGTGTCGTGGGCTGGGGGGAGACCTACGGCATCGTGGCGCCCGGCGCGGTCCTCGCGATCCTGCGCGACGTGATGGTCCCGATCGTCGAGGGCCGCGACCCGCGCGACGCACGCGCGATCTACGACGAGCTCTACGACCTGATGCGCGTGCGCGGCGCGTCGGGCGGCTACTACGGCGACGCGCTCGCGGCGATCGACATCGCGCTGTGGGACCTCGCCGCGAAGGAAGCCGGCGTGCCGTTGTCGGCGGCGATCGGCGGCGCGCGGGTCGACCGGATTCCGGCGTACGTGTCGGGACTGCCGAAAGGCACGCTCGACGAGAGGGTGGCGCTGGCGCGCGAATGGCAGCGACGCGGGTTCCGTGGCGTCAAGTACGCGGCGGTCGTGTCGCACGAGGGCGTCGTCGACGAGATGCGCGCGCTGCGCGAGGCGCTGGGACCCGACATCGACCTGATGGTCGACCTTCACTGGAAGTACACGGCACGCGAGGCACTCGAACTGGCCGTCGACCTGGCGGCGTTCGACCCGTGGTTCGTCGAGGCGCCATGCGCGCCGGAGGACATCGAAGGGCTGGCCGAGGTCGCCGTGCAGGCGCCGGTCCCGGTCGCCGCGGGCGAGGAATGGCGCAACGTCCACGAGGCGCGGATGCGGATCCGCCGTGCGCCGCTCGCCTTCGTCCAGCCCGAGATGGGCCACACGGGCGTCTCCCAGTTCCTCGCGATCGCGCAGCTCGCCGACGAGCATCGCGCCCGCGTGGTCCCGCACGCGACCATCGGCGTCGGCATCTTCATGGCGGCGAGCCTGCAAGCGTCGTCCACGCTGCCGCACTGCCCGTACCACGAGTACCAGCACTCGGTGTTCGACCGCAACCTCGAGCATGTCGACACAGCGATGCGCTGCGAGGCCGGCTACTACACCCTTCCCGCCGGTCCCGGGCTCGGCGCTGCGCCGCGGCCTTCGCTCGACCGGTTCCGGCTCCCGCTCTGACTTCCGGAACCAGGTTCCGAACCTGGTTCCGCGGGTGTATTGGGATGCGCGATGCGCCAGCGCAAGTCGTCGAGCACACCTTCAGGCAAAGGGGCCGACAGAAGCTGACGATAGACTTCGGCGCGGTCGGCGCAGCCCGACGCGAGCGCCAGGTAGGTGGCGTGCGGTTTCCAGCCCGCCAGCGCGTGTCCAAGGGCGTGCGCCGCGCAGGTCGACCACGGATATGTCGTGGGGTCGTCCACCATGCCGGCCCGCACCGGATTGAGGTCGATGTAGCGGATGCATGCCAGCGCATACGCGTCGCTTTTCACCAGCGCGGAGCGATACCGGCCCTCGAACAACGGGCCGGTGCGCCCGTGACGGTCGTTGAAATAGCCGACGTAGCGGCGTCCCAGCGACTGCATCATGGCGGGCATCGCGCCTGCAATGCGCCCGGTGACCATCAGGTGCACGTGATTGGACATCAGGACGAAGGCATGGACGTCGCAGTTGCGCTCGGCCGCACACGAGAAGAGCCAATGGCGGTAAACCGCGAAATCGGTGAAGTCAACGAAACAGCGTCGACGGTCGACCCCGCGAACCACGACGTGCTGCGGATAGCCAGGAACGTCGAGGCGGGGAAACCGGGGCATGCCGCACGATGCCGCATCCGGCCGCTGGCGCCCATCGGTCTTTCGGCCTAGTCGGACTTCCGGAACCAGGTTCCGAACCTGGTTCCGGAAGCGAGCGGGCTACTGCTTCACGGCACCGGAGGTCAGGCCCGAGACGAGGAACGGCTCGAGCAGCAGGAACAGGACGAACATGGGCAGGAGCGACACGACCCCCGCGGCCATCAGCGCCGGCCAGTCGACGAGGTACTCGCCCACGAAGCTCTGCAATCCCACCGTGACGACCCAGTTCGCCGGCTGCGTGACGAGCGTGCGCGCGAACACGAACTCGCTCCACGCGACGATCGCGAGGTAGATGCCGCACGCAGCGAGCCCGGGCCGCGCGAGCGGCAGGATCACGTACCACAGCGCCTGCAGCGGCGAGCAGCCATCGATCGACGCGGCCTGCTCGAGATCCCGCGGCAGCGTGTCGAAGAAGCCCTTCATCATCCACGTCGCGAAGGGCACGCCGACCGCGACGTTCGCCAGCATGAGCCCGACGAGGCTGTCGATCAGCCGGATCGTCGTGAACATCACGAAGAACGGGATCACGATCAGGCTGCCGGGCAGCATCTTCGACAGAAGCAGCGTCCCGCCCGCCACGCGCTGCGCCGGCGTGCGGAAGCGCGACAGCGAATAGCCGGCGAGCGTCGAGATCACGAGGCTGATCGTCACCGAGCCCACGACGACGATCGTGCTGTTCATGAGCCATGTGAACACGGGCCGGCGCCGGAATACCTCCGCATACGCCGCGAACGACATCGCGTCGGGCGGCGGGATCAGAGGCGGCTGCCGCGACAGCACCAGCGACGACGGCAGCACGCTCGTCACGAACATCCAGTAGACCGGGAACAGCACGACGGCGACCGTCGCGATCGCCAGCGCCATCCATGCCCACTTGCGCCACGCGCGCTTCACCGGAACTCGTCCTTCAGCCGTCGCATCGAGAGGAGCACCACGGCCGTTGCCGTCGCCAGCATCAGCACGCCGAGCGCCGCCGCGGTGCCGAAGCGGAAGCTCCCGAACGCCTCGCGGTAGACGAGGATGCCGAGCGTCTCGGTCGCCCCCGCGGGCCCGCCGCCGGTCGACGCGTAGATGATGTCGAACTCGCGGAACGTCCACAGCGCGTTCAGCAGCACCGCCAGCATCGCTGGCCGCTTGATCCCCGGCCAGGTGACGAAGCGGAACTGCTGCCACGCGCGCGCGCCGTCGACCCTAGCGGCTTCGTACAGCTCGCCGGGAATCGCCTGAAGCGCAGCGAGGATCGTGATCGCGAAGAACGGGAAGCTCTTCCACACCGTCGGCACGATCACCGCCAGCATCGCGGTGTCGGCGTCGACGAACCACGCGAGGTCGGTCGACAGGAGCCCGAGGCGCCGCAGCACCGAATTCACGACGCCGTACGAGGCATCGAGCATCCACAGGAACGTGATGCTGACGATCACGCCCGGCACCGCCCACGGCAGCAGCAAGAGGCTCCGCAACCACCGGCGCGCGGGAAACACGCGGTTGAACAGCAGCGCGACGAGAAGCCCGAACAGGAACGCCGGAACCATCGTGCCCACCGTGTAGACGCCCGAGTGCAGGAACGCTGCCCACGTCGTCGACTGGTGCAGGACGCGGTCGAAGTTGCCCCAGCCGAGCGGCCGCGACATCAGCTGGTCGAGCGCGAGCAGCCGCCCGGGCCGCAGGCTCATCTGCACCACGACGTAGATCGGCCACGCGACGAGCAGCGCCACCGCCGCGAACGCGGGCATCAGCAGGAGCCACGCGAGCCGGCGCTCGGCCGATTTCAGCGATTTCGCGGCCATCGCACGCGCCGGTCGTCCTGCGGGTCGGGCTTCAGGCCGTCGACATTGCCGTGCCGGGCTGGAGCCCGACCCGCATCGACGACCCGACTCGCCGAAGCTACTTGAGCGGCACCTGCCGCTCGAGCTCCGCCTGCAGCTCCGCGAGCGCCTTGGGCGTCGGCTCCTGGGTCGAGATCATCTTCATCGCGGCCTTGGTGACGAGCGTCGCGAAATCGTTGTAGTTCGCGCGCACCGCCTGCACCTCGGGGAAGAGGTTGCGCGCTTTCGCCGCCTCGTCGTTCACGACCTTGAGCTGCGGCTTCGCGCTGATGTCCGACGCGGTGACGACGCCCTTGCGCGGCGCCGGCGACCCGGTCAGCGCATAGCGGTGCTGCCACTCGGGCGACGCGGCCATCTGGATGAAGTTCCACGCCGCCTCCTTCTTCTTCGCGTCGGTCTTCGCGGCGAGATGCAGGCTGTTGCTCGCGCCGCCCGGCGTCACCGGGAACGGCAGGCCGGCGATCCTCAAGTGCGGCTTGACGTCGGCCGGCGCTTTCTCGACGGCGCCCCACACCCACGGCCCGTCGCGCAGGAACGCGACCTTGCCGTCGATGAAGAGCTGGCGCGCCGTCGCCGAGTTGGTGCCCTTTGGCGCGTAGCCCACGGACTGCCGCCAGCCCTCGACCGCCTTCACGACGGCCGGATCGGTGAAGTTGTACTTGCCGCCCTTGAGCCAGTCGGTCCCCGAACCGATCACCCAGCTCGCCATCTCGACCACCATGTTGGGATGCTCGGCGGTGATCGTCGCGAGGCCGAACTGCCCCTTCGACGCGTCGGTCGTCGCCTTCATCGCCGCGAGCCATTCGTCCGGCGTCCTCGGCACCGCCACCTTCGCGTCCTTCAGCATCCTGTCGTTGTAGAACAGGATGCCGCCGTAGCCCATGAGCAGCACGCCCTGCGTCTTGCCGTTCCAGCTCATCTCCGATTGCAGCGGCGGCCAGGTCGCGGGGATGTCGGTCGCCTTGAGCCGGTCGTCGAGCGGCTCGAGCCAGCCCTGGTCGGCGAAGCTCGCGAAATCGCGCGACGGCAGGTGCACGATGTCGGGCGGCGTCCCTGCGGCGAAACGCACCGTCATCTGCTTGACGAACTGCGCGAACGGCACCTGCTGCATGGTCACCTTCACGTCCGGGTACTTCTTCTCGTACGCGGCGATCAGGTCCTTCCACCACGTCGACACGCCCGGCTCCTCGGCCTGCCAGGTCGGGAACTCGAGCGTCGTCGTCTGCGCGTGGACGAGCGGCGCGAGCGTCGCGAACACGCCCACCGCCATCGCCCCCAACCAGGTCTTGGTCATGCTCTCCTCCATCTCGTTCCGGATCCAGGTTCGGATCCTGGTTCGGAACCCGGTTACGAACTCGGTTCCGTGATTCAGCGTGCGGCTTTCTCCGGGACAGGCTCCGCAGCGTTTCCCCTCGGCAACAGATCCTGCAGGCCGGCGAGTATCGCGTCGAGCTCGCGCAGGTCGCCTTCATCGAGCTTCGGTCCCGCTACGCGCACGTGCGTCGCGCCGATCACGCCGCGTCGCTTCAGCACTTCCTTGGTCATCGCCATCCGGAACACCGCCTGGAAATTGAGCAGCGGCAGCATGCGGTCGAACCAGCGACGCACGCCCGCCGCGTCGCCGGCGCGATGGCGCTCGAACTGGCGCACGTGCAGGTCGCTCAACTCGCACGCCGGCATCGTGCCGCACGCGCCGCGGGCGAGCTCGTCGGTAATGTAGCGCCCGCCGGCGCCGCCGAACACACCCGCGAGCCCGGGTGGCGCGAGGGCCAGGAGCCGGGTGATCCGCTGGCCGCAGGGCAGCGTCTCCTCCTTGACGTACGCGACGCCTTGCACGCGCGCGACGATTTCCGCAACGCGCTCCGGCGCCAGCCCGCATCCGGCCGGCGGCGGCGCGTTCTGCAGGATCACCGGCAGGCCGGCGCCCGCGATCCGCTGGTAGTAGGCGAGCTGAGCGCTCGGCGCGTCCTTCAACGCGGGCGGCAGCATCGCCATGACGGCCGAGGCGCCAACCGACTTCGCGTGCCGCGCGAGGGCCTCGGCCGAGTCGGCATTCGCCGACGACACGCCGACGACGAGCGGCACGCGCCCGGCATTCGCGGCCGCCACCGCCTCGACGAGCGAGCGCCGCTCGTCGGACGACAGCGTCTCGACCTCGCGCGCCACCCCCGGGAACACGATCCCGTCGACGCCCGACGTCACGATGACCCCGACCAACGACACGAGGTCGGCGGTGTCCGGCGCGCCGTCCTCGCGAAACGGCGTCGCGACGATCGGGAAGACGCCTTCGAGACGCGCGGTGGTCATTGCACGTTTCCGGCAATTCCCATAATATGGGACTCTCGATCCACAACCTGGGAGTAGTGTCCCGCGATGGCCGCGACCCGTCAAGCCGAGCCGGCGCCGTCAGGCGTCCCCGGCGCCGCGGCGCTGGAGAAGGCCTTCGTGCTGGTCGACCGCATCGCCGCGTCGGACGCCGCACCCACCGCCGCCGAGCTTGGCGCCGCCACCGGCCTCCCGCGCTCCACCCTGTTCCGGCTGCTCGCCGCGCTCGAAGCGCGCGGCTACGTCCGGCGGGACGAGCGCGCCCGTGGCTGGCGCCTGGGCTTCCGCCTGTTCGAGCTTGCGCAGGCGGCGTGGTCGGACTTCGATCTTCGGGCTGCGGCGCTCGACGAGCTCGCCCGATTGCCCGACGCCACCGGCGAGACCACGCTCCTCGCGATCCTCGACGGCGCCGACTGCCTGATCGTCGGCGGCGCCGACGGCACCCAGGCGATCCGTCACGCCTCCGCGTCGGGACAGCGCACGCGCTGGTGGGACAGCGCGCCCGGACTCGCGCTGGTCGCGTTCGCGGAGACGGGCGTCCGCGATGGGCTCCTCGATGGCCTTCCCGCGAGCGACAAGGAAGCGATGCGCGCCGCGATCGAGCTCGCGCGCGGCCGCGGCTACGCGGTGGCCGGCGGCGATTCCCAGGGCGTCGCCGAGATCGCTGCGCCGATCCTCGACATCCATGGGCGCGCGGCCGCGGCGCTCGCGCTCGCCGGCCCGGCGTTTCGCCTCGACGACCGGCGGCTGCATGCGCTCGCGCCCCTGCTGATGGCATCCGCGCGGCGCGTCTCGCACAACGCCGGCGGCACCGCGATCTCGCTGTCGAGCACGCCTCGGCCCGGGCCGGCCTCGCGCGGGGTGCGCGTCGTCGTGGAGACCGGGGCGCTGCTCGGTGAAGCGCCCTACTGGTCGCCGCGCGACGGCGCGCTGTGGTGGATCGACATGCTCGAGCCGTCGCTGCACCGCTGGCGTCCCGCAGGCGCGAGCGGCGACGCAGCACGATGGCCGCTCGCCCGCCTCGCCAGCGCCGCGGTGCCGCGCAAGCGTGGCGGGGTGATCCTCGCGCAACCGAACGGCCTGCAGCGCTTCGATCCGGCGACCGGCGCGATCGAAGCGTTCGCCCATCCGGAGTCCGATCGTCCGGACCATCGCTACAACGACGCGAAGTGCGATCCGCGCGGCCGGCTCATCGTCGGCACGCTCGATCCCGCGGGACGGCCGAACCGCGGCAGCCTGTGGCGCGTCGATCCCGACGGCACGTCGACGAAGCTCGACAGCGGCTTCACCGTCGCCAACGGCCTCGCGTTCTCGCCCGACGGCCGCACGCTCTACTTCGCCGACTCCGCGCATCGCTCGCTCTACGCCTACGACTACGACGTCTCGCGCGGCACCGTCGGCGCGCGCCGGCGCTTCGTCTCGCTGCCCGACGACGTCAAGCCCGACGGGCTCGCGGTCGACGCCGACGGCGGCGTGTGGATCGCGGCGTGGGACGGCTGGCGGGTCGAGCGCCGCGCTCCCGACGGCACGCTCGCGAAGACGATCCGGCTGCCGGTCCCCCGCCCCAC
>DASTCK010000281.1:0-10017 GCA_035711225.1 Casimicrobiaceae bacterium
CGGCACGATGACCGCGACGCGCTCGCCGGCGCGGTGCGACGAGATGCCGACCATGTCCGTGACGCTCCTGACGCGTTCGATCCCGATCTCCTGGACCGGCTCCCACGCCTGCTCCTTGTCGTCGAACGCGAAGAGATCGAGGACGGCGAGGTCCGGGTGGGTCCTCGCGGCGACGTAGGTGCACCCCGGGCACGTGCCGCAGGCGAGGCCATCGGGCCCCGGCGTCTCGCACAGCAGCGCCTGCGCGAGGTTGAGCGCGAGCACCTTCTTGCCCATACCGGCCGGGCCGGCGACCAGCAGCGCGTGATGGCGACGCCCGCGCTCGCGCATGCGCTCGGCCAGCCAGGCGCGCTGCCACGGCAGCGGGCCGACCCACGGCTCGGGCGTCGTCGTGGCGCCGGCGTCGTCGCTCACAGCGCCTCCACGAGGCGCGCGAGATCGTCGCGCACCGCCCCCTGCGGGCGCGTCGAATCGACGATCCTGAACCGTTCCGGCTCGGCTCGCGCCCGCGCGAGGTAGGCCGCGCGCACGCGCTCGGTGAACCCCTCGTCCTCGCGCTCGAACTTGTCGAGCGTGCGTCCCCGGCTGTGCGCGCGCTCCAGGCGATCGCGCGACACGCTCGGCGGCACGTCGAACAGGATCGTGAGGTCGGGGCGGCAGTCGTCGTGCACGTGGCGCTCCAGCGCGCCGATGAGCCCGCGGTCGACGCCGTGCCCGCCGCCCTGGTAGGCCCAGGTCGCGTCGGTGTAGCGATCGCACACCACCCAGTCGCCGCGCGCGAGCGCGGGCCGGATCACTCGCGCGAGATGCTCGCTGCGGGCCGCGAACATCAGGAGCGTCTCGGTGTCGTGGCTCATCGGCGTGGCGAGCACGAGGTCGCGCAGCGTCTCGCCGAGCGAGGTGCCGCCGGGCTCGCGCGTCGTGACCACGCGGTGGCCCGCGGCGCGCAGACACTCGGCGAGAAACGCGACGTGCGTGCTCTTGCCCGCGCCGTCGACGCCCTCGAGCGTGATGAAGCGTGCGCGCGGCGTCGTCATTTCGGAGCCTTCTGGTAGCGCGAGACCGCCCGGTTGTGGTCGGCGAGCGTGGCCGAGAACTCGCTCGTGCCGTCGCCGCGCGAGACGAAGTACAGGAACGGCGACGCCGGCGGATCGACGACCGCGTCGAGCGCGCCCTGCGACGGCAGCGCGATCGGCGTCGGCGGCAGGCCGTCGCGCGTGTAGGTGTTGTACGGCGTGTCGGTCTCGAGGTCGCGCTTGCGCAGGTTGCCGTCGAACGCGTCGCCCAGCCCGTAGATCACCGTGGGATCGGTCTGCAGGCGCATGCCGCGCTTCAGGCGGTTGACGAACACCGAGGCGATCATCGGGCGGTCGGACGGACGTCCCGTCTCCTTCTCGACGATCGACGCGAGGATCAGCGCCTCGTAGGGCGTCGCGAGGGGCAGGCCGGGCGCCCGGCGCGCCCACGCGGCGTCGAGGCGCTCCTTCAGCGTGCGATGCGCCCGCGCCAGCACCGTGCGATCCGCGCTGCCGGCCGCGTAGAAATAGGTGTCGGGAAAGAACTGGCCCTCGAGCGACGGCGCGTCGATCGAAAGCGCGGCGGCGACCTCCGACTCGCTGCGGCCCGCGAGGGCATGGCCGAGCGTCGGCTCGCCCGCGACGCGGCGCAACAGCTCGCCCGCCGTGGTCCCCTCGACGAACGTGATCGACGACTGCGTGACGTCGCCCTGCGTGAGCTTCGCCAGCAGGCCCGCGACGTCGAGCGTTCCCTCGAACTCGTACTGGCCGGCCTTGATCGACCGGTCGACGCCGCGCACCCGCGCCAGCCCCGACAGGAGCAGCGGATGCGCGATCACGCCGTCGTCGGCGAGCTTGCGCGCCACCGAGGCGAGCGTCGCGCCCGGCCGCACCTCGAGCGGGTACGGCGAGACGGGTAACGCGAGCGGCCGCCCGAGCCACCACCACAGCGCGGCCGCCGCGACGCCGAGCACCACGGCGAGCGACAGCACGGTGCGCGCGAGGTAGCGAAGGAGGGAGAACCCGGGCATGCGAGGAAGGCGCTCATCGCGTCGGAGGCCCGGCGATTATAATCGCCGCATGCGACCGCTCGCGACGCGCCCGCGCGGCTTCACGCTGATCGAGATCATGGTCGTCATCGTGATCCTCGGCGTGCTCGCGGCGCTGGTCGTGCCGCGCGTGCTCGATCGACCCGACGAGGCGCGACGCACCGCCGCGCGAGCCGACATCGCCGCGATCGTCGGTGCGCTCAAGCTCTATCGCCTGGACAACCAGCGCTATCCGACCGGCGAGCAGGGGCTCGGAGCGCTGGTCGCGAAGCCCGAGCTTCCGCCCGTGCCCGGCAACTGGAAGCCTGGCGGGTACCTGGAGAAGCTCCCGAAGGACCCGTGGGGGCATCCCTACCAGTACCTGAACCCGGGCCTCAAGGGCGAGATCGACGTCTTCAGCACCGGCGCCGACGGCGCGCCCGGCGGTACCGGGCAGGACGCCGACCTCGGGTCGTGGGACAACTGACCCGCGATCGCCGTCGTCCCGCGGCCACCGCGGGGGACGGATTCACGCTGGTCGAGATCCTCGTCGTGCTCGCGATCGTCGCGATCGCGAGCGGCGCGGCGTGGCTCGCGTGGCGCGGTGGCGACGGCGCGTCGCTGCGGCGCGAGGCGCAGCGCCTCGCCGGCGCGATCGAGTACGCGGCGGAGCGCGCGCAGTGGCGCCACGAGGACCTGGCGCTCGGTGTCGACGCGGACGGCTTCCGGTTCTGGAAACGCGACGCCGGACCGGGTGGATGGGCACCTCTGGGCGACGACGACGCGCTCGCCGCGCATGCCTGGGCCGGCGGCACGACGCTCGTGGAGGCCGCGCGCGCCGGCCGCGCCCTCGATCCCGCGGCGCTGGTCGCCTTTCGCGCGAGCGGTCGCAACGATCCGCTGGCGGTGACGCTCGCGTCCGGCGAGCGCCGCCTGCGCGTCGAGGCCGACCCGCTCAACCGCGTCGTCGTGACCGAGGCGCCGTGAGCGACGCGCGGCGGCGCGGGTTCACGCTGGTCGAGATGCTGGTCGCGCTGGCGATCGTCGCGGTCGCGCTGACCGCGGGCATGCGCGCCCTCGCGCAGGCCGCCGACGGCGCGGGCACGCTCAAGGCCCGCACGCTCGCGATGTGGGTCGCGCAGAACCGTCTCGCGAGCGCCGCGTTCGCGACGGAGCTTCCGCCTCCGGGCCGTCGCGCGGGCGAGGCCGCGCAGGCCGGCGTCGCGTTCGTGTGGCGCGAGAACGTCGGCGCGACGCCCAATCCGGTGTTTCGCCGCATCGAGGTCGAGGTCGCCGAAGCGGGCTCTCCCGATTACGTCCTCGCGCGGCTCACCGGCTACGTCGCCGCGCAGCGCCGATGATGCGCGCGCGCGGCTTCACGCTGGTCGAGGTGCTGGTCGCGCTGGCGATCCTGGCCGCGATGGCGACGTTCGCGTGGCGCGCGACCGCGTCGCTCGTCGAGGGCGAGGCGCACCTCGCCGCCGAGGCGCAGCGCTGGCAGCGCCTCGACGCCCTGTTCGCGCGCCTCGAAGCCGACCTGCGCGCCGCGGTGCCGCGATCGGTGCGCGTTCCGCAGGGCCGCGAGCCGGCGTTCGTCGGGGCGAGCGCCATGGACGGCGCGGCGGCGTTCGCGTTCACGCGCGCAGGCGGCGAGCCCGCGGAGCCGGGCGCGGAAGGGGTGAGGCTCGGCTACCGGCTCGCCGGCGACACCCTCGAGATCCTGTACTGGCCGCGCCTCGATCGCGGCCCCGGCCTCGAGCCCGCGCGCTACGCGCTCGCCAGCGGCATCGCGCGCTTCGACGTGCGCTACGCCGACGACGAGGGCGAGTGGAGCGAGCGCTGGCCGCCGGACCGACGCGAGGAGCTGCCGCGCGCGCTGGCCATCGCGCTCACGCTCGCCGATGGCGCGCGGCTCGAGCGGCTGGTGGTGCTGCGATGAACGCGTCGACGCAGCGCGGCGCGGCGCTGGTCGTCGCGATGCTGGTCGCCGCGATCGCGGCGGCGGTCGCGACGACGCTCACCGTCGAGGGCGTTCGCTGGCAGTCGATCGTCGAGGGGCGGCGCGACCACGCGCGCGCCGCGTCGCTCGCGATGGCGGGCGTCCAGTGGGCGCGCCAGGCCCTGGCGGACGATGCCGCACGCGGCCCGGTCGATCACCTGGGCGAGCCCTGGGCGATCGCGCTGCCGTCGACGCCGGTCGACGGCGGAACCGTCGAAGGTCGCATCGACGACGCGCAGGGGCGCCTCAACGTGAACGCCGTCGGCGGCACCGACGCGGCGGCGGCGATCGCGCGGATGCGCCTCGGCCGCCTGCTCGCGCAGCAGGGAATGGACGCCGGCGCGGTCGACGCGATCGCCGACTGGATCGACGCCGACACCGCGCCGCGCGAGCGTGGCGCGGAGGACGCTGCCTACGCGCAGGACGGCGGTGTCGCCGCGAATGCGCCACTCGCGCGCGCCGGCGAGCTGGCGGCGGTGCGCGGCATCGGCGCGTCGGCCTACGCGAAGCTTGCCGCGGACGTGGTCGCGCTGCCGCCCGACGCCGGCGTGAACGTCAACACCGCGACCGCGAACGTGCTCGCCGCCGCCCTGCCCTCGCTCGACGCGAGCGCGATCGCCACGATCGTCGCGTCGCGGCGGGAGCGCCCCTACGCCTCGCTCGACGATTTCCGCTCGCGCGTGGCACCCGGGACGGCGGCGCTCGAGACGACCGGCCTTTCGGTCGGAAGCCGTCATTTCCTGGTGACGGTGCGGGCGCAGCAAGGCGATGCGGTGGTCGTCGCGCAGGCGCTGCTCTCGAGGCTCGAGGGGCGCCTGCCGCTGGTCGCCTGGCAGGTGGTCGACTGAGCCGCCCGCCGGGGCACGGCGTCCGCGAGGAGGCGGTGGATTAGACTGCGAACCCGATGACCACGCTGCGCGTCCGGCTGCCGGCACCCTTCGCCCCCGACGCGAGCGCGTCGTGGTGGCGCGTCGACGACGCCGGTCGCGTCGTCGCGCGCGGCCGCTCGGCGGCGCATGCCTGGCCCGCGGCCGATCGGATCGAGGCCGCGATGTCGCCGATCGACGTCCGCATCGTCGCGCTCCGGCTTCCGCCGATGCCGCCGTCGCGACTGAGAGCCGCGGCGGCGTTCGCCCTCGAGGACCAGCTCGCCGCGCCGGTCGAGTCGATGCACGTCGGCCTCGTGCCGTCGCCGGGGGCGGCGCCGGTCATCGCGCGCGTCGTGGATCGCGACGCGATCGCGTGGCTCGCGGCGCGCCGCCCCGCGATCGATCGCGTCGTCGCGGAGCCCGACCTCGTCGATCGCGACGGGGCCTGGCACTGGTGCGTCGACGCGGACGGCACCGGCTTCGTGCGGCGCGCCGACGGCAGCGCGTTCGCCACCGAGGCACCGGACGGCGATGCGCTGCCGGTCGCGCTCGCAGCGGCTCTCGCTCGCGCGCCGCGCGAGGCGCTGCGCGTCGTCGTCGACGCCGACATCGGCGCGGACCGCCTCGCCGGGTGGTCGGCGTCGGCCGGCGTCGCGTTCGTGCGCGGCACCCCGTGGTCGCTCGAGCGCAGGCCCGCGGCAGCGTGGGTGGCCGCGCCGGACCTCCGGTCGGGCTATGCGGAGGCGACCGCGGAGAGGCCTTCGGTCGCGCGCGCGTTCGCGCCGGCGATCGTGCTGGTCGCGTGCGCCGTCGCGCTGCACGCGGCAGCGACCGTCGGCGAGTGGATCCACGACCGCTACGTCACGTGGCGCGCCGACCGCGACGTCGTCGCGCTCGCGCGCGATGAAGGCCTCGGCGCGGCCCCGGATGCGCGTGCCGCCGAAGCGATGCTCTCGCGACGCGCTGCGGCGACGTTGCACGCGGCGGGCCGGTTCGCCGAAGGCGACGTGCTGCCGATGATCGCGCGTGCCGCCGGGCCGCTCGGCTCGCTGCCCGCCGGCAGCGTGCGCAAGCTCACGGTGTCGGAGCGACGGCTGGTGGCGGACGTGAGCGCGCTCGACGACGCTCGTGTTGCGCGGCTCCTGCAGGACCTGGCTGCGGCGGGGCTCGCTGCCGTCAGCGCTCCGGTCGCCGGAGGCGTGCGCGTGGCTGCGACGGCGGAGCCATGATCGACGCGGCGGCCTGGCGCGACCGCTGGAGCGCGCTCGCCCCGCGCGAGCGACGGATCGTGGTCACGGGCATCCTCATCGTCGCCGCCGCGCTCGCGGTGACGCTCCTGTGGCTGCCGCTCGTCGCCGACCTGCCGCGCGCGCGAGCCGAGGCCGACCGCGCCGAGCGGCGCCTCGCCTCGGCTACCGCTGCCGTCGCCACCGCGGCGTCGCGCGCGACGACGCCATCGCGCGCCCCGCTCGAGGCCGCGCTGCGCGCTGCGCTGGCGCGGCACGGGATCGGCAGCGGCGAAGCGACGCTCGAGGTCGCCGGTGCACGGGCGACGCTGACGCTGCCGTCGCTGCGCTTCGCCACGCTCGTCGCCCTCGTCGACGCTCTCGCGCGCGAGGACGCGGTGACCGTCGTCGAGGCGACGATCACCGCGCGCGTCGAGCCGGGTCGCGTGCGCGCCGAGCTCGCGCTCTCGCGCTGATCCCGCGACGCGCCGCGCCCGACCGACAACCACCGACCCACCGCCGACCCCATGGGACGTCTCGCCGCGCTGGTGCTGTTCTGCCTGGTCATCGCCGTCGTCGTGCTGGCGCTGCAGGCGCCGGCGTCCTGGGTCGCGCACAGGATCGCGGAATCGATCGGCGGCTCGGTGCGCGTCATCGAAGCCGAAGGGACCGTGTGGGACGGGCGCGGCGTGCTGACGAGCCCCGACGGCCGCTGGAAGGTGCCGGTCGCCTGGCACCTGAAGGCCGCGCCGCTCGTGCGCGGCGAGGTCGAGGTCGAGCTCGCCGCGCAGCCGGGGCGCGACACCCCGCGAGGCACGTTGCGCATGTCGCGCGCGGGTGTCGCGACGCAGGGCCTGGTGATCGACCTGCCCGCGACGATCCTCGAGAGCGCGTTCGCGGGCCGCTCGCCGGCGACGTTCGGTGGCGAGATCCGCCTCGAGGCGCGCGAGCTCGCCGTCGAGGGGACGCAGGGACGCGGCGGCATGACGATGCGCTGGGAGCGCGCGCGCCTCGTCGCGCGCGACGGCACGAGCGTCGGCCTCGGCACGGTGACCGCGACGTTCGTGCCGCGCGACGGCGCGCTCACCGGACGCATCGCCAACACCGGCGGCGAGGTGGCGATCGCCGGCACGATGACGCTGCTGACCACCGGCGTCTCGCTCGATGCGACGCTCGCCCCGCGGCCGGGCGCGAGCGAGTCGGCCGTGCACGTGCTGCGCGAGCTCGGCCCGCCCGATGCGCAGGGCGCGGTGCACCTGCAGTGGCTGTCCGAGCGTCGCTGAAGAGCGCGCGCCGTCCGGCGCCGGCTCGGCGCGCGGCGGCGGCGCCCCCTCGACGCATCGCCGCGGTCGACGCGCTGCGCGGCCTCGCGATCGTCGCGATGGTGGCCTACCACTTCTCGTTCGACCTGCGGCTCTTCCGCCTCGCGCGCTTCGACTTCGAGAACGACCCGTTCTGGCTCGGCGCGCGCGCGGCGATCGTGGCGAGCTTCATGGCGCTCGTCGGCGTCTCGCTCGTGCTCGCGCGCACGCAAGGCGTCGCGCCGGCACGGCGCTGGCGGCGAGTGGCGCAGATCGCCGCCTGCGCGGCGGCGGTCAGCGTCGCGAGCCGGCTCGTGTTTCCGGCCACGTGGATCTGGTTCGGGATCCTGCACGCGATCGCCGTGACGAGCGTGATCGCGTGGCCGCTCGCACGCCATCCGCTGCCCGCTTTCGCACTGGGCATCGCCGTGATCGTCGCGGGCCTCGCCGTCGCGCACCCGGCGTTCGACGCGCCGGCGCTCGCGTGGATCGGCTTCACGACGGCCAAGCCCGCGACCCAGGACTACGTGCCGCTGTTCCCGTGGCTCGGCGCGGCGCTCGTGGGGATCGCCGCCGGCGACGCGCTGGTCCGGCGCGACTTCGCGCCGCTCCGCCTTCTCGCGAGCGCGCCGCGCGCGCTCGCCTGGCTCGGGCGCCACAGCCTGGCCGTCTACATGGTCCACCAGCCGATCCTGATCGGCGCACTGGCACTCGCCCTGCGACGCCTGCCGTGAGGCCCGCCCAGGCGAGCGGCGGGAAGCGTTACTTCGCGGGCGCCAACCGGCGCGGGGCTTCCAGGGTGCCGGGGAAGGCCACCAGGAGGTCGGCCAGCTCGTCGGCGTGCTGCTCCTCGACGGCCAGGATGCCTTCCAGCATGCGGCGCGTCGTCGGATCGTGGTCGCCGAGGTACCGGATGACGTCGCGATAGCTGTCGATGGCGATGCGCTCCGCCACGAGATCCTCGTGGATCATGCCGGCGAGCGACTGGCCTTCGACGTACTCGGCGTGGCTGCGGCCCGCGAGCCCCCCAGGCGCGAAGTCGGGCTGGCCGCCCAGTTGCACGATCCGCTCGGCGATCTCGTCGGCGTGCCCCAGCTCCTCGTTCGAGTGGTCGAGGAATTCCTGCGCCACGCTCTGCGAGTGGATGCCGCGCGCCATGAAGTGGTGCCGCCGGTAGCGCAGCACGCAGACGAGCTCTGTCGCGAGCGAATCGTTGAGGAGCTTGAGCACGACCGCGCGATCGGCGGAATAGCCGGCCGTGACCGAGCCTTCGTCGATGTTCTGCCGCGCGCGCCTGCGCAAGGTCGGCGTGTCGGTGATGAGGGCGTTCTTGGCCATGGCGTGGTTTCCGATTCGTGGATGAAGCAGCGACAGGCGCATCCGTCGGGAACGATCTGCGGGGCGACCGCGGAAATGCGCGGCGCCACGCGTGACGGAGCGAGGATCGTCGTGACGGTGCGCTCTATCCGGCGACGCAAGCCGACAGCGCGCTGGGCGCATCGCCCGGCAGGATCGGCGAGCGGGGGCGCACGACCGTCGGCTCGAATGTTTCCTCGTGCAGCGCTTCGAACGCCTCGACCTGCACTTGCGCCTGGTCGCTGGTGAGGCCGTAGGCTTCCTGGACGGTTCTCATCAGCCGGTCGCGCTTGCCGGCGATCGCGTCCAGCTGGTCGTCGGTCAGCTTGCCCCACGCTCGCCTGACGGTATCCTTGAACTGCTTCCAGTTCCCTTCCACCATGTCCCAGTTCATCGTTTCTTCCTTCGTCTCCAAGCGCCACGGCGACATTGCCGGGTGCCATCCCCGCTCGCGCCCCGGACCGTCGCTGCGGCCTCCGGCGGGTGGGGAACGTCAGTAACGGCGCACGCGACCGCGCTCGATTCGAACGCCGTCGCCGACCCGCAGGCCGTCGAGCGTGTCCTGCGTGACGGTGCGATAGCTGCGGTCGTCGAAGCGGACGCGAATGACGTACGCGTCCTGCTCGCCGTTCGCCCGGCCGATCTCGTGGCCGACCACCGCGCCGCCAACGGCGCCGGCCACCGTGGCCACGTCGTTGCCGCGGCCCGATCCCACCTGGTGACCGAGGACGCCGCCGATCACGCCACCGATGACGGTCCCTGCCAGCGCATTGCCACGCTGATTGCCCGGTGCGTTTTCGATCGCATCGATGACGCCGTAGTAACCCTCGTTGCCGCCCGCGGATCCGTATCGGTAATCGTCGCCGGCGTATCGGGGATCCGGGCCGGCACATCCTGACGCGAGCACGGCGGCGGCGAGCAAGGGAACGATGAGCGAGCGTAGGGTCATGGCGCGAGTACCGGTGGATTCGATGGACCGACGATAGCGGAGCGCGCGACCATGGTCGGTGCGGCGGCGCACACAGGTGCTGGCGTGCGGGGCATCGGCACTGCGCCGTCGATGGCGCGAGCCCGTGGCAGCATGCCGAGAACACCGACGTGCGCACAGGATGCCGGCGTGCGGTAGCGCACACGGGCATGGCGCTAAAGCCTATACTTCGACTATGGTCTCCTCCTCCCCACGCCGTCGCGCAGGAGGCGCGCCCTCGCTTTCCGCGAGGAG
>DASTCK010000282.1:0-3348 GCA_035711225.1 Casimicrobiaceae bacterium
CGATCGCCACGCGGCTGGTCGACTCGAACCTCGTCGGCCACGACTCGCACGGCGTCCTGCGCGTCGGCAAGTACCTCGAGTGGGTCCGCGACGGCACCTTGAGGACCAACACCGCGCCCGAGATCGTGTTCGACAGCGACATGATCGCGATCGTCGACGGGCACCGTGGCTTCGGCCAGGCGACCGGCGAATTCGCCACGCGGATGGGCATCGCCAAGGCGCGCAGCAAGGGCATCGGCATGGTGGGCCTGCGCAACTGCGGCCACCTCGGCAGGCTCGGTGACTGGGCCGAGATGGCCGCCGACGCCGGTCAGGTGTCGCTGCATTTCCTCAACACCTCGGGCGCGCAGCGCGTGGCGCCGTACGGGGGCAGCGATCGCCGCCTGTCGACGAACCCGATGGCGATCGGCGTGCCGGTCGCCGGCGGGCCGCCCGCGATCCTCGACATCACGACATCGACCGTCGCCGAAGGCAAGCTGATGGTCGCGATGAACAAAGGCGATCGCGTCCCCGAAGGCTGGATCGTGGACAAGGCCGGGCGCCCGACCACCGACCCGAAGGATTTCTACGATGGCGGCGCGCTGCTCACGATCGGCGCGCACAAGGGCTCCGGACTGTCGATCCTCACCGACCTGCTGGCGGGCGCCGTGACGACCGGGCGCAGCTCGGATCCGGACGACACCATCCTCCGCAACAACATGCTGTCGATCTACATCGACCCGTCGATCTACGACCCGTCGGGCGGCGTGCTCGGCGAGGCGCGACGCTTCGTCGACTGGGTGAAGGCGTCGCCTCCCTCGCGCGCCGGCGAGCCGGTGCTCGCGCCGGGGGACGTCGAGCGCCGCACGCGCGCGGAGCGCCAGGCGCAGGGCGTCCCGCTCGACGACAAGACCTGGCAGGACCTGATCGGTGCCGCGCACTCGGTGGGCATCGACGCCGACCGCGCCGCGGGCCTCGTGGCCTGACGCGCGTCGCGCGTCCCTCTGGGCGCTCGTTCTCGTCGCGTTCGCCGCGGCGGGCGCCGCGTTCGCCGATTTCCGCGGGCGCGTCGTCCACGTGGCGGACGGCGATACGCTTTCGGTCCTCGATCGCGGCCGCGAGGTTCGCGTGCGGCTCTGGGGCATCGACGCGCCCGAGCATGGGCAGGCGTGGTCGCGCCAGGCGCGCGAGGCGCTCGCGGCGCGATCGATGCATCGCGACGCGCTCGTCGTCGAGCAGGGGCTGGATGGCTACGGACGCACGCTCGCTCGCGTGAGCGTCGATGGCGTCGACCTGGCCGAGGCGCAGCTTCGAGGGGGATTCGCGTGGGTGTACCGGCGCTACGCGGCGGATGCGCGGATGCTCGCGCTCGAGGACGACGCGCGGGCCGCGCGCCGCGGGTTGTGGTCACGCGCCGACGCCGAGGCGCCCTGGCGATGGCGAGAACGGCATCGACAATGAACGCTCGCCGCACGGGATCGACCTCGCCGCCGCCGCCGTGCGCTATCCTCGTCACGCATGAGCGCCGACACCGCGCTTTTCCCCGGGTTCGAGCCGCGCCGCATCGAGGGCGCGGGCGCGACGATCGCCTGCGTCGTCGGCGGCGCGGGACCGCCGGTCCTCCTGCTCCACGGTTTTCCGCAGACGCGTGCGATGTGGCATCGCGTGGCGCCCGCGCTCGCGCGCTCGCGCACGGTGGTCGCCGCGGACCTGCGTGGCTACGGTGATTCCTCGAAGCCACCGTCCGACGCGACGCACGCGGCGTTTTCGAAGCGCGCGATGGCGGCGGACATGGTGGCGGTGATGCGGTCGCTCGGCCATCCTCGCTTCGACCTCGTCGGGCACGATCGCGGCGGCCGGGTCGCCCACCGCCTTGCGGCCGACCATCCGCAGGCCGTGCGCCGTGTGGCGGTTCTCGACATCGCGCCGACGCTCGCGATGTACGAGAAGACCGATCGCGCGTTCGCGACCGCGTACTACCACTGGTTCTTCCTGATCCAGCCCGAGCCGTTGCCCGAGCGGATGATCGGCGCCGATCCCGGCGCGTACCTGCGCACCAAGATCGGCGGTTGGGGTTCGGCCGGCATGTCGTTCTTCGATCCGCGCGCGCTCGACGAGTACCTCCGCTGCTATCGCGATCCGGCGACGATCCACGCGAGCTGCGAGGACTACCGCGCCTCCGCATCGATCGACCTCGAGCACGATGCGGCGGATCGCGCGGCGGGAGCGCGCCTGCGCGGCCCTCTGCTCGTGCTGTGGGGTGAGCGCGGCGTCGTGCACCGGCTATTCGATCCGCTCGCCGAGTGGCGCGCCGTCGCCGACGATGTGAGCGGACGGTCGCTGCCGTGCGGGCACTATGTGGCGGAGGAGGCGCCGGAGCAGACGCTCGCCGAACTGCAGTCCTTCCTCGCGCAGGATCGTTGACCCAGCGCAACACGCGCTTCGCGCAACGGCGTATTTTTATCATCGGAGTCCGGCGGTGATGGCCGGGTGGCCAGGGCCGCGCGGGCTTGCGAAAGCGAAGGAGGGACCATGAGGACCCTGACACGCTGGAACCCGCTTCGTGAAATGTCTCGCTTCGATCCTTTCGGCGACGTGGGCGCGCTGTGGGGCGACCTGCCGATGACGTTGGGTACGCTCGAGCCCGAGCCGATGATGCGGCTGGATCTCACCGAGTCCGAGACCGGCTACGTCGTCAAGGCCGAGATTCCCGGGGTCAAGAAGGAGGACATCTCGGTTTCGCTCGAAGGCGGCACCGTTTCCATCTCGGCCGAAGTGAAGCGCGAGAAGGTCGAGAAGGAGGGTGACAAGGTGATGCGCAACGAGCGTTATTACGGTGTCGTGTCCCGCAGCTTCACGCTGCCTACCGAGATCGACATGGCCAAGTCGGTCGCGGCGTACGAGGGCGGCGTGCTGACGCTCACCCTGCCGAAGGCCGCCGGGGGCACGAGCACGAGGCTGGCCATCCACTAGGCTGGCCATTCGCGTCCGCGCTCGCGGCGACACGCCCGCCCCGCAATGGGGCGGGCGTTTCCTTGTCCGGCGCGGCTATCGCGCGTCGCGCGAACGACGGGGAGCTCGCCTCGTTCGCGAGCCAGCGTCGATCCCCGGCCGAGCGGCGCCCCTTTGGTATAATTTCGCGTTCGGCCAAGTAGCTCAGTTGGTAGAGCAGAGGACTGAAAATCCTTGTGTCGGTGGTTCGATTCCGCCCTTGGCCACCAGATTTCCACCTCATACTCGACGGGTCGAAGGACAGACGTCCGGTGTGATCCTCGCGTAAGGGGGCACTGGGGGGACAGCGAATTCACGTAGCTGTCTCCTTGTGCGCAAAGTACCCTGTCGCAGCAAGCGCTTCCCCCTCTCCGGAGG
>DASTCK010000283.1:0-2051 GCA_035711225.1 Casimicrobiaceae bacterium
CGAGCGCGGCAAGCTGCCGCACGAGCCCCGCGGCCTGCCGCGCGGGCCGCGTGACGACGATGCCGAGGCCCGCGAGGGGCCCGCGCGGCGGCGGGCTCGGCGCGAGCGGATGGACGTTCATGACGCCTTCGGGCGCAGGACGCGGCGGCACCGCCGCGCGACGCTCACGCCGCCATCAGGCGCGCCGCGCCGCGCGCGAGGAAGTCGTCGGCGAGCGCTGCGCCGAGCGCCTCGGCGGCCTCGATGTCGCCGACGTCGACGTCGAGCTCGCCGCGCATCACCTCGCGGCCGTCGGCGCTCGCGACGAGGCCGCGCAGCCACAATCGCTCGCCCATCCATTCGCCGTGCGCGGCGAGCGGCGTGTGGCAGTTGCCGGCGAGCATGCGCGAGAACGCGCGCTCGGCGGAGGTCGAGAGCGTCGTCGCGGTGTCGGCGAGCGGGGTGATCGCGTCGATCAGGTCCGGCCGGTCGGCGCGGCACTCGATCGCGAGCGCGCCCTGCCCGGGCGCCGGCAGGCTGTCGGCCGGATCGATCAGGTCGGCGATGCGATCGGCGAACCCCAGGCGCTTCAGCCCCGCGGCCGCGAGGATGATCGCGTCGTAGCGCCCCTCGTCGAGCTTGCGCAGGCGCGTGTTCACGTTGCCGCGCAACGGCTCGACGCGCAGCGACGGGAAGCGCTCGCGCAGCTGCGCCTCGCGCCGCAGGCTCGACGTGCCCACGACGGCGCCCGCGGGCAGCGCCGCGAGCGTCGCGTGGCGGTTGCTGACGAACGCGTCGCGCGGATCCTCGCGCGCGGTGATCGCGGCGAGCGCGAAGCCGTCGGCGAGCTCCATCGGCAGGTCCTTGAGCGAATGCACGGCCAGGTCGGCGCGTCCTTCCGCCATCGCCACCTCGAGCTCCTTGATGAAGAGCCCCTTGCCGCCGATCGACGCGAGCGGCCGGTCGACGATGCGGTCGCCCTGCGTCGTGAGCCCGAGCAGGTCGACGTGCGTGTGCGGATACAATCCGGCGAGGCGCGTTCGAACGTGCTCGGCCTGCCAGAGCGCCAGCGCGGACTCCCGCGTCGCGATCACGAGGCGGCGCGGAACCGTGGAGTGGGTCATCGGGGACGAACCGCGGAGCGGACGATGCGCGGTGCGAGGCGGCGCATGCTGCGGGCGATTCTAGCATTCGCGCTGGCGGCGCCCGCCGCCCGCGCGTCCGCGCAGGCCGGCACGCGCGCCGACGCCCCGCCGCGCACGCCCCGGCGGGCGCGCCTGCATGCCCTGACGCCCGCCGCGGATCTCGCCGCGGACGCGGCTGCGAGCCGGGCGCGCCGGGTGCCTATCCTGCTGCTGTTCGACCGCGACGACTGCCCCTACTGCGAGCGCGCGCTGCGCGAGCACCTCGTGCCGATGAGCGGCGAGCCCCCATGGCGCGACGATGCGCTCTTCCGCCAGGTCGAGGTGAACCGTGACACGCCGCTCGTCGCCTTCGACGGCTCCGCGACGACGCACCGGCAGCTCGCAGCGCGCTACGGCGCCACGCTGACGCCCACGGTGATCGTCGTCGATGCCGGCGGCGCGCTGCTCGCCGAGCCGATCGTCGGCCTCCTGACCGCCGACTTCTACGGCGCCTACCTCGAGCAGAGGCTTCGCACCGGCCTCGCCCGGCTGCGCGAGCCCCTCAGGCCTCCCGCCGCCGGAACCACCCGCTGACGGCGAGGCGCATGCGCTTCGCCGGCAGCACCTCGTGCTCGATGCGCTCGGCGAGGAACGCGACCAGCGTGCCGGATCGGGGTAGGACGTCGAGCGGCCCGCCCGCGACGTGCAGGCGCAGCGCGCCGCCGTCGTCGTCGCGCCACGCGTCGTTGAGGTAGGCGACGCAGGAAAGCACGCGTGCGTCGTCGTCGCCGAAGCGATCGCGGTGGCGCGCGTAGCCGGCCCCGGGCGGATAGATCGCGTAGTGCATCTCGAGCGAGAACGCGCCGATCGCGAGCGCACGGTTGACGTCGCGGCGCAAGACGTCGAGGGCGACGGCGAGCTCGCGCTCGGCGGGGTCCTCGTCCGGAG
>DASTCK010000284.1:0-2665 GCA_035711225.1 Casimicrobiaceae bacterium
GGCGGACGCCGCGAGGAGGCGGGATGCCGGGGAGCGCTCAGCCGGAGAGCCAGCGGGCCCGGCCGGTGCGGTTCGTCACCGCGGCGAGCCTGTTCGACGGGCACGACGCGTCGATCAACATCATGCGGCGCATCCTGCAGGCGTCGGGCTGCGAGGTGATCCATCTCGGCCACAACCGCGCGGTCGAGGAGATCGTCGACTGCGCGCTGCAGGAGGACGCGCACGGCATCGCGATCTCCTCCTACCAGGGCGGGCACGTCGAGTTCTTCAAGTACATGCTCGACCTGCTGCGCGAGCGCGGCGCGGGCCTCGTCAAGGTGTTCGGCGGCGGCGGCGGCGTCATCGTGCCGGCAGAAATCAAGGAGCTTCACGACTACGGCGTCGCTCGCATCTTCTCGCCCGAGGACGGCCAGAAGCTCGGCCTGCAGGGCATGATCAACGAGATCATGGCGGCGTGCGACACGGACCTGGCGAAGGACCAGCCGGCGTCGCTCGACGGGCTCGCGTCGTCCGACCGTTTCGTGCGCACGCGCACGCTTGCCCGGCTGATCTCCGGCCTCGAGGCCGGGACGGTGCCCGCGAAGACGCGCGACGCCGTGCTCGCCGCGGCCGCGAAGTCGAAGACGCCGGTCCTCGGCATCACCGGCACCGGCGGCGCGGGCAAGAGCTCGCTCACCGACGAGTTGATCCGGCGCCTGCGCCTCGACCAGGACGACAAGGTCAAGGTGGCCGTCGTCTCGATCGACCCTTCGCGCCGCAAGTCGGGCGGCGCGCTGCTCGGCGACCGCATCCGGATGAATGCGATCAACGCGATCGGCGGCTCGGCGCCGATCTACATGCGATCGCTCGCGACGCGCGACGCCGGCAGCGAGATCAGCAAGGCGCTGCCCGACGTGATCGCCGCGTGCAAGGCGGCCGGCTTCGACCTCGTGGTCGTCGAGACCTCGGGCATCGGCCAGGGCGACGCGGCCATCGTGCCGCACGCCGACGTGTCGCTCTACGTGATGACGCCCGAGTTCGGCGCCGCATCGCAGCTGGAGAAGATCGACATGCTCGACTTCGCCGACTTCGTCGCGATCAACAAGTTCGACCGCAAGGGCGCAGCCGACGCGCTGCGCGACGTGCGCAAGCAATACCAGCGCAACCGCGAGCGCTTCAAGGAAGGTCCGGAGTCGATGCCGGTGTTCGGCACGATGGCCTCCCGCTTCAACGACGACGGCGTCACGGCATTGTGGCAGGCCATCGCGCCGAAGCTCGCGGAGAAGGGGCTGAAGCTGGGCGCCTCGAAGCTGCCGCAGGTCGCGACGCGC
The DNA here is from genome assembly GCA_035711225.1 of Casimicrobiaceae bacterium. GTDB lineage: Bacteria > Pseudomonadota > Gammaproteobacteria > Burkholderiales > Casimicrobiaceae > VBCG01. Next base: position 1,311 of record DASTCK010000284.1, read on the forward strand.
CAGTCGACCGGCCAGAACGCGATCGTCCCGCCGGCGCGCACGCGCTACCTCGCGGAAATCTCCGAGACCTGCCGCGACTACCGGCAGTGGGCGCAAGGCCAGGCCAGGGTCGCGCGCGAGCGCCAGCAGCTTCGCGCGTCCCGCTCGATGCTCGACGAGACGATGCGCTACGAGCAGCCGCTGAAGAAGAGCGGCCACGTCGCCGACACCGAGGCCGGCGAGCAGCTCCACGGCATCATCCGCGATGCCAAGCATGCGCTCGACGCGCTGATCGACGAGCGCGAGCGCGGCCTCGACGGCCGCGCGAAGAAGCTCATCGACATGTGGCCGAAGACCAGGGCTTCCTACTCGGGCGACGAGTACGTCGTGAAGATCCGCGACAGGGAGATCCGCACGGCGCTCACCTACACGACGCTGTCGGGGACCAAGGTCCCCAAGGTCGCGCTGCCGCGCTACGAGGACGAAGGCGAGATCCTGCGCTGGCAGCTCCTCGAGAACGTCCCGGGCAGCTTCCCGTTCACCGGCGGCGTGTTCGCGTTCAAGCGCGAGAACGAGGATCCGACGCGGATGTTCGCCGGCGAGGGAGACGCGTTCCGCACCAACAAGCGCTTCCATCTGCTCGCCGACGGGATGCCGGCCAAGCGCCTGTCGACCGCGTTCGACTCGGTGACGCTCTACGGCCACGATCCCGACCGCCGCCCCGACATCTACGGCAAGGTCGGCAACTCGGGCGTGTCGATCGCCACGCTCGACGACATCAAGGTGCTCTACTCGGGCTTCGACCTCTGCGCGCCCAACAACTCGGTGTCGATGACCATCAACGGCCCGGCGCCGACGATCCTCGCGATGTTCCTGAACGCGGCCATCGACCAGCAGGTGACCAAGTTCCGCCACGACAACGAGCGCGAGCCGACCGACGACGAGGCGGCGAAGATCAAGGCGTGGACGCTGTCGACGGTACGCGGCACCGTTCAGGCCGACATCCTGAAGGAGGACCAGGGCCAGAACACCTGCATCTTCTCGACCGAGTTCAGCCTCAAGGTGATGGGCGACATCCAGGAGTACTTCGTCCACCACGACGTGCGCAACTTCTACTCGGTGTCGATCTCCGGCTACCACATCGCCGAGGCCGGCGCGAACCCGATCAGCCAGCTCGCCTTCACGCTCTCCAACGGCTTCACGTTCGTCGAGGCCTACCTCGCGCGCGGGATGCACATCGACGACTTCGCGCCGAACCTCAGCTTCTTCTTCAGCAACGGCATGGACCCCGAGTACTCGGTGCTCGGCCGCGTGGCGCGCCGCATCTGGGCGGTCGCGATGCGCGACAAGTACGGCGCGAACGAGCGGTCGCAGAA
>DASTCK010000285.1:0-10291 GCA_035711225.1 Casimicrobiaceae bacterium
AGCTCGTCGCTCCACGGAAAGCCCCGCTTCGGCGGGGCTTTTCATTGGGGGCCGCGCAAAGCCCCGCGCTCGGCGCGTCGCCTGCGACGCCCGGCGTCGCCCGCACGATCCCATCCGCGGAGCCCCATGAGGGGGGATGCCGGCACGCGAGGCCGGGGCGGCCGCGGCGCCTTCGGTGCGGCGCTGGCCACGAAGAACGTGGCGACGTGCGTTGGCATCGACCAGCGCGGCGTCGGTCCTGCATCCTGCTGAAGACGCGTCGGCCTCGACGCCACCAGCCGTTGCGGCAGCCCTCGCGCATGGCCGCTGCACCGCCCAAGTAGAATCGCATCGATGAAGATCGTGGCTCCGCGGCGCGAGGTCGACCTCGTCATCCACGCCCGCTACGTCGTGCCCGTCGAGCCCGTGGGCGTCCTCGAGTGGCACGCGCTCGTCGTCGACGGCGGCCGCATCGTCGCGATCGTGCCGTCGAGCGGCCTGGCGGAAGAATGGTCGCCGCGCGAGTCCGTCGACCTCCGCACGCACGTGCTGATGCCGGGCCTCGTGAACGCGCACGCGCATTCGGCGATGGCGCTCCTGCGCGGCGTCGCCGACGACCAGCCGCTCAAGGTCTGGCTCGAGCAGCACATCTGGCCGCGCGAAGGCCGGCACGTATCCGCGGAGTTCGTTCGCGACGGCACGCTCCTCGCCTGCGCCGAGATGCTCGCCGGCGGCATCACCTGCTGCAACGACATGTACTTCTACCCCGACGCCGCTGCGCGCGCGTACGAGGAGACCGGCATGCGCGCGATGCTGGGCCTGCCGGTGCTCGACTTCCCGACCGCGTACGCGTCCGACGCGGACGGCTACCTGCGCGCGGGCCTGGCCGCGCGCGACGCGTTCAAGGGCAGCCCGCGGCTCGCCTTCTCGCTCGCGCCGCACGCGCCGTACACGGTCGGCGACGCTAGCTTCGCGAAGATCGTCACGTTCGCGCAGGAGCTCGACCTGCCGATCCAGACGCACCTGCAGGAAACCGCGCACGAGCGCGACGACGCGATTCGCGACACCGGCATGACGCCGCTCGCGCGGCTCGACGCGCTGGGCGTCACCGGGCCCTCGTTCGTCGCGATCCACGTCGTGCACCCCGGACCCGGCGACATCGCGCTGCTCGCGCGGCAGGCGAGCCACGTCGTGCATTGCCCGGCGTCGAACATGAAGCTCGCGAGCGGCCTCGCCCCGGTCGCCGCGTACCTCGCCGCCGGCGTCAACGTGGCGCTCGGCACCGACGGCGCCGCGTCCAACAACCGGATCGACATGTTCGGCGAGATGCGGCTCGCGTCGCTCATCGCCAAGGTGGCCTCCGGCGACGCCTCCGCGCTGCCGGCGGCGGCCGCGGTGCGCATGGCCACGCTCGGCGGCGCCCGCGCGATCGGCATGGACGCGCGCATCGGCACGCTCGAGCCGGGCAAGGACGCCGACGCGATCGCGATCGACCTCGCGCATCCCTCGCTCGCGCCCTGCTACGATCCGGTCTCGCACCTCGTCCATGCGGTCGGGCGCGAGCACGTGACCGACGTGTGGATCGAGGGCGAGCGCCTCGTCGCCGAGCGCCGGCTGACGCGGCTCGATGCGGCCGTCGTGACCGCCCGCGCGGCGTCGTGGCGCGCCCGCATCGCCTGACCCTGCACCGACCCATGGCCCTGCCCGTTCCCGCCACGCCGCCCAACGTCGATCCCGCCGAGCTCGCGAAATTCGCGGCGCTGGCGCATCGATGGTGGGACCCGACGAGCGAGTTCAAGCCGCTGCACGACATCAACCCGCTGCGGCTCGGCTGGATCGAGTCCGTCGCGGGCGGGCTCGCCGGGAAGCGCGTTCTCGACGTGGGCTGCGGCGGCGGCATCCTCGCCGAATCGATGGCCGGGCGGGGGGCGCAGGTGACCGGCATCGACCTGGGCGAGAAGCCGCTGGGGGTCGCCCGGCTCCACACGCTCGAGAGCGGCGTCGCGGTCGACTACCGGCTCGTCTCGGCCGAGGCGCTGGCCCTGGAATCGCCCGCGGCGTTCGACGTCGTCACCTGCATGGAGATGCTCGAGCACGTGCCCGAGCCTGCGTCGATCGTTGCGGCGTGCGCCGCGCTCGCGCGTCCGGGCGGGACGCTGGTCGTCTCGACGATCAGCCGCAATCCGAAGTCCTACCTGTTCGCGATCCTCGGCGCCGAGTACGTGCTGCGCCTGCTGCCGCGCGGCACGCACGACTGGTCGCGCTTCCTGACGCCGGCCGAGGTCGCCGGGCATGCGCGGCGCGCCGGCCTCGAGCTCGTGTCGACGATCGGCATGACCTACAACCCGCTCGCCCGCACCTACCGGCTCGCGCAGGACCTGTCGGTCAACTACCTCGCGGCGTTCCGCCGCCCGCTGCCCGCCGCGTGAGCCCGACGCTCGACGTCGACGCGGTGCTGTTCGACCTCGACGGCACGCTGGCCGACACCGCGGGCGATCTCGCCGACGCGCTCAACCGCGTGCGTGCCGACCGCGGGCAGCCGCCAGTGCCGGTCGAGGCATTGCGCTCGCACGCGAGCGCTGGCGCACGGGGGCTGCTGGCCGCGGGCATGGGGCTCACGCCCGACGACCCCGAGTACCCGGCCGCGCGCGACGCGTTCCTCGCGCACTACGCCGAGGGGCTCGCCGTGACGACGCGCCTGTTCGAAGGCGTCGACGCGATGCTCGACGCGATCGAGGCGCGTGGCCTGGCATGGGGCATCGTGACCAACAAGGCGGAGCGCTACACCGGCCCGGTCGTGCTCGCGCTGGGACTGGCGCATCGCGCCGGCACGATCGTGTCCGGCGACACGACGCCTCACGCGAAGCCGCATCCCGCGCCGCTGTTGCACGCGGCGTCGGCGTTGCGGCTGCCCCCTTGGCGATGCGCGTACGTCGGCGACGACCTCCGCGACGTCGAGGCCGGCAACGCCGCGGGCATGCCGACGCTCGTCGCGCACTGGGGGTACCTTGGGAACGGCGTGCCGCCGTCGGCGTGGCCGGCCAACGGGTGGCTCGACGCGCCCCGCGACCTCGTCGGCTGGCTGCGGCGGGGTCGCCCAAACCGTCAGATTCCAATCTGACCCCGGTTGAGCCGGTGCCCGCTACGGACAGGCGCCGGCGTTCATCGCGAGCACCTCGCGCGGCTGGCCGTTGCGCGAGCCCACGATGCGCACCGGCTGGCTTGCGGCGAGCGGGCGCAGCACCGCACCGGTCACGTCGTCCGGCTGCTGGAGCGCGATCCCGTTCGCCTGCGTGATGCGGTCGCCGCGCGCGAGACCCAGCATCGTCGCGAATCCGCCGTCCTCGCGCACGACGAGCGATCCCTGGTCGCTCGTGAACATCGCGCGCCAGCTGTCCGGCTGCGCGATGAGGCCGTCGAGCAGCTCGCCATGGAGCTTGAGGATCGCGCCCGAGAATCCCGTCGGAACCGCGCAAGCCGGCGAGGTCGAGCGCGGTGTCGACACGACCGCCTTCGTCGCAACACCCGGACGCTGCGGCGCGACAGCTGGCGAGGCGGGCGCGGCATCGCGCCGCAGGTCGAGCGTGCGATCGCCGCCGGCGTCGGTGACGGTCACGCTCCAGGCGTCCACCGTCTTGAGGCGCATTCCCGGAACGATCTCCGCGCCGGCCGCGACGACGCGTGCGCCCTCGCGCGTGCGGAACACGGCGAGCCCCCTGCCGTCCCGCTCGGCGAGCACGCCGACGAGGCGCGCCTCGCCGCTGGCCGGCGTTCCGGCCGGCGCCGGCGGGTCGCCACCGCCTGTCCACAGCCCCGACGCGAGGATCGTCGCCGCGGGATCCGCGGGCACGGCAGAACGAACGACGTCGGGCGCCGGCGCGAGCCAGCGCCATGCCCAGTGCGCGGCGACCCACGCGAACAGCACGAACGCGGCGAGCGTCGCGAGCGCGATGGCGGCGCGCGAGGCGAGCGTGCGACGGCCGTCGACCACGGCGCTCATCGGCGCACGCGGGAGGCGCGTGCGCGATGGCTATAATCCGCGCTCTCCGGAAGCCCGCGCTTGAATCCCCGTCTCGATCTCACCCGGCCGTATCCGTTCGAACGGCTGCGCCAGCTGCTGGCGGACTCGCGCCCGCCGGCGGAACGCACGCCCATCAACCTGTCGATCGGCGAACCGCGCCATCCGACGCCGCGCCTCGTGCTCGACGCGCTCGCGGCGGGCGGCGCGGGCCTCGCGCATTATCCCATGACGCTCGGGCCGCTCGCGCTGCGCGAAGCGATAGCGGCGTGGCTCGCGCGGCGACACGGCATCGCCGCGCCCGACCCCGCCACCGAGGTGCTGCCGGTGCTCGGTAGCCGCGAGGCGCTGTTCTCGTTCGCCCAGTCGCTGATCGACGCGAGCCGTCCGGGTGCGACGGTCGTCATGCCCAATCCGTTCTACCAGATCTACGAGGGCGCGGCGCTGCTCGCCGGCGCGTTGCCGTGTTTCGTCAATGCCGACGAGCGCCACGGGTGGCGCCACGACTGGGCGGGCGTGCCCGAGGAGGTCTGGCGGCGCACGCAGCTCCTGTACGTCTGCTCGCCCGACAATCCCACCGGCCGCGTGATCGGGCTCGACGAATGGCGGTCGCTCTTCGAGCTCGCGGACCGGCACGGCTTCGCGATCGCCTCGGACGAGTGCTATTCGGAAGTGCATTTCGACGAGGCGCACCCGCCGCTGGGCGCACTTGCGGCGGCCGCGCGTCTCGGCCGCCGGAATCACGACCGCGTCGTCGTGTTCGGCAGCCTGTCGAAGCGCTCGAACGCCCCGGGCCTGAGGTCGGGGTACGTGGCCGGCGATCCGTCGCTGATCGCGCCGTTCCTCCGCTACCGCACCTATCACGGCTCCGCGATGTCGCCGGCAGTGGTCGCCGCGAGCCTCGCGGCATGGCAGGACGAGGAGCACGTGCGCGAGAACCGCCGCCGCTATGCCGCGAAGTTCGACGCGCTCACGCCGGCGGTGTCGGCGGTCCTGCCCTGCGGGCGCCCCGAAGCGGCGTTCTACCTGTGGGCGCGCGTGCCCGGCGGCGACGACGCGGCGTTCACGCGCGGCCTCCATGGCGAGGAGAACGTCATGGTGCTGCCGGGGAGCTACATCGCGCGCGAGGCGAACGGCGTGAATCCGGGCCGGGGGCGCATCCGGATCGCGCTCGTCGCGGACGAGGCGGAATGCGCCGAGGGGATCGAGCGCATCGTCCGGTTCGCCACACGCTACCCGATGACAGGACCGGCGCCCTAGCGTCGGGCACACTGCCGCCCCGGGCAGGGACGGCCGCGGTCCCATGCACGCTTTCAGGGACGAGCCGGCCGTGCGCCGCGAGTCGTCCTGTCGCCCGGCGCAAGGCTTCGTCCGGGTCGGGGGCGCTTCGTCGCCGGGCGCCGCGACTCCCGATCCCGCCCCCTACAATCCGCGCCCATGGCATCGCCTGTCGCCTCGCCCTCGACCCGCTCCGCGGCCTGGGCCGCCCTCGCCCGCGGCACGCGCGCCTCGTGGGTCACCATCGCGCTGATCGCCGCCATCAACACCGGCATCGCCGGCGTGCTCTGGATCGACGACACGCGGCCGTTCTGGCATCCGTTCGTCTCGGCGCAGCTCCAGGGTTTCGCGATCGCCTACTGCGTCAACGTCGCCTCGCCATGGGAGAGCGACCACCCGCTGCGGCGGCTCATCGTCGCCGTCGGCATCGGCGCGATCGTCGGCGTGCTGCTCGTGATCCTCGTCAAGGGCTACAGCTGGTCCTACGTCGTCGAGAGGCACAGCAACTTCCTGTTCAACGTCGTCGTCGGGTTCTTCAACGGCGTCTTCATCAGCCTGTTCTTCTACGTGAAGCTCTCCGCCGCCCGCGCCCGCGCGTCGCTGGCGCGCGCCGAGGCCGAGCGGCACCTGCTGTCCAAGCAGGCGATCGAAGCCGAGCTGAAGCTCATGCAGGCGCAGGTCGAGCCGCACTTCCTGTTCAACACGCTCGCGTCGGTGCAGTTCCTGACCGAGACCGACCCGCCCGCGGCGAACCGGCTGCTCGGCCACCTGATCGCCTACCTGCGAGCCGCGCTGCCGCAGCTGCGCGCGTCGTCGACGACGCTCGGCAAGGAAGTCGAGCTCTGCGAGGCCTACCTGAACATCCTGCGCACGCGCATCGGCGAGAGGCTCGCGTTCGTCGTCGACGTCCCGGCGACGCTTCGCGCCCAGGCCTTCCCGCCCAATCTCCTGATCTCGCTGGTCGAGAACGCGATCAAGCACGGCATCGAGCCGTCGGCCGAGGGCGGGACCGTCGAGGTGCGGGCGCGGCAGGTCGGCGAGCGCATGGTCGTCGAGGTGAGCGACACCGGCCGCGGCGTCACGGACGCCGGGGCGCAACCGGGCGGCGGCGTGGGCCTCGCCAACGTGCGCGAGCGCCTCGCCGCCTTGTACGGGCCGCGCGGCCGGTTCACACTCTCGCCGGTCGAGCCGCGCGGCACCCGCGCCACGCTCGAGATCCCGATCGACTCCGCATGAAGAGGCAGTGCCGACCGCGCTGATCGCCGAAGACGAGCCGATGCTCAGGAGCCAGCTCAAGGCGCGCCTCGCCGAGGCCTGGCCGGAGCTCGCCATCGTCGCCGAGGCCGAGAACGGCGAGGAGGCGGTGATGCTCGCGCAGGAGGAGCGGCCGGACGTCGCGTTCCTGGACATCCGGATGCCGGTGCTGACGGGCATCGACGTCGCGCGTGCGATCGCCGGCGGCCCGCACATCGTGTTCGTGACCGCGTACGACGAGTACGCGATCGCGGCGTTCGAGGAAGGCGCGGTCGACTACGTGCTGAAGCCGCCCACGCCCGAGCGGATCGCGAAGGTCGTCGCGAGGCTCAAGTCGCGCCTCGGTACGCCTCCCGCCGACCTGAAGGCGCTCCTCGAGCGGCTGGCCGCGCGCGAGACCGGCGGCACGCTCAAGTGGATCCGCGCCTCGCTCGGCGCGACGCTCAAGCTCATCGCGATCGACGACGTCCTGTACTTCCAGTCCGAGGACAAGTACACCAAGGTCGTCACCGCGGAGGGCGACGCGCTGATCCGCAAGACGATCAAGGAGCTCTACGACGAGCTCGACCACGAGCAGTTCTGGCAGATCCACCGCGGCACGATCGTCAACCTGCGCGCGATCGCGAAGGTCGAGCGCGACTGGCGCGACCAGCCGCTCCTGACGCTGCGCGAGCGTCCCGAGAAGCTCACCGTGTCGCGCACGTTCGCGCATCTGTTCAAGGCGATGTAGCGACACGCGAACGTCCACCCCCGCTTTCGCGCAGCAGGCGTTGCACGAACCCGGGACAGCCCGGCGCCAGTCCTTCGGCACAGGCAACGCGAGACCGAATGGCTTGCGGGCGTCGTGCGACGTCGCTCGTCGCCTCCGCTCGCGTAGACTTCGGCGCGTGCGCCTGATCGCCTACGCCGGCCGCCACGCGACGTCGTTCATGGCGGCCGGCGTGCTCGTCGGCCTCGTCGTCCCGCCGCTCGCGTCGCTCGCGCGCCCGCTGCTCGTCCCCACGCTGCTGATCCCGCTCGCGCTGGCGCTCGTCCGGCTCGACTGGTCGGCGGCCGCCGCATGGCGGCACCGGCCGGGCACGATCGCGCTGCTGCTCGCCTGGATCCTCGTCGTCTCGCCGGTCCTCGTGTGGCTCATCACGGGCGCGCTGTCGGGCGCCGGGTTCCCCGCCCCGCTCGCGCAGGCGCTGGTGCTGATGGCGGCGAGCTCGCCGATCGTCTCGAACGTCGCGATCGCCCTGCTGCTCGGGCTCGACGCACCGCTCGCGGTCGTCGTCGTCCTCGCGGGGACCGCGCTCGTGCCGGTCACCCTTCCGATCGCCGCGGAGGCGCTGGTCGGCGTCAGCCTGGACATGCCCGTCGCGACGTTCATGGGGCGCCTCGCGATGCTGGTCGGCAGCGCGTTCGTCGCAGCGTGGCTGATTCGCCGCCTGGTGGCGGCGCCGACGCTGGCGGCGCATCACGACCTGCTCGACGGCCTCACCGTGCTCAACCTGCTGCTCTTCGGGCTCGCGATCATGGATGGCGTCACCGGCTACGCGCTGGAGCGGCCCGGCTACGTGGCGCTCGCCATCGTCGCGGCCTATGCGTTCAACCTGCTGCTCCAGGCGGCCGGCGGCATCGCGTTCCGGTGGCTCGGCACCCGGCGCGCGCTCACCGTCGCGCTGCTCGGCGGCAACTGCAACATGGGGCTCGTGCTGGTGGCGCTGGAAGGGCGCGCGAGCTTCGATATCACCGTCTATTTCGCGCTCGCGCAGATCCCGATGTACACGCTGCCTGCGCTGCTACGCCCGCTCTACGCCCGCCTCGAGGGCCGGGGGCGCGCGACACGGTAGAATGTCGCGCTTTGCCGCTGCCCCGCCTCCCGATGAACGCCCTCGAAGCCACGATCGACCGCGCCTGGGACGATCGCGCGTCGCTCACGCCCGGCGCCGCCCCCGCCGAGGTCCGCGACGCGGTCGCGCAGGTGATCGGCGACCTCGACGCCGGGCGGCTGCGCGTCGCCGAGAAGCGCGACGGCGCGTGGATCACGCACCAGTGGATCAAGAAGGCGGTGCTGCTGTCGTTCCGCCTCGCGGACAGCGCCGCGATGGGGCCTGCCGAGCGGGCGCCGTTCCGCTTCTACGACAAGGTGCCCACCAAGTTCGCGCGCTACGACGACGCCGCGTTCGCGCAGTCGGGCATTCGGGTCGTGCCGCCCGCGGTGGCGCGCCGCGGCGCCTACATCGCGCGGAACGTCGTGCTGATGCCGTCGTACGTCAACATCGGCGCCTACGTCGACGAGGGCACGATGGTCGACACCTGGGCGACGGTGGGCTCGTGCGCGCAGATCGGCCGCAACGTGCACCTGTCCGGCGGCGTCGGGATCGGCGGGGTGCTCGAGCCGGTGCAGGCCGGCCCCACGATCATCGAGGACAACTGCTTCATCGGCGCGCGCTCCGAGGTGGTCGAAGGCGTCGTCGTCGAGGAGAACTCGGTGCTCGGCATGGGGGTCTACCTCGGGCAGAGCACGAAGATCTACGACCGAGCGACCGGCGAGACGACCTACGGCCGCGTGCCGGCCGGCTCGGTGGTGGTCGCCGGGAGCCTGCCGGCCGCCGACGGCAGCCACAGCCTCTACTGCGCGGTCATCGTCAAGCGCGTCGACGCGAAGACGCGCGCGAAGACGGCGATCAACGAGCTCCTGAGGAGCTGAGCCCCCTTTCGTGCGAGCCCCGCTGCCCATGTCGGTCCAGATCAAGAGCGACGAAGACATCGCCGGGATGCGCACGGCCGGGCGCCTCGCCGGCGAGCTGCTCGACTACCTGACGCCCCACATCCAGCCGGGCGTGGCGACGCGCGACATCGACAAGCTCGCGCACGACTACATGATCGACGTGCAGCGCACGATCCCCGCGACGCTGAACTACGCGCCGCCGGGGCACACGCCGTATCCGGCGTCGCTTTGCACGTCGGTCAACCACGTCGTCTGCCACGGCATTCCCGGCGATCGCAGGCTCAAGCCCGGCGACATCGTCAACGTCGACGTCACCGTGATCGCCGACGGCTACCACGGCGATACGAGCCGCATGTTCTACGTCGGCACGCCGTCGATCCAGGCGCGGCGGCTGTGCGAGGTGACCTACGAGGCGATGTGGAAGGGGATCCGCGCGATCCGGCCCGGCGCGCACCTGGGCGACCTCGGGCACGTGATCCAGAAGCACGCCGAGAGCCACGGCTACTCGATCGTGCGCGAGTTCTGCGGCCACGGCATCGGCCGCAACTTCCACGAGGAGCCGCAGGTGCTGCATTACGGCCGCCCCGGCACCGGCCTCAAGCTGCAGCCGGGCATGATCTTCACCGTCGAGCCGATGGTGAACGCCGGGCGCCCGGGCATCCGCTGCCTGGCGGACGGCTGGACGATCGTGACCGCGGACCACTCGCTCTCCGCGCAGTGGGAGCACACCGTGCTCGTGACCGCCACGGGCTTCGAGGTGCTCACCGTCTCGGCGGGCACGCCGCCCCGCCCCGCCTAATACCTGAAGGAAAATCCGATCACCACCCGGTCGGGATCGAGCGTCCCCGGCTGCTTCCTCGGATCGAGCCCCAACTCGTAGGGATTGGAGCCGTTGTTCACGCGTGAGTGATGCTCCCAGCCCGCACTGAGCGCGAGGCGCCGGGTGATGCGATATTCGATTCCCGCGCCCCCCAGCCACAGCGGCTGCGAGCCGTCGACGCCGGTGGCATTCGGGACCGCGCCCATGTGGGCCTTGAACGAGAGGT
>DASTCK010000286.1:0-2935 GCA_035711225.1 Casimicrobiaceae bacterium
ATCGCCGGGGCCCGCGAGGCGGCCGCTCGCGAGACGACCTGGCGCCGCGCGCGGCGCCAGGTCGTCTCGCGAGCGGCCGCCTCGCGGGCCCCGGCGATGACGACGATGACGAAGACGACGAGACGCCGATCGGCGATCCGCCCGACGACGACGAAGACGGCGATTGGGACGACGACGAGGATGACGAGGAACCGCTGCAGGCGGCATAGGGCGATATTGCAGCGCAGCATCCCCACGGCGTGAGCAATCGCGGCACAATGTCACTCGCCAGCGCGGTAGCGGGGACGCGCTGGCGATGAACCGGACGCGCCCTTTCTGACTTCTGCCATCTGACTTCTGTCGCCTGAAACCTACCTCGCGATCGAGAACGTGTCCGTCGCCTACGACGGCACGCGCGTACTGTCCGACGTGACGCTCGATGTCGCGCGGGGCGAGCTCGTGGCGCTTCTGGGCTCGTCGGGTTGCGGCAAGACGACGCTGCTGCGCTCGATCGCCGGTTTCGTCATGCCGGCCGAGGGCCGGATCGTCGTCGACGGCCGCGACATCACGCACCTGCCGCCCGAGGCGCGCGGGACGGCGATGATGTTCCAGTCCTACGCGCTGTGGCCGCACATGAACGTCGCGGCCAACATCGGGTACGGGCTGCGCATGCGCGGCGCGTCGCGCGACGCGATCGCGAAGCGCGTCGACGAGATGCTGAAGCTGCTGCAGCTCGAAGGGTACGGTGAGCGCTCGATCGCCGCGCTGTCGGGGGGCCAGAAGCAGCGGGTCGCGCTCGGCCGCGCGCTCGCGGTCGACCCGTCGGTGCTGCTGCTCGACGAGCCGATGTCGAACCTCGACTACCGCGTGCGCCTCGAGCTGCGCCACGAGCTCCGCGCGCTGCAGCAGCGCGTCGGCATCACCGCGATCTACGTCACGCACGACCGCGAGGAGGCGCTGACGCTCGCCGACCGGATCGCGGTGATCGACGCCGGGCGCATCGCGCAGCTCGGCACCCCCGACGAGGTGTTCCACCGGCCCGTGAGCCCGTTCGTCGCCGGATTCATGGGCGCCGACAACGCGATCGACGTCGTGCGCGGGCAGGACGGCTGGTCGTGGCCGGGCCCTGGCGCCCACGGCGGCGCGCGCTCGCGCGCGCATTTCCGCGCCGACGGCGCGACGCTCGTCGCGCCCGATACGCCCGCCCCGCGCGGCACCCTCGCGATCGACGGCACGATCGCGCAGCGCGTCTACCTCGGTACGCAGTTCCGCTACCGCATCCACACGGGCGGCGACGATTTCTGGGTCGAGGACCCGGAGCGCCGCGACGAGGGGGCGCCGGTGCGCGTCCTCGTCCCGCCCGACGCCCTGCTCGTGTTTCCGGCGGCCGCGTAAGACGCCGGCCCCATCGCACCCCAAGGAGGAGAACGACATGCGCATCATCCGCACCACGCTCGTCACCGCGCTCGTCGCCGTCGGCGCCGCGATCGGCTACGCGATTCCCGCCGTCGCGCAGACGACGCTCAACGTCGTCACGGCGGGCGACCAGAACATGGTCGACTACGTGAACAACTTCCTCGGCCCGCGCTTCGAGAAGCAGAATCCCGGAGTCAAGGTGCGCGCGGTCGGCACCGGGCCGGGCGACGCCGGCTCGCAGAAGATCTACGAGAAGCTCTCGGCGCAGCAGAAGGCCGGCTCGAGCGCCTGGGACACCGACGTCGCCGTGGTGCACCAGCGCGGCGCCGCGACGATGGTGAAGGAGAACCTGCTCGCGCCCTATCGCAACGAGGTGGCAGCCGGGAAGCTCGTCTCCCGCGACTCGGCGAAGAACGCGCTCGGCCAGAACGTCGACGGCTACGTGATCCCGATGTTCCACAGCCAGATCGCGTTCGCGTACAACCCCGACGTCGTCAAGCAGCCGCCGAAGAGCTACGCCGAGCTGGCCGAATGGGTGAAGAAGAACCCGAAGCAGTTCGGCTACAACGGCGTCAAGGGCGGCATGTCGGGCGTCGGCTTCGTCATGGGCTGGGTGTCGGCCAACAGCGGCATGGCCGACCAGCTCGAGAAGGGCCCGTACGACCCGTCGAAGAAGGCCGTCATCGACCGCTCGCTCGCGAGCCTCAAGGACTTCAACCAGTACGTCGTGATGACGCCGGGCAACGCCGGCACGCTCGACATGCTGAACCGCGGCGAGATCGCGATGGGGCCGGTCTGGGTGGACATGTTCTACACCTGGGTCGCCGACGGAAAGATGCCGCCGCAGGTCAAGCTCGAGCTGCCGCAGCCGGGCCTGCCGGGCCAGCCGATGTACTACGTGGTGCCGGCGAAGGCGGCGAACGCGGCGCTCGCGAAGAAGTTCATCGACTTCGCGGCGAGCCCCGAGATCCAGGCCGAAGGCATCGTCAAGCAGTTCAACTGGTACCCGGGCATCGACGCGCAGTACGTCAAGTCGAAGATGGACGAGAAGAGCTGGAACAAGCTCTTCACCGACATCTCGCCCGAGGCGCTCGCGAGCTACGGCAAGCCGTTCCCGCTGTCGGAGTACTTCACCGACATCCTCGAAGGGTATGAACGCGTTGTGCTGAAATAGACACGATCCCGACGCCTGAGCGCCCGCATTCGCGGGCGCCGGCGTCGAACGTGCGATGCGTAACCGTTCGTGGAGTGGGTTGGCGCTCGCGGCGCCGGCCCTGGCGATCGTCGCGGTCTTCTTCATCGGGCCGCTCGTGGTGTCCGCCGTCCTCGCCTTCCGGGCGAAGGACGGCGGGTTCACGCTCGAGCACTTCGCCAAGGCGTTCGAGTACTACTCGACCGACCTCGTGTTCTCGGCGGCGATCGTCGTGGTGTCGACGATCGCGATCGGCATCGTCGCGATCGCCATCGCGGGCGACCTGACGCTGGGCGAGCATCCGCGCACGCTCGCGATCCTGCGCTGGCTGTATCGCTGGCCGCTGTT
>DASTCK010000287.1:0-2310 GCA_035711225.1 Casimicrobiaceae bacterium
GAGTTCCTCGGGATGCCGATCAACGTCCAGCCGAGGTTCGCGGCGTCGAGCGGCGATGCCGCCGCGCGGTGGATCCTCGCGGCGGCCGAGAAGGGCGCGACGGCGGGACTGGCGATGGCCGGCGGCGCGCTGCGCGCGCGCTGGGCCGAGGAGCGCGACATCGCGGATCCGGCGACGCTGCGCGCGATCGCGACAGCGGCGGGGCTCGACGCCGACGCGCTCGCCGTTCGTGCCGAAAGCCCGGACATCGCGTCCGCGTACGAAGCCGCGACGCAGCGCGCGATCGACGCCCAGGTGTTCGGCGTCCCCTGGTACGTCTACCGGGGCGAGCCGTTCTGGGGACAGGACCGGCTCGACTTCCTGGCCCGCGCTCTGTCAAAATAGCGTGTTTGCCCGAAGCGGGGTCGAACCGGCCTGACCGGTTCTCCGCGGACGGGCCAGGGGAAGTCCGCGCCGGGTGGTCCGTGGGGGCCGCGCGAAGGCGCGGGCCGGGCGAGGGACGGGCGTTCACGTCCCCGTGTCCGACGCCGTTGCCATTCTTGTGCCTCACTGGGAGGAAGCCCGCATGTCCACCGCGCTCGTCCTCGCGCTCGTCTGCGCGATCGCGGCCATCGTCTACGGCGTATGGTCGATCAGCTGGATCCTGGCGAAGCCTGCCGGAAACGAACGCATGCAGGAGATCGCCGCGGCGATCCAGGCCGGGGCCAAGGCCTACCTGAACCGCCAGTACACGACGATCGGCATCGTCGGCGTCATCCTGTTCGTCGTGATCGGCTTCTTCCTGTCGTGGACCACCGCAGCGGGATTCGCGGTCGGTGCGATCCTGTCGGGGCTCGCGGGCTACATCGGCATGAACGTGTCGGTGCGCTCGAATGTGCGCACGGCCGAGGCCGCGCGCACCGGCCTCAACGAGGCGCTCGCGGTCGCCTTCCGCGGCGGCGCGATCACCGGGATGCTCGTCGTGGGCCTCGGTCTCCTCGGCGTCGCCGGCTTCTACTGGTACCTGGTCAACGCCGCGCACTACGCGCCCAACCTGATGCGCGAAGGGCTGCACCACGCGATCGAGCCGCTCGTCGGCCTCGCGTTCGGCGGCTCGCTGATCTCGATCTTCGCTCGTCTGGGCGGCGGCATCTTCACGAAGGGCGCCGACGTCGGCGCCGACCTCGTCGGCAAGGTCGAGGCGGGGATTCCCGAGGACGATCCGCGCAACCCGGCGGTGATCGCCGACAACGTCGGCGACAACGTCGGCGACTGTGCCGGCATGGCGGCCGACCTGTTCGAGACCTACGCCGTCACGATCGTCGCGACGATGCTGCTCGGCGCGCTGATGCTGCCGGTGATGGCCGAGGCGGCGGTGACCTACCCGCTCGCGCTCGGCGGCTTTTCGATCCTCGCGTCGATCGTCGGCTGCTTCTTCGTCAAGTCGACCGACGGCAAGATCATGAAGGCGCTGTACAAGGGCCTCATCGTCGCCGGCGTCATCTCGGCGGCGGGCTTCTGGTTCATCACGCAGTGGATGATGAAGGACATCGCCGCCGTGAGCCCCGGCATCACGCCGATGTCGCTGTGGCTCGCGACGCTGATCGGCCTCGCGCTGACCGCGGCGATGGTCGTGATCACCGAGTACTACACCGGCACCGACTTCAAGCCGGTCCGCCACGTCGCCGAGGCGTCGACGACCGGGCACGCCACCAACATCATCGCGGGGCTGGGCGTGTCGATGAAGTCGACCGCGTGGCCGGTGATCGCGGTGTGCGTCGCGATCCTCGCCTCGTACTGGTGCGCCGGGCTCTACGGCATCGCGATCGCCGCCACGGCGATGCTGTCGATGGCCGGCATCATCGTCGCGCTCGACGCCTACGGCCCGATCACCGACAACGCCGGCGGCATCGCCGAGATGAGCAACCTGCCCGACTCGGTGCGCGCCGTCACCGATCCGCTCGACGCGGTCGGCAACACGACCAAGGCCGTGACGAAGGGCTACGCGATCGGCTCGGCGGGCCTCGCCGCGCTGGTGCTGTTCGCCGACTATACGCACGCGCTCGAGCGGATCGGGCTGTCGACCGCGTTCGACCTGTCCAACCCGAAGGTGATCGTCGGCCTGTTCCTGGGCGGCCTGATCCCCTACCTGTTCGGCGCGATGGCGATGGAAGCGGTCGGCCGCGCGGCCGGTGCGGTCGTCCACGAGGTGCGCCGGCAGTTCCGCGAGATCAAGGGGATCATGGAAGGCACCGCGAAGCCCGAGTACGGCGTCGCGGTCGACATGCTCACCAAGGCGGCGATCAAGGAGATGATCGTCCCGTCGCTCCT
>DASTCK010000288.1:0-5740 GCA_035711225.1 Casimicrobiaceae bacterium
GTCACGCGCGTGCCGGCAGGATTCGGACGGAAAGCGACCTCGATCCACTGCGCGGTCGACGGATCGCGGCCGGGGTGCCACGAGAACGCCAGGCGCCGGCCGGGTTCCCACGCGCTCACGATGCCCCACGGATGCTCGGAGCCGTCGCGCGCCGTCTCGACCAGGCGGCCGCCCGCGCGCGGCTCGAACGCGACGCTCGCGGCCGCCTCCTTCGCGCACGAATGCGTCGAAAGCGGCCACCACCGTTCGATGTCGCGCGTGAAATAGTCGAACGCGCGTGCGGGATCGCAGGGCACGACGACGTCGATCTCGACGGGGGCGATCGGCGCGGCGAGGTCAGGGCCGGCGGGGTTGGCGTCCATGGCGGTGCTCCTCGGCGGCGACATGATCGGCGTACGCGCGCATCGCGCACTCCCACATCGCCTGGAAATAGTCGCGCAGCGCGAGCGCGGTCGCGGGATTCGCCGCGTAGAGATGCCGGGTGCCGGCGCGCGTCTCGATCGCAAGCCCGGCCTCGCGCAGGATCCTCAGGTGTTGCGACACGGCGGGCCGTGACACGCGAAATCCCGCCGCGATCGCGCCCACGGGCCGTGGGACGCCGCCGAGCGCCTCGTAGATCGAGCGGCGCGTGGGATCGGCCAGTGCGGCGAGGGAGGCGATTCCCCGCGTCGGCGGCGGCGGCGATCCATATAGGTTAGTCATGACTTACAGTAAGCCAATGCTTACCCAAAGTCAAGCCCGGGCGCCAAGCGCTCGAGCGGACTGGCGCGGGGACAGGCTCCAGGCCCCGTCCCCGGAGACTCTCGACGCCGGCCCCGGCTTGGCTCACGATCCAGTTCCGGCTCGCGGCTCGCGCATGGACGCTTCCGTTCCCGCTCCCTCGAAATGGCGTCACCACGGCGTGCGCGTGGTGCGCGCCGGCGAGCTCGACACCAACACGCCGCAGACGCCGGGGATGAATCGCGCGGCGGCGATCACGACCGCGACGGCCGGCGCCGAGAAGCTGTGGGCCGGCACCGTGGTGATCCACCCGAAGGCGAAGACCGGCGCGCACCACCACGGCCCGGTCGAGAGCGTGATCTACGTCGTGTCGGGGCGCGCGCGCATGAAATGGGGCGACCGCCTCGAGTTCACCGCCGAGGCCGGGCCGGGCGACTTCATCTACGTGCCGCCGTTCGTGCCGCACCAGGAGATCAACGCGAGCGACGACGAGCCGCTGTCGTGCGTGCTGTGCCGCAGCGGCCAGCAGCCGGTCGTCGTCAACCTCGACCTTCCCAACGTCGAGCCCAATCCCGAGGAGGTGCACTGGGTCGACAACATCCACCCCGCGCCGAGAGGTCCCGCCCCGCGCGAATGCTGACCCGAGACGAGGAGATCCCATGGCAGGCATCACCCGACGTCACCTGCTGCAGGCCGCCGGCGCGATGGCCGCCGGCGCCGTCGCCGGTTGCGCGACGACCGCGGAAACCGCAGGCAGCGCGCCGCTGCCCTTCACGGTCGCCAGCACCACGATCCCGGTGGTCGGGACGAGCGAGCGCTTCCCGGTGCGGCGCATCTACTGCATCGGCCGAAACTACGCAGCGCACGCGCGCGAGATGGGGTCGGACCCGACGCGCGAGCCGCCGTTCTTCTTCCAGAAGCCGACCGACGCGGTGCAGGTGGTGATGCCCGGGACGGTCGGCGACCATCCGTATCCGCCGCTCACCAGGAACTACCACTACGAGGTCGAGCTGGTCTGCGCGCTCAAGGCCGGCGGACGCAACGTCGCCGCGTCGCAGGCGCTGAACCTCGTCTACGGTTACACGGTCGGCCTCGACATGACGCGCCGCGACCTGCAGCGCGCGATGGGCGACGAGAAGAAGCCGTGGGAGATCGGCAAGAGCTTCGACCACTCGGCACCGCTCGGGCCGCTGCACCGCGTGGCCGACATCGGGCACTTCACCGAGGGCGCGATCCAGCTCCGCGTCAACGGCGCGGTCAAGCAGAACGCCAACCTCACCTACATGATCTGGTCGGTCGCCGAGCAGATCAGCCGGCTCTCCGAGGCGTTCGAGCTGCAGCCCGGAGACATCATCTACTCGGGCACCCCGGAGAACGTCGGGCCGGTCGTGCGCGGCGACGTCATGACCGCGCACATCGACCGGCTGCCGGACCTCGTCGTCAAGGTCGTGTGACCGGCGGGCGGGCGCAACGGCCGCCCGCCCGGATGCGCGTCGTCGGGCACGCGGGCGGCGGTCGTCGTGGAAGCTTGCCCGGCGATCGGACGCGAGCCGCGGTCAGAGCGACATCGACACGCGGTAGAGGCCTTCGAGCACCAGGTTCTCGTGGTACTCGTAGGGAATCGTGAGGCGCGGCAACACCGCGCGCGCGGCGCCGCCCGAGATCAGGCAGGTCAGGTCGTCGACGACGCCCGATTCGTGCGCGTACATGCGCTCGATCGCGCCCGCCTGTGCGTGCTGGCAGCCGCTCGCGATCGCGTCGACGGTCTGCGTCGGGTAATCGAAGAAGTCGCCGCCCTGGTCGGGCAGCGCCGCGGTGCCCTCGTGCAGCGAGCGCAGCATCAGGCCGACGCCCGGCATGATCGTGCCGCCCTTGAACACGCCGTCCGTCGACAGGAAGTCGATCGTCGTGGCCGTGCCGCACACGACGACCATCGCCGCGCGCGCGCCGAGCAGCCAGCGCGCGCCGATCAGCGCGGCCCAGCGGTCGCTGCCGAGTTGCGCCGGGTTGCGGTAGCTGTTGTGCACGCCGCACTGCTCCGGCTGCGGCACGAGCCAGAACGGGGCCGGCGCGTCGGGCCACACCTCGAGGATGCGAATGGTCGCGGCACGCACGCGCGTGCCGGCGACGTTGCTGATGACGATGCGCGTCGGCGCCGGGTACCTGGTGAATTGCGCGGCCAGCGCCGGGATCTCCTCGAGGAGCGCGTGCCCCGACTCGAGCCGGTTCTCGCGCGCCCCGCCGGCGGCCGAGGGCTGGAAAAGCCCCCACTTGAGGAACGTGTTGCCGACGTCGATCAGCAGGTGGAAGTCGCGCATGGCGGGACGCCTTCGAGCGTGCGGCGTGGGAGGGCGAGCGGCCTCACATCGGATCCAGCGGATAGATCGGTCGCGTGAGCTTGCGGTAGTCGTACACGGACAGGTCGGCGTTGGTCACCCCCTCGCCCGCGCACTCGACGATGTGCGAGGCGATCGGCTTGAAGCCGGCGCGGTAATGGATGCGCGACTTGAGCATGATGTAGCGCTGCTTGCTCGGGTCGATGCCCGCGTGAGTGAACACGCCCACGTCGAACGGCTCGTGCGGACGCGACGTGACGACGATCTTCGCAGGGCCGGTGTCGAGCACCGCCGTGCGCCCGAGGAAGGTCCGGATGCCCGTGTACATCGGCCCGGTGATCGTGAACGCGCCGTCGGTGATGCGCTCGACGCGTCCCTCGACCTCGAGTGGCGCGCCGACGCGGCCGATCGCCGGCATGTCGGTCTTGCCGCCGAGCGCGAGGCGGACGCGTTGCCCTTCGCCGGCCTCGACCATCGTCGCGACCGCCCCGGCGTCGCGGATCGGCGCGATCGCCACGCCGTCGAGCGCCTGTCGCACGATCTCGCCGACGACCATCATCACGTCCTGCGCGCCGCCGGAGCCGCAGTTGTCGCAGTGGTCGATCAGGAGCACCGGTGCGCCGGGGTTGCCGAGGCCCAGCGCCTTCGCGCGCGCGACCGACTCGGCGAGCGGGGGCGCGTGGAACACGTACTCGGCGCGCCGCTCCCAGGCGATGGCGAGCATGCGGTCGCAGACGTCGCGCGCGGCCTCGCGCCCGCCGCGGCGAGCATCGCCGACGACGATCGCCGATACGCCGGTATACGGGGTGTCCGCGTGCGGGAACGACGGCAGCAGCGTCGCGGCGAGCACGCGGCCGCTCCGCTCCTCGGCGCGCGCGAGCGCGAGGATGTCGCCCGACGGGCCATCCTCGGGCGCGTGGCGCATCACCGAGGCGATCAGCGGCTTCCAGCCCCACGCCATCACCGGCTCGATCTCGCCGTTCAAGGCGCGGACGAGGATCGAGCCCGCGAGGTGCCCCGCCTCGTACATGTCCACGTGCGGATAGGTCTTGTAGCCCGTGACGACCGTCGCGTTGTCGACGAGATCGCGCGACAGGTTCGTGTGGTAGTCGAGCGTCACCGCGACCGGCATCTGCGGCGCGATGCGCCGGACGCGCCGCGCGATCTCGCCCTCGGGATCGTCGCAGTCGTCGATCACCATCGCGCCGTGCAGGTCGAGGAACACCGCGTCGCAGCCGGCGCGCACGGCGTCCTCGATCGGGCGCACGAGCGCCTCGAACGTCGCGCGCGAGGCCTTGCCGGACGGCCACGACTCGGCCGCGACCGGCGTCACGACCTCGGCATGCTCTCGCGCAGCCAGGTCGAGGTAAGCGGCGAGCGGCGTGTTCGTGCCGCGGAAGCGCTCGGCGGCGGCGCGGCCGTAGGCGGGCCCTTCGCCATGGCCGAACGACGACAGCGGCGTCGGGATCGGCGAGAACGTGTTGGTCTCGTGCTTGACCAGCGCGAGGACGTAGCGGCGCGGCATCGCGGTCGGCTCGTCAGGGCGCGGCGGACGCGAACGCGGGGCCGAGCGGGCGCAGCCGCAGCCCCGGGCGCAGGCGCTTCCACTCGAACATCGTCGGATCGGCCTTCGCGGGCCCCGGCGCGACGACGACGAGCACCTCGCGGGCGATGGGCTGGAAGTCGGCGCGGAAATGCACCGAGCTCTTGAGCGCGAGCACGCGCTCCTTCTGCGGCTCGATGCCGACGTGGCGGAACATCGCCTGGTCGGCGGCCTGGCACTTCACCGACGCCAGCACGACGCGGACGTTGCCGTGCCGCAGGAGCGCCATCGGACCGAGATCCATTCGGAAGCCATGGAACATCGGGCCCGTGCAGGTGAAGCGGCCATCGGCGACGCGCTCGACGACGAATTCGCCGTCGAGCGGGGCGTGGCCGGGCACGCCCGAGATCTCGCCCAGGCGAAACCGCCCCGCGTGGCGCTCGCCGATCTCGTGCGCGCGCTTCGCCGACGCCGGATCGATCAGCAGTCCCAGCACCGAGCCGGGCGCGTCGTGGCGCAGGAGCGAGGCGAGCAACCCGGTCGTGTCGCCGTTGCCGCCGGCGCCCGGGTTGTCCTGCGTGTCGGCGAGCACGACCGGCGCGCCCGGGGTGCCGTGCCGCATCGCACGCTTCACCGCGTCGTCGGCGCTGAACAAGTCCAGGTTGAATTCGCCTTCCGCGTCGGCGACGGCCTGCCGCAGCGCGGCGACCGCGACCTGGACGCGCGCCTCGTCGGCGCCCATGCCGAACACCGTCATCCCGCATTCGGGGAAATCCGCCATCGGGAAGCCCGGCGCGAACGACAGCACGGTCCCGTGCTCCTGCTCGAGGCGCTCGAGCAGCGCATAGAGGCGGCGTCCCGGCTCGATCATCGTGCACTGCGACGGGATGCCGGTGAGGAAGTCGAGCGTGCGAAGGCTCTTCGCGAGCGGCGCGCCGCCGCGCATCAATTCGAGCAGCAGCGCGGCGGCTCGTTCGCCGGTCGCGGCCATGTCGACGTGCGGATAGGTGCGATAGGCGACCAGCGCCTCGCTGTGCTCGACCATGGCCCGCGTCACGTTCGCGTGCAGGTCGAGGCTCGCGACGACCGGCACGCGAGCGCCGACGACGCGCCGCGCGCGCGCGAGCAGCTCGCCTTCGCC
>DASTCK010000289.1:0-7745 GCA_035711225.1 Casimicrobiaceae bacterium
CGCAGCGCGGCCAGCACCTTCTCCTTGACGCCGCCGATCGGCAGCACGAGGCCGCGCAGGCTGATCTCGCCGGTCATCGCGACGTCGTTGCGCACCGGCCGGCCGGTCAGCAGCGACGCGAGCGCGACGAACATCGCGACGCCCGCGCTCGGCCCGTCCTTCGGCGTCGCGCCCGCCGGCACGTGGATGTGGATGTCGGACTTCTCCAGCGCCTCGGCGGCGATGCCCAGGCTCGCCGCGCGCCCCTTGACGAGCGAGAGCGCCGCCTGGCCGCTTTCCTTCATCACGTCGCCGAGCTGTCCGGTCAGGATCAGCCGGCCGCCGCCCGGCGTGCGCGCCGCCTCGATGAACAGGATGTCGCCGCCCACCGGCGTCCACGCGAGACCGGTCGCCACGCCGGGCACGCCCGTGCGCATCGCGACCTCGGCTTCGAACTTGCGCGCGCCGAGGATCGCAGGGAGGTCCTCCGGGTCGATCCTCACGTCGCGCTCCTTGCCCTCGGCGATGCGTAGCGCGGCGTTGCGGAACACGTGGCCGATCTCGCGCTCGAGGTTGCGCACGCCGGATTCGCGCGTGTAGTCGTCGATGATCGCGCGCAGCGCTTCGTCGGTGATCTCGCAGTCGCTCGCGGCGAGCCCGCTGGCGGTCAACTGTCGCGGGATCAGGTAGCGGCGCGCGATCTCGAGCTTCTCCTGCGCCGTGTAGCCCGGGAGCTGGATGATCTCCATCCGGTCGCGCAGCGGCGGCGGGATCGTGTCGAGCACGTTCGCCGTGCAGATGAACATCACCTGCGACAGGTCGTACGGCACGGCGAGGTAGTTGTCGCGGAACGTCGAGTTCTGCTCGGGATCGAGCACCTCGAGCAGCGCGGACGACGGATCGCCGTGGAAGCCGCCCGCGCCGAGCTTGTCGACCTCGTCGAACATCATGACGCTGTGGCGCGTGCCGACCTTGCGCATGCTCTGGATGACGTTGCCGGGCAGCGCGCCGATGTAGGTGCGCCGGTGCCCGCGGATCTCCGCCTCGTCGTGGACGCCGCCCAGGCTCACGCGCACGAACTTGCGCCCGGTCGCCTTGGCGATGCTCTGGCCGAGCGAGGTCTTGCCCACGCCGGGCGGGCCGACGAAGCACAGGATCGGGCTGCGGCCGGTCGGGTTGAGCTTGCGCACCGCGAGGTACTCGAGGATGCGCTTCTTGATCTTCTCGAGGCCGAAGTGGTCCTCGTCGAGGATGCGCCGCGCCTCGGCGATGTCGATCGCCGCGCCCGGCTCGTTCGACCACGGCAGCTCGGTCAGCCACTCGAGGTAGGTGCGCACCATCGAGTACTCGCCCGCGGCCTCGGGCATGCGCTCGAGGCGCTTCAATTCCTTGCGCGCGACCTTGTCGACCTCCTCGGGCATCTTGGCCTCGGTGATCGCCTTGTCGAGCTCGGCCATCTCGGCCGCGCCCTCGTCGCCTTCGCCGAGCTCCTTCTGGATCTGGCGCATCTGCTCGCGCAGCAGGTGCTTGCGGTTCGCGTCGGTGACCGACTCGCGCGTGCGCTCGTCGATCTCGCGCGACACCTTCAGCACCTCGATGCGATGCGCGAGCAGGTCGAGCAGCTTGTCGAGGCGCGACTTGAGGTCGAAGGTCTCGAGCAGCGCCTGCTTCTCCTGCGCCGGGATGTCCATCAGGCCCGCGATGAAGTCGGCGAGCCGCGCCGCGCCTTCGACGCCTTGCAGGGCGGTCACCATCTCCTCGGGGACCTGCGGCAGGAGCTCCAGGATCTCGACCGCGCGTTGCTTGAGCGCGCGCGCGCGGCCCTCGATCTCGGTGTCGCCCTCGGCCGCTTCCTCGATGTATTGCACGCGCGCGACCGGGAACGGCCAGCCGTCGAGGAACTGCAGCACGCGGAAGCGCTGCATGCCCTTCACCACCGCGTGGTGAACGCCGTCCGGCGTGGTGATGTAGCGCAGCACGCCGGCGCTCGTGCCGACCCAGTGCAGGTCGTCGGGACCGGGCTCCTCGATGTCGGGGCGGCTTTGCAGCAGCACGCCGATCGGACGCTCGAGGCGCACGGCCTCCTGCGCCGCCGCGCGCGAGCGCTCGCGCCCGATCGCCAGCGGGATCACCAGCGCCGGGAACATCACCGCGTTGCGGACCGGCAGGATGATCAGCGCGTCGTCGGGCAAGGGTCGCGACGTGGCCGCGGGGCGCGCACCCTGATCGGACGCTTGCGCCCCGTTGTCGGCGGGGGCCTGCGGGGGCGCGCCGTTGTCGCCGGACTTCAGGTCTTCGTTCATCGACGGGCCTCGCCGGCGCGGCTCAGGCGGAGCACCAGGCAGCCTTCGACGAGCTGCGGGGTCCCGAGGTGGAAGGGGCCGGCCGGCAGCGCGATGCGCCGCTCGAACGCGCCGTAGGGAATCTCGAGCTGCACGACCCGGTGGCCCGAGCCGGTCACCGGGAACGGTCGTACGCCGCGCACGAGGATCGCGCCGGGCTCGGTCACCACCTGCACCCGGTCGGCGGGAACGCCCGGCATGGCGACGACGATGACGACCTCGTGATCGTCCTCGAACACGTCGGCCGGCGGCTCCCACATCGCGGCCGTGCGCTCGGCGCCGGCCAGCTGGAAGAAGCGGCGGTGCAGGCGCTCGGCCTCGCCGATCATCTCGACGGCCCGGGCCCACATCCAGTCGTTGGTGTCAGGGCGCGACATGCGACGAGATCCACTGGAGCAGCTGGGGGAGGGCGAGCGCGCCCGATTGCCGGGCGATCTCCTTGCCGCCCCTGAACGCGATCAGCGTCGGGATCGCGCGGATGTCGAGGCGCGCGGCGATCGACTGTTCGGCCTCCGTGTCGAGCTTGGCGAGATGAATGCCCGGCGGCACGCGCGCCGCCGCTTCCTCGAACGCCGGCGCCATCGCGCGGCACGGGCCGCACCACGCCGCCCAGCAGTCGACGACCAGAGGCGTCTCGCTACGGGCGTGGCGGTCGAACGTCGCCGACGTCAGCGCGAACGCGCGGCGCGGGAACAGAGGCTCCTTGCAGGCGCCGCAGGTCGGGGTCTGGTCGAGGCGCTCACGCGAGACGCGGTTGGCGGTCTCGCAGCTGGGGCACACGACGAGCTGCGTGCCGACCCGGGTGTCGGTGTTCATCGAGGTCACGGTTCGATCGATGCCAAGTCAAGCGGATCGATGAATGGTGGGGGCCGGCGTAGGGGTATTCAAGGGTCGATGGCCCCGGGCGTTCGGGACTCGTTCCGAAAGGTCCGTGCGAGTCGGTCGCTACGGCGCCAGGCCCGGGAAGACGCCTTCCGGATCGGCAAGGAGCCACGGTCGCGATCCAGACGGACTCGACGGCGTGCGCCCGAGGATCGTGAGCGACGCGACGGCGTCATGCTCGACGGGCATTGCGCGGGCCGTCCGCGCGTTCGTCTGCGTGGCACCCGCCGTGCGACAGCTTTCCAGGCGGATCGTGAGCGTTGGACCCTGCCGGAACATGCGCCCGCTAAGCGTCTATCGCGTGGCCCCGCGAGTGCCGCCGGGCGCGCACAGGAACGCCACGTGTGCTCCGCCACGTCGCGAGTCACATCGCGCCGGTATCGCGTCGTGGGGCCTAGCGGTCTGCCCTCGCCGTGATTGCGCGAATCGACCACGAGCCAGCCGCGGAGCGGCCAGCCGAGACCGCCCAGTCAGAAGTAAGCGAGGGGCCGTGCGTGGCCGCGAGGCGCGAGCGACCGCTCGCCGTCCTCCGAATCCTTCGCCATCGTGAGCGCCGCGAAAAGCGCGAACCCCGTCCACACGCCCAGGATCGACGCTGCGATGACCCACCAGATCGAGACGTCCATTGGGCACCTCCCAGCTGAGATTCCGATGCTCAGGAAACTCTAATGGCTACGGGACCATCCTATCGCCCGACCGCCCCGCGGCGATAACCTGGATCAATGTCGGCGCGCGAAGGGTCCGGGTTTCGCACCGGCGCTTGATCTATCGCAAGCCGGTCGAGTCGCCCCGAGTGTGGCGCCGGGGGCGCCGCGCCTTGTAGAGGGGAGCAGGAGATCGTGAGGTCGGAGGCGCCGTGGCGTGCCGTACGCGCCGCTGCGCCCGCGGAGTAGGAGAATTCCTACACCCGCAGCGCGCGAAGGAATCCTCGCGCCTGCACGGTGCACGCAGGCGCGAAGCGCGAGGCGCGCGCCCACATGCGGCAAGATCGAAGCCTGCGTTGCCGGACGGGGGGGATTCCGCGTTGCGCCTTCGACATTCCGACCGTCACGCGGCCCGCTCGAGCTCCGGCGTCCACCGGGCCTCGCGTGCGAGCGACGCCATCTCGAGCCGGTGATGGAAGGCCTTCTGCGCGGCCGGGACGTTTTCCGCCCGGCCGCCCCACGCGCGCATCGCCGGCTCCTGCAGCGCACGCGCATACGAGAACGACAGGACCCAGGGCGCGCGGGGATCCATCACGTTCATCGCGTTGAGATTGGCGGTGGCCTGCTCGGGCGTCTGGCCGCCCGACAGGAAGTTGATCGTGGGAACGGCGGCCGGAACGTTTCGCCGCAGGACCTGCAGCGTGGCCGCCGCCACGTCCTCGGCCGTCGCCTTCGCACCGCTCTTGTTGCCGGGCAGCACCATGCTCGGTTTGAGCACCATGCCTTCGAGCCGGACGCCGTGCCGATGCAGCGCGCCGAACACGGCGTGCAGCACCGCGTCGCTGACCTCGTGGCATCGCGCCATGCTGTGCCCGCCGTCGATCAGCACTTCCGGCTCGACGATCGGGACGATGCCCTGCTGCTGGCAGATCGCCGCGTAGCGCGCCAGCACTTCCGCGTTCGCGGCAATGCCCAGCGGCGTCGGGTTGGCGTCCGTGATCCCGTACACCTCGCGCCACTTCGCGAAGCGCGCACCCTGCGCCTTGTAGCCCTGCAGCCGCTCGGCGAGGCCGTCCAGGCCCTGCGTGATCAGGTCGCCGGGCGCGTTGGGCAGCGGCGTGGTCCCCTTGTCGACCTTGATGCCGACGAGGATGCCGCGCTTCGACAGTCCTTCGGCCAGCAGCGTGCCCGCGTCGTCGCGTTGCGCCAGCGTTTCCTCGAACAGGATCACGCCGCTCAGGTACGCGTCGGCTCCGGGCGTGCCGAACAGCATCGAGCGGTAGCGCCGGCGCGTGTCCTCGGTCGACTCGATGCCGAGCGCGCCGAATCGCTTGGTGATCGTCGGACCGCTTTCATCGGCGGCGAGGATGCCCCGGCCGGGGCGGGTCAGCTCGGTGATCGTCTGGTGCAGGGCGTCGTGTTCGGTATGCATCGTCGTCATCCTCCCACGGATGCCAATGATAAGCCGCGTGGACCCAGGTCCAGTTCCGTCGCCTCGCAGTTGGCGAGGAACCGCCCGGTGAGATGAAACAGGAACGTGCCGTGGCCGACCACCGCGATCACGCGCTCCGGGCGCGCAATCAGCAAGGTCCTGAACTCGGCCGCCCGGGCCGCGACGGCCTCGTGCGGCTCGATGCAAATGCCGCGCGCGTCCGGCTCGCCCTCGGCATGCCACCACACGTCCGGCAGGTGAGCGAGGTCCAGCGTCGGGAAATCGGACGCGAGCTCGGCCGGCGATCGGCCCACGTCGCAACTGTTCTCGACCCGTTCGCGCGCCAAGGGCGCCACGAGCATCGGCGGCGCCTGCGGATGTTCGGCGAACAGCCCCATGGCGGTCTGCAGCGCGCGGGTCAGCGGCGAGCTGATGACCAGTTCGACCGGCACGGCGGCGAGCGTCGCACGCGCCCGCTGCACCTGCTCGAGCCCCGTCGCGCTCAGCGGCGCATCCCAATGGAGCGGGTCGATGGGGCTTTCGCGCCAGGCGAGGTTGAACGTGGACTCGCCGTGTCGAATGCAGAGAACGGTTTTCGCGGCCATGGCCGCTAGGGTAGCGGATCCGGGATCGGCGTCGATGGCCAGGGCGTCGAACCTGCCATGCCAACACCGGTGACCGAGAGCTGGCGAAGGCTCAGGCGGCGAAGGTATGGCCGTCGTCGCTGCGCGGCTCGCGAGCGCGGATTGTCGTGCTTGGCGTGGGGTCGAAATCCCCGCGCGCCCGCGCTGCAGGATTCAGCGCGCCGCTTTCGCGCCGCGAATCCACGCCCATGCCTGTCGGACGCGCCTGGCGCGGTCCTCAACGAGGAACGTGGTCGCGAGCACGATCAGGCCGGACACCACACCCGTCAGGAGCGCTTCGCCGTACTGCACTTCGAAACGGCCGGGATGCGACCACGCGTCCGCGATCGCCGTCAGGAGGCCCATCAGCACCGCGTTGCCGTAGCGCTGGCCGAACAGCTTGCCGATCGGCGTGAACGACAGCACGAGCGCCAGGATTCCCGTGCCCACGCCGGTCTGCAGCGCGATCTTCCAGTGCGTGAGGCTCACCAGGGCGCCGAAGGTCGGCGCGGACATGCAGATCATGCACGCGCAGGTCGGCTGCGACAGGCGCTGGAAGAACAGGCGCGCCCGCAGTTTCCAGTCCACCGGTGCCATGGAACCTCCTCGCGCGACGGCCGCCGGGACCGACCCCCGGGTGGGCCCGAGGGGCGCGTGAACGGCGGCAATCTTGCCATGCTTCGGGTTGCGGAGGCTGCGCATGCCGTTGGTCTGCACTCCCGGGGTGTTCCTTACGGCTGAACGCGATGGTTCCGCTCGTCGTCGGGTCAGGGGCGTCTCCGACTCTGTGGACTCCGCTGCGCGCGCCCCGGGTGTCGTCTCCGACCCCGCACTTCGCTCGCGAGTGCCAGAATGCTGCTCGGCGAATCCGCCGCCACGAAAGGGACTCGATGCTCGCCCGTCGTGCTCGTCAGCTAGGAAAGGGGATCGGCGTGGCCGTCGTTGCCACGGTCATCGCCGGGTGCGCCACGTCGCCGCCCGCCGGACCGAGCGCAGCGGAACGCGCGAAGGCGGTGGTGGCGAGTCCGATCCGCACCGACCAGGACCGGCGCATGGACGCGTCGCGCAATCCGCTCGAGTTCCTGCCGTTCACCGGCGTGGCGCCCGGCATGGTCGTGTTCGACCTTTCCGCCGGCGCGGGCTACACCTCGCAGATCATGGCGCTGTCGGTCGGGCCGACCGGCAAGCTCTACGCGCAGCGCCCGGCGCCGGGCGAGGCGCTCACCAAGCGGCTCGCGGACAACCCGCAGCCCAACGTCGTCGTCGTGTACCGGCCGTTCGCCGATCCGATCCCGCCCGACGCGCCGAAGTTCGACCTGATCACGTTCGTCAACAACTACCACGATTTCGCGAATGCGCCGATCGACCGCGTGGCGCTCAACCGGCGCCTCTACGACGCGCTCAAGCCGGGCGGCCACCTGGTGATCGTCGACCATTCCGCGCTGCCGGGCTCGGGGACGAGTGCGACGCGGACGCTCCACCGCATCGACGAGGCGGTCGTCGTCGCCGAGGTGAAGCAGGCGGGATTCGTGCTCGAGGCCGAGGGCCAGTTCCTGCGGCATCCCGACGACGCGCGCACGGTGTCGTCGGGCGACGGCGCGATCCTGACCGACAAGTTCGCGCTGAAGTTCGTCCGACCACGCTAGCCGCCACTGGCGCGCGCGCGACGGCTACCCACACGGAGTCGCGATCGAACGTATCGACTGGAAGTCCGATGGGGATGTCATTTGGGGCTGTTAGCATCGTTGCTAACATCGCTCGCGGAAGTCCCGGAGCGGACAGTGCCGCGCAGGCGCGACGCTACGATCAGGCACTGAAGGAAGAAGGGACGATCCTCGTCGCC
>DASTCK010000290.1:0-2761 GCA_035711225.1 Casimicrobiaceae bacterium
CGGCATTCCTGCTCGCGACGCAGAACGTGGACGGGCTGCATGCGCGCGCCGGCAGCCGCGCCCTGGTCGAGCTGCACGGCAACCTCGCGCGCGTGCGTTGCTCGCGCGACGGTCGCGTCGTCGAGCGCTGGGACGAGCCGCTCGACGACGAGCCGCCGCGATGCCCGCATTGCGGCGCGTTCCTGCGTCCCGACGTCGTGTGGTTCGACGAGATGCTGCCGGCCCACGCGCTGGCGCAGGCCGAGGACGAAGCGGCGCGCTGCGACCTCATGATCGTCGCCGGGACGTCGGCGGAGGTGCATCCCGCCGCGACGCTGCCGCTCATCGCCAAGGCCGCGGGCGCGCGGCTGGTGGAGGTCAACCCGGCGTCGACGCCGCTCTCCCGCCTCGTCGACCACGCGATTCGCGATCGCGCGGGCCTGGCGCTCCCCGTGCTGGTCGCCGCGGCGTGGCCGCAGGGCGATCATGGCGGCGGCCCCGCGCCGTCGCTCCTCGCGGACGGCGGGGGCGCGAAATAGCCGATCGCGAGCAGCATCACGCCGACGCCGAGGAACGCCGCGATGCGCGGCAGCCCGGACAGCGCGGCGAGGTCGACGACGAACAGCTTGGCGACCACGATCGCGAGCAGCGCCGCTCCGGTCATCCACAGCGCCCGTACCCCTCGTCGCGCCGCCCACACCATCAGCACGAGCGCGGTGGCCGTCCATGCGAGCGTGAGCGCGGCCTGCACGGGCTTGCTCGCCATCAGCGACGACAGGCGCCACGGGACCTCGCCCCACTGGTGGGCGATGCGCAGGATGAGCCCGTTGCCGGCCACGAACAGCGCCGCGCCGAGCCAGCGGTAGCGATGCTCGGCCGGCATCGCGGCGTGCTCGCGCGCCCACAGCGTCAGCACCGCGAGCGCGCCGGCCATCGTGACGTCGAGCGGGTTGGCGAGCGGGACCCACGGCAGCGGCGCCGGCGTTCCGGGCGAGACGAGGTTCGTCACCAGGAACCACACGGCGAGCGCCGAGGCGAGCACCCAGCCGGCGTTCTTCGCGTAGGCGTGCGGGAAGCGCGCGACCGGCCACCGCCCCGCGAGGCGCGGCGAGAGCGTGGCGGCGAGGAACGCCATCGCCGGCAACGCCGCGGCGCACGCGATCCAGACGGTGCCGCGCGGCGTGAGCCGGCTCGCCCATTCGCTCGCTTCCCAGCATGCCCACGCCACGAGCGCGATCGCCGACGCGGTGTGCGCGTCGCGCAGCCACGACGGACCCGGGTCCGCCGTCGCATCGACCTCGCCCGACGGCGCCGGCTCGACCGCGCGCAGCGTGACCCAATGCAGTGCCCACGCGAGGGGCCAGACGATGGCGCCGGGCCAGGCGAGCGTGGTCCGC
Source organism: Casimicrobiaceae bacterium (assembly GCA_035711225.1). GTDB lineage: Bacteria > Pseudomonadota > Gammaproteobacteria > Burkholderiales > Casimicrobiaceae > VBCG01. The sequence continues at coordinate 1,377 of DASTCK010000290.1, forward strand.
GCGTCGTGGAACTGCGCGGCGCCGGCGAGCACGAGCGCCGGGGCGAGCGCCGCGCCGAACCAGGCGAGACGCTCCCACCGCATCGCACGGTGCAGCGCCGACGCGACGATCACGCTCGCGACGACCCAGGCGAGCGCCGCGTTCCCGTAGCCCGGTCCGAGCACCGCCGGGCGCACGCGCACGATGTCGGCGACGCCTGCGAGCATCCACCAGGCGACGCCCCACGCGAACACGAGCGCCGTGAGCGGGCGCTCGGACGCGGACAGCGCGTCGCGGTGGCGATCGGCCGACCACGCCGAGACGAGCGCCGCCAGCCCGATCATCGCCGCCCCGAGGAACGCCGCGTTCCAGAAGATCGGCAGGCCGCCGCGCGGGACGCCTGCATACACGAACGCCGCGGCGGCGAGCGCCTGCAGCGCGAGCGCGAGGGCGCGCACGAGCGGCTGCTGCTGCCGGCAGCCGAGCCAGTAGACGGCGGCGGCCTCCAGCGCCCACCACGCGGACGTCCATCGCGCGTCGACCGCGAACGGCACCGAGATCGTCGCGAAAACGACGGCGAGCGCGAGGAACGATTGCGCGAGCAGCCGCACTCCCGGTTCCTCGCGCCGCCGCAGCACCGCGTGCAGCACCGCGTAGATCGCGGCGATCGCGAGCGCTGCGATCGTGACGCCGTAGCGGCGATCCGCCACCAGGCCGGCCTCGAGCGCGAACGCGGCCACCGGGACGCCGAACACGACGATGCCGTCGACCGGCTTGCGCGCCTCTCCCGGCGCGCGCCGCGCGTAGAGGATCGCGACGCCAAGGTAGAACGCGAAGAACAGCGCGAGGAAGGGCTGAACGACCGCGAAGTGCTGCGGCACGTAGAAGCGCCAGCCCCAGAAGATGCCGAGGCCGAACGTGAACACCGCGCCGAGCGCGTCCAGCGCGCGCCACGCGCGATGCCAGGCGAGCGCGAAGATCGCGGCGTTCAGCACCGCGAACCACGCGAACAGGAGCGCCGGCTCGCCACCCTCGCGCGACACGAGGAAGGGCGCGAGGAAGCCGCCGGCCATCGCGAGCGCCGCCATCGCCTGCGAATCGGCCCGCCACGCGAGCGCGACCGTGAGCACGGCGACCGCGCCGAGCGCGATCATCGCGGGGAGCGGCGGAAGCACGTCGAACAGCCGCGACGCCGCGAACGTCGTCAGGTAGAGGACGCCCGCGCCCGCGGCCTCGAGCGAGAGCGCGTAGCCGGGCCGGCTCGCCGCGAGGCCCGACCCGAGACCGATCAAGAGCGCGCCGGCCAGCGCCACCAGCGCGAGTGACACCTCGATCGACAGCGTCAGCTGGTCGGCGAACCAGCTCAGCAGGAACGCGACGCCGAAGAACAGCACGACGACGCCGAT
>DASTCK010000291.1:0-4788 GCA_035711225.1 Casimicrobiaceae bacterium
GGGTCCGGCGGCCCGGCGCCGGACCATCAACCCTCGGCGTTCGACGCCCGACGTCCACCTCCAACGCCAAGACGGCCGTTGTTATTCCAGGTTCTGGACCTGCTCGCGGATCTGCTCGATCAGCACCTTGAGCTCGAGCGAAGCGCGCGACAGCTCGGCGTCGACCGACTTGGCGCCCAGCGTGTTCGCCTCGCGGTGCAGCTCCTGCGCGAGGAAATCGAGCCGCTTGCCGGCGTTCCCGCCGGCGGCGAGGACGCGGCGGAACTCCGCGACGTGCGTGGTCAGCCGCGCGAGCTCCTCGTCGACGTCGACCTTGGTGGCGAACAGCGCGAGCTCCTGCTTGAGGCGATCCTGGTCGGGATCGAGGCCCGCTTCGCGCAGGCGCGCATTCAGCTTCTCGGTGTAGGCCGCGTGCGCGGCCGGGATGCGCGGCGCGACGCGCGCGACCTGCGACTCGATGTCGTCGAGCCGGGCGGCGAGGACCGCCGCCAGCTTCGCGCCTTCGCGCGCGCGGGCGGCCCGGAGCTCGGCGAGCACCTCGTCGACGAGCGCATTCGCCCGGGCGGCCAGCGTCTCGGGATCGACCGACGCCTCGGCGAGCACGCCCGGCCAGCGAAGGATCTCGTGCACCGAGATCGGCGCGGCGCGGGGCACCTGACGCTCCACGTCGGCGGCGGCGGCCGCCAGCGCGGCCACGCGGTCGGGGTCCACCGCGAGCCGCGCGGCGCCCGGCGTCGCGCGCGCGATGCCCAGCCTCAGCTCGACCTTGCCGCGCTTGAGGCTTCCGGCGAGCTTTTCGCGCAGTGCGGGCTCCAGCGAGCGAAGCTCGTCGGAAAGCTTCACCGTGATGTCGAGGTAGCGATGGTTGACGCTGCGGAGCTCGGCCGCGAGCGAGGCGCCGGGCAGCTCCGCGGACGCCGACGCGAAGCCGGTCATGCTGAGGATCATCGCGGTCGGCGCCGGATTCCGGGGCGTTTCGGGCAGTTTTCCGGCTTTACAGCGCGGGGGGGCACCGGGAGAATGTATGCGTTATCCCGACCCCGTGCAAGGGCGCGGGACACCTGCTGGCACGCCTCTTGCGGCGATGTCGCGGATTCACGCCGTCGAGATGCGAATGCCCGTCACCAACCAGGCCCTGCCGAGCGGATACCAGCTGCTGAACTACCGGGTCGACCGGCAGATCAGCCGCGGCGGCTTCTCGATCGTCTACCGGGCCTTCGACGACGCCGGGCAGCCCGTCGCCATCAAGGAGTACCTGCCCTCGTCGCTGGTGCTGCGCACCGAGGGCGATGTCGTGCGCGCGTCGTCGGCCGAGAACCTCACGTCGTTCCGCTACGGCATGAAGTGCTTCTTCGAGGAAGGCCGCGCGCTTGCGAAGATCAACCATCCCAACGTCGTGCGCGTGCTCAACTTCTTCCGCGCGAACGAGACCGTCTACATGGTGATGCGCTACGAGCGGGGGCGCACGCTGCAGCAGCAGATCCAGATGCGCCAGGACCAGATGTCCGAGCGGTTCGTGCGCCACGTGTTCATGCACCTGCTGAACGGACTGCGCGAGGTGCATACGCACAAGCTCCTGCACCTCGACATCAAGCCCGCCAACATCTACCTGCGGACCGACGGCAGCCCGGTGCTGCTCGACTTCGGCGCGGCGCGACAGACGCTCACCAACACGCGACCCAAGCTCGCGCCGATGTACACGCCCGGCTTCGCGGCGCCCGAGCAGTACCGCGAGCCCGACCGGCTCGGGCCCTGGACCGACGTCTACGGCGTCGGCGCGTCGATGTTCGCGTGCCTCGCGGCGTTCGCGCCGCAGGCCGCCGACGCGCGCGTGCAGGAGGACCACCTGGTCTCCGCCAAGAAGATCTGGGCGGGCCAATACTCGGACAACCTGCTGGAGGTCGTCGACTGGTGCCTGCGGCTCGATCCGCTCGAGCGCCCGCAGTCGGTGTTCGCGCTGCAGAAGGCGATCCGCGACATCCCCCCGAAGAAGCGCAAGCTCTCGCTCCTCGGCAACATCAAGCGCGTCCTGTTCTCGGAGATCGGCGCCTAGCTTGCGGCCGCGCGCGGCGGGCCGACGGGGTCCGTCTCGCATCGCGCGTGGGGTAGAATCGCCGCCGCCCGGACCACACCTCGACATTCGCGACGGGGGAGCGCGACATGATCGGATCAACGTCGTCAGGACGCAGCGCCTGCGCGCGTCGCGGCGAGGCCGAACGCAGGCCGCCGCCCGCCGCCACCTGATTTCCGCGTCACGACGATGCGCTTCACGATCTTCCAGGAATCGCGCAAGGGCTCGCGCCGCGTCAACCAGGACCGGATCGCGTACACCTACGGCCGCGACACGCTGATGATGGTGGTGGCCGACGGCATGGGCGGCCACGCGGGCGGCGAGATCGCGGCGCAGATCTGCGTGCGGCTGTTCGTCGAGCGGTTCCAGCAGGAAGCCAAGCCGATCCTGCGCAACCCGCTCAAGTTCCTGCAGGACACGATGCTGCGCGCGCATGCGGCCCTCGGGTCGTACGCGAACCAGTTCTCGATGCTGGAGACGCCGCGCACGACGTGCGTCGCGGTCGTCGTGCAGGCCGGCTACGCGCACTGGGCGCACGTGGGCGACTCGCGCTTCCACCTGTTCCGCCAGGGAGCGGTGATCGGCTCGACCAAGGACCACTCGAAGGTCCAGTACCTGGTCGACCAGGGGATCATCGGGGCGGAAGAAGTGGCCTCGCATCCCGACCGCAACAAGATCTTCAGCTGCCTGGGCGGCCTGGTCGATCCGGTCATCGACCTCTCGAAGCGCACGGCGCTGCGCGACGGCGACGTGATGCTGCTGTGCACCGACGGCCTGTGGAGCGTGATGCCCCAGCACGAGCTCGCGAGCTGGCTCACCTCGCAGCCGATCCTCAAGGCGGCTCCGCAGATGATGCGCGAGGCGGAGAAGCGCGGCGGGCCCGACGGCGACAACCTGTCGATCATCTGCGTGCGCTGGGGTCCCGAGACGCCGGCCGAGGAGCCCTCGACGATCACCGAGACGATGGGGCTCGGCGAGTTCGCCACGCAGATCGACCGCACGCTGACGCTCACCGACCGCAAGGGCAGCCAGCGCGACCTGACCGACGACGAGATCGAGCGGGCGATCGCGGAGATCCAGTCGACCATCCAGAAGTATCGCAAGTAGCGCCTCTTGGCGACGGTCTGCCGCCGAAGGCGGCCGGACGACCGGCGCTTCCCGGTCGGGCGTGCGCGCCGGCGAGCACCGATGGCGTCGACGCAGGACGCGGAGGCGGCGCGACGCTCACCGCGTCACGCCGATCGGCGCGAAGCGCCGCGCCCGCACGATGCGAAAGGGCGCGGCACGTGTCGGCATCGGCGGGGTCCCCTCGATCCGGCGTAGCGGTACACTGTCGACTGGTCCCCGATCGCTGATTCCCGATCCCTGATGCGCCAGCTCATCCTCGACACCGAGACCACCGGCCTCGACCCGCGGCAGGACCATCGGATCATCGAGATCGCGGCGCTCGAGCTCGTCGACCGCCGGCCGACCGGACGCCACCTGCACTTCAAGATCAACCCGGAGCGCGACGTCGACGTCGGCGCCACCGAGGTGCACGGCATGACCTGGGACGACCTTCGCGACAAGCCGCCGTTCCGGGACGTCGCGGCGGAGTTCGTCGAGTTCGCGCGCGGCGCCGAATGGGTGATCCACAACGCGCCGTTCGACGTGGGCTTCCTCGACGCCGAGCTCGCGCGCCTGCCCGAGCCGTGCTGCTGCAACGACCTCGCGGCGGGCATCGTCGACACGCTCACGATCGCGCGCGAGCAGTTCCCCGGCAAGCGCAACAACCTCGACGCGCTTTGCGAGCGCTTCATGGTCAACAACGCCGAGCGCACGCTTCACGGCGCGCTGCTCGACGCGCAGTTGCTCGCCGAGGTGTACCTGGCGCTCACGCGCGGCCAGGAATCGCTGGTGATGGACCTGCCGAAGGTCCAGGTCCCCGGCGCCGGGCACCCGGGCCTCACCGGCGGCGGGCCCCGGCCGGCGATCCTGGTGGTGGGACCGACGGCGGAGGAGCTTGTGGCGCATCGCGCCTACCTCGAGGCGCTCGACTCGGCGAGCAAGGGCCGCTGCGTATGGCTCGCGCTCGAGCGGGAGGTCGGGCTGGCTGCGTGAAGTCGGCCCGCCGCGCCGGCAGGGCAACGTCGTGATGGGTCGATCATCGTCACGCCCGCGGCGGGCCGAGGGCGCCAGGCGGACCGCCAGCCGCCGCGCCCGTGCGGCGAGTCTCGCTTCGGTGCCTCGCATCGTCACGCTCCCGTCATCGAAACTTGCGAGGCTTCGCGATCCGGAAGCCGCCGCACCGGCCGACGCCCCCACCATGCGCGCCCCCGAGACGGTCCTGATCGACCGCTCGCCGATCAGCCGCGAGCTGTCGACGCTGGCGTTCAACCGGCGCGTGCTCGCGCTCGCGCAGGACGCGTCGATCCCGCTGCTCGAGCGGCTGCGCTTCCTGACGATCGTCGCGTCGAACCTGGACGAGTTCTTCGAGATTCGCGTCGCCGGGCTCATGGGCCACCTGCGCTCGAAGATGCCGCCGCCGGGCGTGACGCTCGGCGAGCTCCGCAGCCAGTACGCGCAGATCGCCGCGGCAGCCCATGCACTCGTCGCCGATCAGTACGTGTGCCTGAACGCCCAGGTGCTGCCCGCGCTCGCCGGCCACGGCGTGCGACTCCTGCGGCGCAGCGAGCTCACCGCGGCGCAGCGCCAGTGGGCCGCGACGATGTTCCGGG
>DASTCK010000292.1:0-19117 GCA_035711225.1 Casimicrobiaceae bacterium
ACCTTGCCGAGGTCGATCGGATAGACGTTGGCGGTCGCGCCGTGCTGCTTCACGAGCGCGACGAAGCGGTCGTGACCGAAGTAGGCGTAGGGCGACACCGGGGCGAGGTAGTAGTCGACGGACTTGGGCATGGGGAAAATAAAGACCGGGAGTGGGGAGTGGGGAGTGGCAACGGCGTCAAGGCGAGCCGGCACTCATCGCGGTCGCTGGGCGAGAAGCCGATTCACGGGGCGCACGGAAGCCAAGAAGGGCAACCGCCGCCACCTGGCACGCCCAGCTACTCCCCACTCCCCACTCCCGACTCCCGCCCTTTTCAGACCTTGAACGTCGTCGCCAGCTTTCGTTTCACCGCGACGTTCTTCAGCCTCACGTACTGCGGCAACCCGTCCTTGAACGGCGGCGGCGACTCGCCTTTGATCAGCGGCGCGAGGTAGGTGCGCGCCTTCGCGGTGATGCCGAAGCCGTCCGCCGAGACGAAATCGCGCGGCAGCTTCTTCTCGACGTTGGCGACCTTCGCGAGCGGCGCCTCGGTGATCTTCCAGCGGTACGGACGGTTCGACACGCGCGTGATCGCCGGCATGACGGCGTTCCGGCCCGCGAGCGCGTACTCGACCGCCGCGCGCCCGACCGCGTAGCTCTGCTCGACGTCGGTCCTCGACGCGAGGTGGCGCGCCGCGCGCTGCAGGTAGTCGGCCACCGCCCAGTGGTACTTGTAGCCCAGGCGGTCGCGGACGAGCGTCGCGATCTGCGGGCCGACGCCGCCGAGCTGCGCGTGGCCGAACGCGTCGCGCGTCCCGGCGTCGGCCATCAGCTCGCCATCCGCGTTCGCGAGCCCTTCCGACACGCCGATGCAGCAGTAGCCATGCGCCTTGGTCCTCGCGTCCACCGCCGCGAGGAAGGCCGCCTCGTCGAACGGGATCTCGGGGAACAGCAGCACGAGCGGGATCGGCGTGGCCGCGTCCTCCGCCATGCCGACCGCCGCGGTGATCCAGCCCGCGTGGCGACCCATCACCTCGAGCACGAAGATCTTCGTCGAGGTCTTCGCCATCGACGCGACGTCGAAGGCGGCCTCGCGCATCGACGTCGCGACGTATTTCGCGACCGAGCCGAAGCCCGGGCAGTTGTCGGTGACCGCCAGGTCGTTGTCGACGGTCTTCGGCACGTGGATCGCCTGCAGCGGATACCCGAGCCGCTCCGCGATCTGCGAGACCTTGAGGCAGGTGTCGGCGGAATCGTTGCCGCCGTTGTAGAAGAAGTAGCCGATGTCGTGCGCGCGGAACACCTCGATCAGGCGCTCGTACTGCGCGCGCGACTCGTCGAGCCCCTTGAGCTTGTAGCGGCAGGAGCCGAACGCCCCCGACGGCGTGTGCTTGAGCGCGCGGATCGATGCGGGGGACTCCTTCGACGTGTCGATGAGGTCCTCGGTCAGCGCGCCGATGATGCCGTTGCGACCCGCGTAGACCTTGCCGATGGACGCGCGGTGGCGGCGCGCCGCCTCGATCACGCCGGCGGCGGACGCGTTGATCGTGGCGGTGACGCCGCCCGACTGGGCGTAGAACGCGTTGCGCTTGGGCATGCGGCGGATCGTCCGGGGGGAGATGCCCGATTCTAGCGCGCGGGGGCGCCGCCCGCGGGCAGGCGCGCGATCCACGAGCGCGCACCCGCATGGTCGGGCACGAGCGCCACGACGCGCTCGAAGCACTGCCGCGCGGCTTCGGGCAGCGATGCGCCCGCGCACGCGACGCCGTAGTTGAACCACAGGCTCGCGTCGTCCGGCCGCGCCCGGACCGCGCGTTCCATCAGGTCGACGGCCTCGCGGCGCGCGCCGGCGCGGTGGCGCAGCATCGCGAGCAGGTTCAGGAGGTCGGGATCGTCGGCAGCGTCGCTCTCGAGCTCGACCAGCGTCGCCGTGGCGGCGGCGAGGTCGCCCGCGTTCGCGTGCGCCATCGCGCGGGCCATCGCCTCGTTGTAGCGGGCGACATGACGGTTGTAGACCTCCGCCCACTTGTCGCGCACGTACTGGTGCTGGCGCGAGAACTTGTCGGCGTCGAAGTTCCCGAGCCCGCCGCCGCCCGACGTGCCCGTGTCGGCGTGCCAGCGGAACGATGCGCGGTCGACGTAACGGAAGCGCGCCTTCTCCGAGAGCTGGAGCACGAAGTCCCAGTCGTCGTGGATGTCGAGCGCGGTGTCGTAGCGGATGCCGGTCTCGAGCAGCGCGCGGCGGTACAGGAGCCCCGAGTGGTGGATGTAGGACTTCTCGAACAGCGCGATGCGGTTGAACGGCCGGCCGATCGTCGTGAACAGCGCGCCCTGCTCGTAGACCTCGAAGCGCGTGTACGCGGCGCCGGCGTCGCGATCCTCCCCGAGCGCCGCCGCCATCGCGGACAGGTGGCCCGCGAGGAACTCGTCGTCGTGGTCGAGCATCGTGAGGTAGTCGCCGCTCGCCGCGTCGATGCCCGCGTTCGCGGCGACGGGGCGCGGCAGGCGGCCCTCGCGCACCACCCAGGTCAGTGTGAACGGGTACGCCGAGGCGTCGACCGGGCGGTGCGACGGCCCGCAAGCGGCGACGAGCACCACCTCGATCGCCGGATGATCCTGCATCGCGACCGAAGCGAGCGCGCGCGGGAGCGTCGGCGGATCCATGCTGCGGATCACCACGCTGATCAGCGGAGCATCGCCCCGTTCCGCCGCTGGGGCGGCGTCGCGTCGCGCGCCGGGAGCGCTCATGGCGATGCCGCGCCCGCGGGGCGCGGCGTGGTCAGGATTTCAGCGCCGCGAGGCAGGCGTCGCGGATCGCCTCGACGCTGCCCTGGCCGTTCACCTTGCGGTAGCGCGGCGCGCGCGCGTCGCCGCTCGCCTCCCACTGCCGGTAGTACGCAATGAGAGGCTTGGTCTGCGCGTGGTAGACGTCGAGCCTGTTGCGCACCGTGGCCTCGCGATCGTCGTCGCGCTGGATCAGCGGCTCGCCGCTGACGTCGTCGCGTCCCTCGACCTTCGGCGGGTTGAAGCGGACGTGGTAGGTGCGGCCGGAGGCGACGTGGACGCGCCGTCCGCTCATGCGCTCGACGATGTCGCCGTCGGGGACGTCGATCTCGAGGACGACGTCGATCGGAACGTTCGCATCGCGCATCGCCTCCGCCTGCGGGATCGTGCGCGGGAAGCCGTCGAACAGGTAGCCCTTCGCGCAGTCGGGCTCCTTCAGCCGGTCGCGCACGAGGCCGATGATGATGTCGTCGGAGACGAGCGCGCCGCTGTCGATCACCTTCTTCGCCGCGAGGCCGAGCGGCGTCCCCGCCTTGACCGCCACGCGCAGCATGTCGCCGGTCGAGATCTGCGGGATGCCGTACGCCGCCGTGATGTAGCCGGCCTGCGTGCCTTTGCCGGCCCCGGGGGGCCCGAGCAGGATCAAGCGCATGGAAGGTCGCGCGGGGCGCGCCGTGGGAGGAGGGGGCCGCGGGAAAACGGCGTCGCGCACGATTGTCCCTGCATCGGCGCCAGACGGTCAATCGCTGCGCGGCCGTGCGCCCGCGGAAGCGTAGAGCGCGCGCACGCGCGCCAGGTCCTCGGGCGTGTCGACGCCCGGCGCGGGCGTGCCGTCGGTCACCGCCACCACGATCCGGTGCCCGTGCCACAGCGCCCGCAGCTGCTCGAGCGCCTCGAAGCGCTCGATCGGGGCGGGTTCGAGCGTCGGGTAGCGCGAGAGGAACGCCACGCGGTACGCGTAAAGGCCGTAGTGGCGGAAGATCGGCAGGCCCGCGGGCAGCGTCGCCCGGTTCGCCGCGAACGCGTCGCGCGCCCAGGGAATCGTCGCGCGGCTGAAATACAGCGCGTAGCCCTGCGCGTCGCGCACCACCTTGACGACGTTGGGATTGAACGCCTCGGCCGGGTCGTCGATGGCATGGCACGCGGTCGCGATCGAGGCGTCGCCGTGGCGAGCGAGCAATGCGGCCATCTCGGCGATGAGCGCCGGCTCGAGCAGCGGCTCGTCGCCCTGCACGTTCACGACGATCGCGTCGGGGGCGAGAGCGAGCGCTGCCGCGGCCTCGGCGAGCCGGTCGGTGCCGGTCGGATGGTCGGCGCGCGTCAGCAACGCCTCGATGCCGTGCTCGCGCACGGCGTCGCGCACCCGCTCGTCGTCGGTCGCGACGACCACGCGCGCGGCACCGCTCTCCCGCGCGCGTTCCGCCACGCGCACGACCATCGGCTTGCCGGCGATGTCGGCGAGCGGCTTGCCCGGCAGGCGCGTCGACGCGTAGCGCGCGGGAATGAGGACCGTGAACATGGCGCTGCGGCGGCGCGCGTCCGCCCCTACGCGCTGTGCATCATGGCGCGCGGCGCACCGGTGGCGCGCGTCACGCCGAAGGCGCGCACGGCCGGCGGTCAGCCTTCATGGAGCTTCTCGACTTCCTCGGGCGTCAGGCGCCGCGCCTCGTCCTCGAGCATCACCGGGATGCCGTCGCGGATCGGGTAGGCCAGGCGGGCCGACTTCGAGACCAGCTCCTGGCGCTCCCGGTCGAAGACCAGCGGGCCCTTGGTCACCGGGCAGACGAGGATCTCGATGAGCTTGGCGTCCACGTGAGTTTCTCCTCGATCCGGTCGACGAGCGCGGGATCGATGCGCGCGCGGATGTCGAGCACCCAGCAGCGCTCGTCGGCCCAGCGGGCGCATTTTACCGCGTCCTTCGCGGTCATCAGGATCGCCCGCGCGCCGGGCAGCGCGAGGTCGCCCGCCACGTAGCGGTGGTGATCGGGGAACGCGCGCGTCCGCGCGTCGATGCCGAGCCTCGCGACGAGCGCGAAGAAGCGCTGCGGGTTCGCGGTGCCCGCGATCGCCCAGGCCGCCTCGGGACGGAACGTCGCGGGATCCTCGTGGCGCGCCGGGTCGGCCAGGTTGCGCCAGCGCACCGGCTCGTGCGCCATGAGCGTCTCGCGGGGATCCTCGGCGGCCCGCCACGCGTCCCCCGCGACCAGCCGCACGACCGCGTCGACGTCGCGCAGCCGCGACGGCGGCTCGCGGAGCGGCCCCGCGGGCAGCATCAGGCCGTTGCCAAGCGCACGGTCGTCGTCGACCGCCGCGATCTCGACGTCTCGCGCGAGCTGATAGTGCTGCAGGCCGTCGTCGGCGATGACGCGGTCGCAGCCGGGCTCGGTGTCGAGCAACCGGCGCGCCGCCTCGACGCGCCGGCGTCCGATCGCCACCGGGCGGCCGGTCGCGGCGAGCAGCAGAGGCTCGTCGCCGACGTCGTCGGGCGCGTCGCCCGGGCGGACGATCCGCGCCTCGGCCGAGCGTCGCCCGTAGCCGCGGCTCACGAAGCCCGGATGCCAGCCGCGCTCGGCCAGGGCCCCGGCGAGCGCGATCGCGAGCGGCGTCTTGCCCGAGCCGCCCGCCGTGACGTTGCCGACGACGACGACCGGCGCGCGCACCCGCTCGACGCGCAGCATGCCGTGACGGTAGAGCGCGCGACGCGCCGCGACCGCTGCGGCGAACACGCCCGAGAGCGGCGCCAGCGCAACGGCGAGCGCCGTGGGACGTCGCGCATACCACGCGGCGAGGACGCGGTCGGAGGACGCCATGGGCGCCGCGGGACGGCTACTTGCGCGCGCCGGTGGACTGGGTCGCGAACGTGATGTGCACGAGGCCCGCCTGCCGCGCGGCCTCCATCACGTTGACCACCGACTGGTGGGTCGCGCTCGCGTCGGCGCTGATGATGATGACCGGGTCCTTCGCGGTGCCGGCGGCGCGCCTGAGCTCGTCGGCCAGCGCGCCCGCGTTGGTCCACGTGAACACGGTCTTGTCGATGACGTAGCGGCCCTGCGCGTCGATGCCGACGTTGATCTCGCGCGGGCGGTCCTTCGCGGCGTCGGCATCCGCCTCGGGCAGCGTGATCTGCAGCTCGGCGTAGCGCTGGTAGGTCGTCGTCACCATCAGGAAGATCAGGATGACGAGCAGCACGTCGATCAACGGGATGAAGTTGATCTCGGGGTCCTCGCGCGACGCTCGCCCGCGGAGGTTCATGCGCGGCTCCGCGCGCCCGACGGGTCGCCGGGCTGGTTGGCCGAGCGGTGGTGAACGCGACCCCTGCTCGCTGCGAACGCCGCTCCCCGGGGACGCGCTTCCCCCTCGGGAGGCGGCGAGCGAAGCGGACGTGCGGCTCGCATCGGGGGGACTTCCCTCACGCGCGCTCGCCGTGCGCGAGGTCGACGAGCTTGGTGGCCTGCTGCTCCATCTCGACGACGAGCGCGTCGACCTTGGCGCGGAAGTGGCGGTAGAAGATCATCGCCGGGATCGCCACCACCAGGCCGAACGCCGTGTTGTAGAGCGCGATCGAGATCCCGTGCGCGAGCTGGATCGGGTTGCTGCCCGCCGCGGTCTGCGAGCCGAAGATCTCGATCATCCCGACGACGGTGCCGAACAGGCCCATCAGCGGCGCCATCGCGGCGATCGTCCCGAGCGTGGTCAGGAAGCGCTCGAGCTCGTGGATCACGACGCGGCCGACCTCCTCGATCGCCTCCTTCATCACCGGCCGCGGGCTCTTCACGTTCGCGAGCCCCGCGGCGAGCAGGCGGCCGAGCGGCGCGCGGCGCGCGGTCTTCATCAGGAGCTCGGGCGTCGCGCCCGTCTGGCGGAACTCGGCGAGCACCTGGTCGACCAGCCCCGGCGGCGCCACCATGCTCTGGCGCAGCGAGTAGAGCCGCTCGAAGATGAGCGCGAGCGCGACGATCGACGCGGCCAACAGCGGCCAGATGGGCCAGCCGGCCGCCTGGATCAACGACCACACGTTGCGATGCTCCCGGGTGACGAAGTCGCGCGACTGTAGCTTTTGGGCCGGGTTTCGGCAAGGCGAAAGCGTCGCGCGGCCGCGCGGCGAGACGTCACGGACCGCCCTCGCGCCGGCTGCCGGGCGTGAGCGCGGACACGATGCCCGCGCCCGCCAGCACGATGAACCAGCACACGTACAGCCACAGCATGAACAGCGGAAGCACCGCGAGCGTGCCGTAGATCTGCCGGTAGCTCGAGAAGTTCGCCACGTACCACGCGAACCCCGCCTTCGCGGCCTCGAAGGCGACGGCGGCCAGCACGCCGCCGATGGCGGCGTGCGCCCAGCGCACGCGCGTGTAGGGCACGATCTTGTAGACGAGCGTGAAGGCCACCGTCGCGATCAGCCACGGCAGCGGCCGCCCGACCCAGCGCGCGAGCGACTCGTGCATCGGCACCGCGACGAGCGACTGGCCGATGAGCCAGGTCGTCGCCGAGATGCTCGCGCCGGCGACGATCGGGCCGAGCGAGACGCCGATCGAGTAGACGAGCACGCGGCGCGTAAGCGGCCGCGCGCGGCGCACGCCGAAGATCAGGTTCATCTCGCGCTCGATCGTGGCGACCAGCATCGCGGCGGTCACCGCGATGAAGGCGAGCGTGAGGCCCGTCAGCCGCGCCGCCTGCTCGGCGTACCCGACGATCGCATTGCGCACGACGCCGTGGCCGACGCCGGGCATCAGCACGCGCACGACCCATCCCTCGAACGCGTCGAGGCCGTCCTGGAAGATCGGGAAGCGCGCGACCACCGCCAGCGTGACCGTCGCGAGCGGGACGAGCGCGAGGAGCGTCGTGAAAGCGAGGCTCGCCGACGTGCTCGACACGCGGATGCCCCGGAGGCGCGAGACGGCGCGGCGGATGAAGTCGATCACGGGAATCGGGCGGGAAGGCGCGGCGCGGGCCGGGCGCGGGCCCGGGCCGGGGAGCGCGCTCCGTCGCCGGCACAGGGCAGACGCCAGCGTTCCCATTATCGCCGCATCCCGCGCCGTAAGGCGGCGGGGCGTTCGCGCGACCGAGGTGGCCGCCGGGCCGCGCCCCCCGGCGCAGCGGAGTACGATGGGCGCGCGACTTTCCGGAGGATGGCGATGGAACGGACCGGCCACGAAACCGCCGTGCTGGGCGGAGGATGCTTCTGGTGCCTCGACGCGGTGTTCCGCGAGCTCGAAGGCGTCGTCTCGGTCGAGTCGGGCTACGCCGGCGGGACCACGGCGAAGCCGAGCTACGAGGCCGTGTGCGGCGGCCGCACCGGGCATGCCGAGGTCGTGCGCGTCGTGTTCGACCCGGCGGTGATCCCGTTCCGCGACCTGCTCGGCGTGTTCTTCTCGATCCACGACCCGACGACGAGGAACCGCCAGGGGCACGACGTCGGCACGCAGTACCGCTCGGCGATCTTCGCGCAGTCGCCCGAGCAGCGCCGCGTCGCCGAGGCGCTGGTGCGCGAGCTCGACGCCGCGAAGCTGTGGAGCTCGCCGATCGTCACCGAGATCGCGGACGCCGCCACGTTCTGGCCGGCCGAGGCCTACCACCAGGACTATTTCGCCAACAACCCGGCGCAGGGCTATTGCATGGGCGTCGTCGCGCCGAAGGTCGCGAAGTTCCGCAAGCAGCATTTCGACCGGCTGAAGAAGCGCACGCACGCGGGCTGAAGGGCCGGGTCGGGGCCGTGGCTCCGACCCCTGCCCGGCGCGATAGCCATCGCCGGCGATCCGGTTGCGCCTCCCCGCTCCCCATGTCGACGCACGCCGACGTCGCGAGCGGAAGGGCCGCGCGCTACGCTCCGCGCCGGGCCACGACCCCTCCGGTGACGAGGCAGGCGCCCACGCCCCAGAACACCGGGACGAGGCCGATCGTCGCGCCGAGCGCACCGAAGGCGAGCGGCACCGCCACCGACATCGTCTGGATCAGCGACATGCGCAGGCCGGCCGCCTCGCCCATGCGCCCGGGCGGCGCGCGCGACGACAGCAGCGCCATCACCATCGGCTGGCCGCCGCCGAGCCCGAAGCCGAGCGCGAACGACAGCAACGCGAGGACGGCCGCGCCGCCGGCGAACGGGAACGCGAGGCACGCGGCGGCGGACAGGAACAGCGCACCCGCCATCACCCGGGTCTCGCTGGAGCGCCGGACGATCGTCGGCATCGCGACTCGCACCAGGAAGGTGGCGAACCCGAAGACGGCGAGCACCGAGCCGATCTGGCTCGCGGAGAGCCCGAGCTGCGCGCCGTAGATCGGCACGAACATCGTGTGCACGTCCCAGGCGAGCGCGAAGACCGCATTGATCGCGAGCACGCGCCGGAGCGTCGGGTTGCGAACGAGGTCGAACATGCCGCGCGTCACTGCTTCGCTGCCGCGCACGTGCGGCGCGGGCACCGGCAGCCGGCCCGACATCAGCACCGCGAACGGCACGATGGGCACGAGCGCGAGCAGCGCGAACGTGGCCCGGTGGCCGATGTGGTCGATGGCGATTCCCGCGACGAACGGACCGACCATGCCGGACACGGCGTAGGCGAGCGCCAGGTGCGAGAAGCGCTTCGCGCGCTTGGCGGGATCGCCCATCTCGCCGGTGACGTGCTGGAGCGCGACCTGGAAGACCGTGAACGCGAAGCCGATCGAGGCGGCGGACGCGAACAGCGCGGGATAGCCGGGCCACAGCGCCGGCAGCGCCGTCGACAGCGCCAGCGCCGCCGAGCCCGCGATCATCGGCGTGCGCGCGCCGAGGCGGTCCGAGTAGCGCCCGATCGCCACGGCGGAGAGCATCGGCAGCAGCGCGAAAAGCGCCACCAGCACGCCGACGGTCGCGGGCGTCGCGCCGCGCGCGAGCGCGTCGAGCGAGACGTCGACGCGCGCGCCGGCGAGCACCGCGTGGTTGCAGATCCCCAGCGCCACCAGCCCCGCGAACGCGCGGCGGCGCGCGCTGGCGGCGGCGGTCACGGCGCGAGGCGCCCGATCGACCAGGCGTCGCGCTCGCGCCGGTAGACGATGCGATCGTGGAGGCGCGACGCGCGCCCCTGCCAGAACTCGAACATCGAGGGCAGGACGGTGTAGCCGCCCCAGTGCGGCGGTCGCGCGACCGCATCGCCGCGCGCAGCGTGGAGACGATCGGCGTCCTCGAACGCCCGCTCGAGCCACACGCGATCGGGAATCTGCTCGCTCTGCGGCGACGCCCAGGCGCCGACCTGCGACTCCCGCGGGCGCTTCGCGAAGTACGCGTCGGACTCCGCGTCGGCGACGCGGTCGACTCGCCCCTCGATGCGGACCTGCCGCTCGAGCTCGGCCCAGAAGAACAGCAGCGCCGCGTGCGGACGCGCATCGAGATCGCGACCCTTGCGCGAGCTCCGGTTGGTGTAGAACGAGAAGCCTCGCGCGTCGACGCTCTTCAGCAGCACGATGCGCGCCGACGGACGCCCGTCGTCGCCCACCGTCGCGAGCGTCATCGCGTTGACCTCGGGCAGCTTCGACGCGTACGCGTCGTCGAACCAGCGGGCGAACTGCCGGTACGGGTCGGAGTCGACGTCGCCGACGTCGAGCGACGCGCGCATGTAATCGGTGCGGAGGGCCGCGAGGTCCATCGGAGGATCGGCGCCGCGAACGTTCGCGCGCGGAAGAATCATTCTAGCATTCGCGACCGGCCGCGCCGCGGCGCGCGCGGACGGAACACCCGGCGGACGCGATAGCCTTGCGCCCGCACCAGCGCGACGAGCCCGTGGGGCCCGTCGAGGTGCAGCGCGCCGACCGAGACGAACACGCGCCCGTCGCGCAGCGGCAGGAACAGCCGGTGCGCCATCAGCGCCGAGCGGTCGTCGACCAGGTGCCGGATCAGCGCGGCGACGTGCGGGCGCATCGCGGCGTCGCCATGCGCCGCGTCGAGCGCGAGCGCGCGCAGGCGCGTGAGGTCGCGTGCGACGAACGCGCGCACCGTCGCCTCGTGATCGGCGGCGAGCGCGCCGGGATGCGCGAGCACCCAGCGCACCAGCGCCACCTGGCTCGCGACCGGGATCGTGTCGAACGACGCGACCTGCTCCTCGGGCAGCTCGAGGCCGATGACGTTCATGCCGCGACGCCGCGCGGCGTCGACGACGACGGCGTCGAGCGTCGGGCGGTCGTCGGGCTCGCCCCGCGCGAGCAGGAGCATCACCGCCCACGGCTTGAGGCGCGCGAACGTCCTCTCGTCGGGCATGCGCGCGCCCAGCGCCGCGCGGATGGCGGCGAGCGTGCGCTCGTCGAAGTGGTCGGCGAGCCGGCGTGCGTCGTCGTAGCTCGCGCCGGCGACGAAATCCGGCAGGTCGCCCTCGCCCATCACCAGCTCGGGCGCCAGGCGGCGCGAGCGCGACATCGCCCCGATCACCGGCGCGGGCAGCGTCGTGACGCGCGGGTCGGCCGAGTGGAGCGTGCCGTACAGGTACGACGGCGCGACCCCGTCGCGGTCGACCTGGTAGAGCGGTCCGGCATGCGACGCGCCCGCGCAGAGCGCGAGGCCGACGAGCGAAGCGGTCGCGGTCCGGAGCACGCAGGCGCCCGTCAGCGCGCCGCGAACAGCCGCTCGCCGTTGCGCCACGCGATCGCGGTCGCGACGCCCGCCGGCAGCTGCGCGAGCCATCCGCGGTAGAGCGCGACGATCTCGCCGTAGCGCTCCCAGCGCTCGTTGATCCAGGTGTCCGAGCCCAGCACGAAGCGGTCGGCATGGCGCACGAGCAACGCGCGCCACGCGGGGTCGAGCTTGCCGTCGCTCGTCACGTCGTAGCGGTACGAGAGCTCGCCGATCAGCGACGGCCGCCGCTCGAGCCACTCGGCGAGTCGCGCGGGCGGCACGGTGAAGCCGCTGTGCGCCCAGACGACGCGCACGCGCGGATCGTGGGCGTACAGCGCTTCCAGTGCCTCCTCGTCGCAGTGCGCGTGCAGCCACAGCCCCCGCGCGACGGCGAGGTCGACGATGCGCTTGACCTCGGGCGTTCCCGCGTCCGCCGCGCCGAACACGTGGAACTCGCCGATGCCGCGCCAGTCGACGCCGCGCGCGAGCTCCTGCTCGATCAGCGCGTAGATCGCCGGGTCGCGGAACCAGGTCGCCCGGTCGGCGTGGTTGCGGTAGGGCCGGATGAACGGGACCACGCGTGGCGCGGTCCCCGGCGCCGAGCGCGCCGCGTCGACCAGCGCGCGCGTGCCGTCGTTGGGCCGCGACGTCGCGAGGATCGTGCGCACGCCGTTCGCGCGGAACAGCTCGAGCACCGCCGCGAGCGGGTAGGGCTCGCGCGCTTCGTCGTTGTAGTGCAGGTGCGCGTCGAAGATCGGCAGCGCCTCCGCGCGCGCGCCGCTGCCGGCCATCCCGCCGGACAGCGCGCAGAGGGCGCAAAGGGCGAGTCGCGGGAGCGTGGCGAGCGTCATGGCTGCGTCCGGGGCGGGCAGAGCGAGTCTTGCACCGACGCCGTGCAGCGACAAGTGTCCGCGATCGCGTCTCGCACCGGCGCGACGCGGGCGGCGTCGCACGTGCGCAGCCTCCCGGCGCGCGAGGGCGTTTCCCCTATGAAAACCCGCTTGCGCCCAGCGAAAATGCGGTATAGTCGCCGCCGATGGAGCGGGGTACCCATGACAGGAGGGCCGCTTCAGCGTGATCGGATTCCGTCCGCTCGCCCACGTACGACAGGAAGGAGAACCATGGCTACTGCCAGGAAAGCTGCCAAGAAAGCTGCCAAGAAGCCCGCCGCGAAGAAGCCCGCCGCGAAGAAGTCCGCCAAGAAGGCCCCGGCCAAGAAGGCCCCCGCGAAGAAAGCTCCCGCCAAGAAGGCCGCCAAGAAGTCCGGCGGCAAGCGCAAGCCGAACGCCGCCTTCATGAAGGCGATGACCCCGTCCTCCGCGCTCGCCGCGATCGTCGGAGCGAACCCGCTCCCGCGCACCGAGGTGACCAAGAAGGTCTGGGACTACATCAAAAAGAACAAGCTCCAGGACGCGGTCAACAAGCGCATGATCAACGCCGACGAGAAGCTCAAGTCGGTGCTCGGCAAGGCGAAGGTCACGATGTTCGAGATGACCAAGCTCATCTCGAACCACCTCAAGTAGGCGACCGACCGTCGCGCCGCTCCGCTCAACGGGGCGGCGAACCGACCAGCGGCCGGCGCGCGCGGAGACCTTCCGCGTCCGCCGGCCGCAGCTTTTTCGGGGCTTCCCCGCCTGCGCGGCCTATCCCGCGCTCGACCGGGATTGCTTGCGCCGGGAACCGGGCGGCGAGCCGCCGGCACCCGGGCATCGCGTGTCGCGACGCGCGGCGCCGCGGGACGTTCAGCCGGTGACGCGGCCCCGCTCCTTCGCGCGGTCGCAGAGCTCGGCGGGCGTCGCCTTGATCGTCTTGTTCTGCGCCTTCGCGCGCGCTTCCATGTCCCTGGCGGTCGCGTCGAAGAGCGTTCGGCACTCGGCGTAGGTCTTCACCCCCTTCACCTTGGCGCGGTGCGCCGCCAGCTCCTCGGGCGTCATCAGGTCGGCGTAGGCGTTCTGCAACGCGCGACCGAGCGGTTGATCGCCCTTGCCGCGTTCGCCGCCCTTCCCGGCCTTCCCCTTGCCGCTCGCGCCCGCAGGCGCCTGCGACGTGCCGGTCGCCGGCGCGCCGGGTGCCGCTCCGCTGGTCGAGGCCGCCGCCTTCGCGTTGCCCGAGCCATCCTTGGGCGCGTAGCGACGCGACGCGCGATCCTGCGGCGGCGTCGAGGTCGTGCCGCTTGGAGCGGCTGGCGGCGCCGCCTTGGCGGCGGGCGGCGTCGCGGGCGCGGTCGGCGCCGGCTGGGACTGGCCGGACGCGGCGACGGCGAATGTCAGCGTCGCCGTGGCGAGCGCGACTCGAAAGGACGTGATCATGGTGCTCCTCGTCGATGGGGTGTCCGGAAGACCCGTGCCTCGATGCCGAGTTCCCGCCGCGGACCGGGGAAGCGGTGGGCGGGGACCGCCTGCCGCGGGCATCAGTCGGCCGCGGCCATGCCTCGCTGGACGCCCGGGCGCGCGGCGAGCGCTGCGCGCCAGCGGACCAGGTTCGGGAGGTCGCCCGCGGCATCGATCAGCGCGCCGCGCACGACGGTGATCGGATAGAGCGAGAAGTCGGCGATCGACAACTCGCCGGCGAGCCACTCGTGCTCGGCGAGCCGCGTGTCGGCGACCCGAAGGAACCGCAGCACCCGCTCCTCGAAGTACCTGACGTTGGCGGGCGACTTCTCCGGCACGATCGCGGTGTTGAGGAAGATCCCGGCGGACGCCGCCACGATGTCGCTTACGGTGAAGGCCACCCACTCGAGCACGCGCGTCCGCGCGAGCAGGTCGCGCGGCAGGAAGCGGGCGGTCTTCTCGGCGAGGTAGACGACGATCGCGCCCGATTGCGTGAGCGTCACGCGCGTCGCGTTGGGACCGTCGTCGTCGACGATCACCGGCACCATGCCGGCGGGGTTCAGCGCCTCGAACTCGGGCGTCCTGTGCTCGCCCTTGAGCAGCGCGTAGCGGCGCACCCGGTAGGGCAGCCCGCACTCCTCCAGCACGATCGCCACGCGCTGGCCGTTGGACGTCTGTCCGGTGTGGAAATCGATCATCGCTCCCCCGCGCGCCGCCACGGCCCGCCTTCACGAGGCGCGACTATACGCGAGGGTCCCGCGTCGTCGGATGCGCATCCGGGCACCCCCATCGTTCCGTATCGGAGGCCGGGCGCGTCGCGCCTTTCCCTACCGGAGATCGGCCATGACCGCATCGCCCGCCACCCCGTCGCGCCGCAGGTTCGTCGGCGCCGGCGCCTTGCGCGCTCGCGGGTTGCGGGAGCGCGACCGTGCACGCGGCCCGACGAGCCCTCGAGCCGCCGGCCGGCGACGCCGCGTTGCCCGACGCGTTCCTCGCCCCCGAGCACCGCACGCTCGCCGCCTGTCGCCGCGCCGCAGCGTGCAACCTGCTCGCCCCGCAGCGCAGGACGCCGCGGCGCGTCACGCGGCCGACCCCCTCGACCATCGCGACCTGCTCGCCGCAACGTTCCGCAAGCTGGGCGCGAGCGGGCGCATCGGCGCGCCGAATCCTCGCGCGACCGACGACGGTCCGAATACGCGGCACAGCGCCGACGCAGCGCTCGACAGCCTCGCCTGGCAGGAGCGCGCCGGCGCGGACGCCTGCCTGCGGTTCGTGGCCGCGCCGGCCGACCGGCAGATCGCGAAGGTGGTGGCGCGCCTCGCCGTCGACGAGGCGATGCGCCGGGTGGCGCTCCACGGCGCGCTCGGGCGCAAGTCGCCCGGCGCGGCGCCGGCGTTCAGGCGCGAGGTCGCCGGCTCAGCCGGCCGAGCGACCCTGCAGCGCGGCGATGCGCGTCTCGATCGGCGGATGCGTCGAGAACAGCGCGAGGAACGCGTTCTTCTCGGTGATGCCGAACGCCTGCAGCGTCTGCGGCAGCGCGCCCGGCTCGAGGCCGCCGAGGCGACGCAGCGCGTTCACCATCGGCGTCGGCGATCCCAGGAAGGTCGCGCTGCCGGCGTCGGCGCGGAACTCGCGCTGGCGGCTGAACCACGCGACGATCAGCGACGCCAGGACGCCGAACACGATCTGGCACACCATCACCGTGATGAAGTACCCCGGTCCGCTGCCCCGGTCGCTGCGGAACACCGCCCGGTCGACGATGGTGCCGACCACACGCGACAGGAACACGACGAACGTGTTGACCACGCCCTGGATCAGCGTCAGCGTCACCATGTCGCCGTTCGCGACGTGGGCGATCTCGTGGCCGAGCACGGCCTCGACCTCCTCCTTGTTCATCGACTGCAGGAGCCCGGTGGACACGGCGATCAGCGACGAGTTCTTGAACGCGCCGGTGGCGAACGCGTTGGCATCGCCCTCGTAGATCGCGACCTCCGGCATGCCGATGTTGGCCTTCGCGGCGAGCCGGCGAACGGTTTCGACCAGCCACGCCTCGGCCTGGTTCGCCGGCTGGTCGATCACGCGGGCGCCGGTCGACCACTTCGCCATCGACTTGGACATCAGCAGCGAGACGATCGAGCCGGTGAAGCCGACGACCGCCGAGAACGCCAGCAGGCTGCCGTAGTCGAGCCCGGTCTGCGAGTACATCGCCCGGTCGAGCCCGAACAGGCGCAGCACGACCGACAGCACGACGAGCACCGCGATATTGGTCAGGAGGAACAGGAAGATGCGTTTCATGGCGTTTCCGCAGATGGGGGCATCGCCCCGGGGTCCCAAGGGAGTCTAGCAAACGCCGCCGCGTCGCAAGGCCCGTGGCAGGCGACGCTTCGACGCGCCGCCGGGCGCGGTGTTCCGCGCATGCGACGGACGACGCCGGGGCTCGATGAACGGCCGGCCGCAACGTCGGGCACCGGTCGCGGGCGCACGCGGGCGCGTCGTCCCGGCGAGCGCCGCTTCCCGCGCCGTCACCCGGCGATCGGCGGGCTCCTGCTCACGCGCCCGCCTTGCCCCACGAATCCCTGAGCGTGACCGCGCGGTTGTAGACCGGCCGGCCGCTCGCGTGGTCCGCCAGGTCGGCGACGAAATAGCCGTGGCGCTCGAACTGGTAGCGCGACTCCGGCGGCGCCGCCGCCAGCGACGGCTCGACCCACGCGCGGATCACGCGCTTGGAGGCCGGGTTGAGATCGTCGAGGTAGTTGCGCTCGCCGCCCTCGGCGTCGGTCTCGTCGTCGCCCGCCACGACGGTCGCGTGGAGCGGCGCCGGCTCGCCGGGCCCGGCCTGGGCGTCGCGCTGGCCCGCCGGCAGCCGCGCGCCCGGGTAAGGCACGCGGAACAGGCGGTCGTACAACCGTACCTCGGCGGCGACGGCGTCGCCGACCGCGAGCCAGTGGATGTTGCCCTTCACCTTGCGCGCCTCCGCGCCCGGCGTGCCGCTGCGCGTCGACGGGTCGTAGGTGCAATGCACGACCGTCACGTTGCCCGACGCGTCCTTCTCGACGCCGGTGCAGCGCACGACGTACGCGTAGCGCAGCCGCACCTCGGCCCCGGGCGCGAGGCGGAAGTAGCCCTTGGGCGGCACCTCGGCGAAATCGTCGCGCTCGATCCACAGCTCGCGCGCGAAGCGTCGCTCGCGCTTCCCGAGCTCGGGCTTCTGCGGATGGTTGGGCGCGAGGCACCCTTCCGACCGGCCCTCGGGGTAGTTGTCGATCACGAGCTTCACCGGGTCGAGCACCGCGATGCGCCGCTCCGCGCTCGCGTTGAGCTCGTCGCGCATCGAGTCCTCGAGCACGCTCATGTCGATCCACGAGTCGGACTTCGACACGCCGATGCGCTCCGCGAACAGGCGGAATCCCGCGGGCGTGAAGCCGCGGCGCCGCGCGCCCACCAGCGTCGGCATGCGCGGGTCGTCCCACCCGTCCACGTGGCCCAGCTCGACCAGCTGGATCAGCTTCCGCTTCGACAGCACGACGTAGGTGAGGTTGAGGCGCGCGAACTCGTACTGCTGCGGCAGCGGCCGCTCGAGCAGGCCGCCCTCGGCGAGCCGCTCGATCACCCAGTCGTAGAGCGGCCGGTGGTCCTGGAACTCGAGCGTGCAGATCGAGTGCGTGATGCGCTCGAGCGCGTCGCTGATGCAGTGCGTGTAGTCGTAGAGCGGGTAGATGCACCACTTGTCGCCGGTGCGGTGGTGCGAGGCGTGCCGGATCCGGTAGATTGCCGGGTCGCGCAGGTTGAGGTTCGGGCTCGCCATGTCGATCTTCAGGCGCAGCACGTGCGTGCCGTCGGGGAACTCGCCCGCGCGCATGCGGCGGAACAGGTCGAGGTTCTCGGCGGGCGTGCGATCGCGCCACGGACTCGCGCGCCCCGGCTCGGTCAGCGTGCCGCGCGTAGCGCGCATCGCGTCGGCCGACTGGCTGTCGACGTACGCGAGCCCCCGCTCGATGAACCACTCGGCGAACCGGTAGAGGTCGTCGTAGTAGTCCGACGCATGGTAGCGGTGCGTGCCCCAGTCGTAGCCGAGCCAGCGCACCGCGTCGGCGATCGAGTCCTCGAACTCGACGTCCTCCTTGAGCGGATTGGTGTCGTCGTATCGGAGGTGGCAGCGCCCCCCGTATTCGGCCGCGAGGCCGAAGTTGAGCGCGATCGACTTCGCGTGCCCGTAGTGCAGGTAGCCGTTGGGCTCGGGCGGGAAGCGCGTCACGACGCGACCGCCGTACTTGCCGGTGCGCACGTCCTCGCCGATGACGGTGCGCAGGAAGTTCGGCGCGGGCGCGACGGGCGGCGCCGCGCGCGCCGCGGAGGCGGCCGCCGGAGGGGGAGCCTCCTTCATCGCGTTTTGTTCATGAACAAGACGGGTCGGAGGTCCATTCTAACCGGCCCGCCCGGCGTGCGATCCCCCGTTACGCCACGGACACCCGCGGACGCGTCGGAAACCCGCGCCAGAACACGCTTTCCGGGCGATGCCCGCGCGCGTCGCGTTCGCGTTGTCCACAATTCCTGTGGATACAGATGTGCATATCTTGTACATTCGCGCGCTAAGTCCCGCTGCGCGTGACGTTTTTTCTGTGCTGCCCGAAATTTCGCCGCTGCAAACTTCCGACGCGTCAATGGGTTGCACGACACCTTCGCAGGCATCCGACGCGTGCCGCCACCGGCCGGCGGCGCGCGCAGCATGCGGCGCGCGCGCTGTCGCGCGCACCACTGCGTCCTGGACAATCGTGAGACGGTGGCGGCGCCATCGCGCGCCCGTCCACGCCGTCGTCCACGAGCGGCGATGAACGCCACGCCGACCGTCCCGCCCCTTCCGCCGGTGATGACCGTCGGGCGCTTCGTCGCCTCCGCGCGCCTCGCGATCGAGCGCGCGATCGGGCCGACCTGGGTCGCAGGCGAAGTGTCCGGGTTCTCGCGCGCCACGTCCGGGCATTGCTACTTCACGCTCAAGGACGCCCAGGCGCAGGTGCGTTGCGTGCTGTGGCGCCAGAAGGCGATGCTCCTCGACGTGCGCCTGGCCGACGGCATGGCGATCGAGGTCCGCGCGACGCCGACGATCTACGAGGCGCGCGGCGACTTCCAGCTCAACGTCGACGCGGTGCGGCTCGCGGGGCCGGGCGCGCTCTACGAGAAGTTCGCGCGCCTCAAGGCGAAGCTCGAGGCGGCGGGCTGGTTCGACGCCGCGCGCAAGCGTCCGTTGCCCGCCTTCCCGCGCGCGGTCGGCCTCGTCACGTCGACGCAGGCCGCAGCGCTCGCCGACATGCTGACGACGCTGCGCCGCCGCTGGCCGCCGTTGCGCGTCGTGATCTATGCGACGCCGGTGCAGGGCGTCGGGGCGGCGGAATCGATCGCCGACGCGATCCGCGTCGCGAACGCCCGCGCCGAGGTCGACGTCCTGATCGTC
>DASTCK010000293.1:0-29786 GCA_035711225.1 Casimicrobiaceae bacterium
CTTCCGTCGAACGAGCCCGTGACCCTCCCGCTGCTGCCGCTGCGGGACGTCGTCGTGTTCCCGCACATGGTCATCCCGCTGTTCGTGGGGCGGCCCAAGTCGATCAAGGCGCTCGACGCCGCGATGGAGTCCGGCAAGCACATCCTGCTCGTCGCCCAGAAGCAGGCGGCGAAGGACGACCCCTCGGCCGAGGACCTCTACGACATCGGCAGCATCGCGACGGTGCTCCAGATGCTGAAGCTGCCGGACGGGACCGTGAAGGTGCTCGTCGAGGGCACCCAGCGCGCGCGCATCGAGTCGGTCAAGGACCTGGCCGACCTCCTGAACGCGTCGGCGCGGCCGATCGCGATCGACGCCGGGCCGGCGCACGAGGTCGAGGCGATGCGCCGCGCGCTCCTCGCCCAGTTCGACCAGTACGTGAAGCTCAACAAGAAGATCCCGCCCGAGATCCTGACGTCGATGTCCGGCATCGACGACGGCGGCCGCCTCGCCGACGCCATCGCCGCCCACCTGCCGCTCAAGCTCGAGCAGAAGCAGCAGATCCTCGAGATGAGCGACCCGGTGAAGCGCCTCGAGCACCTGCTCGGGCTGCTCGAGGGCGAGGTCGACATCCTGCAGGTCGAGAAGCGCATCCGCGGCCGCGTGAAGCGGCAGATGGAGAAGAGCCAGCGCGAGTACTACCTGAACGAGCAGGTCAAGGCGATCCAGAAGGAGCTGGGCGAGGGCGACGAGAACGCCGACCTCGACGAGATGGAGAAGAAGGTCAAGACCGCCCGGATGTCGAAGGAGGCCGAGGCGAAGGCGATGAACGAGCTGAAGAAGCTCAGGATGATGTCGCCGATGTCGGCCGAGGCGACGGTCGTGCGCAACTTCATCGACACGCTGGTCGGCCTGCCGTGGCGCAAGAAGAGCAAGATCAACAAGGACCTCGCTCACGCGGTCAAGGTGCTCGACGCCGACCACTACGGCCTCGAGAAGGTCAAGGAACGCATCATCGAGTACCTCGCGGTCCAGCAGCGCGTCGACCGCCTGAAGGGCCCGATCCTGTGCCTCGTCGGCCCGCCCGGCGTCGGCAAGACCTCGCTCGGCCAGTCGATCGCGAAGGCGACCAACCGCAAGTTCGTGCGGATGTCGCTGGGCGGCGTCCGCGACGAGGCCGAGATCCGCGGACACCGGCGCACCTACATCGGCTCGATGCCCGGCAAGATCCTGCAGAACATGAGCAAGATCGGCGTGCGCAACCCGCTGTTCCTGCTCGACGAGGTCGACAAGATGGGCATGGACTTCCGCGGCGACCCGAGCTCGGCGCTGCTGGAGGTGCTCGACCCCGAGCAGAACTCGACGTTCGTCGACCACTACGTCGAGGTCGAGTACGACCTCTCGGACGTGATGTTCGTCGCGACCGCGAACACGATGAACATCCCGGCGCCGCTGCTCGACCGGATGGAGGTGATCCGGCTCTCCGGCTACACCGAGGACGAGAAGATCGCGATCGCGAAGCAGTACCTGCTGCCCAAGCAGATGAAGCACAACGGGATCAAGCCCGACGAGGTCCACGTCGCCGAGAGCGCGCTGCGCGACATCGTGCGCTACTACACGCGCGAGGCGGGCGTGCGCAACCTCGAGCGCGACATCAGCAAGATCTGCCGCAAGGTGGTGAAGGCGCTGCTGCTGAAGGAGAGCGAGGGCAAGGCGCGCAAGGCCAAGGGACCGGTCGAGGTGACGTCGAAGAACCTCGACAAGTACCTCGGCGTGCGCCGCTTCACGTACGGCATCGCCGAGAAGAAGAACCAGGTCGGCCAGGTCACCGGCCTCGCGTGGACCGAGGTCGGCGGCGACCTGCTGACGATCGAGGCGGTCTCGCTGCCCGGCAAGGGCAAGACGACGACGACCGGCAAGCTCGGCGAGGTCATGAACGAGTCGATCGCGGCCGCGCTGTCGGTCGTGCGCCACCGCTCGCGCACGCTCGGCATCCCGGCGGACTTCTACCAGAAGACCGACCTGCACATCCACCTGCCCGAGGGCGCGACGCCGAAGGACGGGCCGTCTGCCGGCGCGGCGATCGCCACCGCGATCGTCTCGATCCTGACCGGCGTGCCGGTGCGCTGCGACGTCGCGATGACCGGGGAGATCACGCTGCGCGGCGAGGTGCTGCCGATCGGGGGCCTGAAGGAGAAGCTGCTCGCGGCCGGCCGCGGCGGCATCAAGACGGTGCTGATCCCCGAGGAGAACGTCAAGGACCTGGCCGAGATCCCCGACGAGATCAAGAACCGCATCGAGATCCGCCCGGTGCGCTGGATCGAGCAGGTGCTCGAGGCCGCGCTCGAGCGCCAGCCGACGCCGCTCGCCGAGGAGAAGAAGGACGCCGAGGCGCCGGTGCCCGCCGCGCCCGCCAGCGAGGACCAGGGCGCGGTGCTCAAGCACTAGCCGTTGTGCACCACGACGCGCGTGCGGCACGTTCCGTGCCCACGCGCGTTGCATTTTTGTCGCAGCCGCGCGATCGCGGGCGCCGCGACGCGACGCGCGGCGCGTCAATCACTTAGCGCGCGCAACCTCACGCGCCACGTCATCAGCGCGGGAAGTTGGCGAAATTCCTCGCTTGACACTCGAAAAACGCGGGCGATATAACGAAGCCTGCGGCGCACGATCCTCCGCGCCGAACTCCGACGACGAACCGCGCACGCGTACGCCTCGCGTCGCCACCGCATCCGCATTTTCCGGGGACGATTCCGTGAACAAGAACGATCTCATCGACGCGATCTCGCGCCACGCCGACATCTCGAAGGCCGCAGCCGGGCGAGCGCTCGACGCGACCATGAACACGATCAAGGGCTCGCTCAAGAAGGGCGACATCGTCACGCTGGTCGGGTTCGGCTCGTTCTACGTGGGGCGGCGCACCGCGCGCGCCGGCCGCAACCCGCGCACCGGCGACACGATCCGCATCCAGGCGGCCAAGGTGCCCAAGTTCCGGGCTGGCAAAGCCTTGAAGGATGAGCTAAAATAATCGACTGCCGTGTGCGGTGTCCCGGCCGGACCGCGAGGCCCGGGGGGCGCAGCGTGGAGGCGCGGCGGGATCGAGATCGAGCGGGTGCTTAGCTCAGCCGGTAGAGCGTCGCCCTTACAAGGCGAATGTCGGCGGTTCGATCCCGTCAGCACCCACCAGCGGACACGGCGTGGGCCCGCGCGGCGGGCCTGCGAGGCTCGCCTTCCAGGAGTGGTAGTTCAGTTGGTTAGAATACCGGCCTGTCACGCCGGGGGTCGCGGGTTCGAGTCCCGTCCACTCCGCCAATCCCGAAGGGCGAACGCGAGTTCGCCCTTTTTCGTGCCGTAGCGCCCGCGGCGCGCGGCGACAAGCCGCCCGCGCCGCCCAGGACTCGCCGACGACCATGTACGATTTCCTCGACAAGCACAAGCGCGCGGTCCAGGTGGTCCTCGCGATGATCGCGTTGCCCTTCGCCTTCTTCGGCGTCGACTGGTACTTCCGCGGCGGCGGAGGCGACGACGTCGTCGCCACCGTCAGCGGCCAGAAGATCACGCGCAACGAGTTCGACAACGCGCTGCGCGAGCAGGGCGACCGCATGCGGCAGTCGATGGGCCGCAGCTTCGAGCCGGCGCTGCTCGACAACCCGGAAGTGCGCTACGCGGTCGTCGAGAACCTCGTCAACCAGCGCCTGCTCGCCGCCGAGGCGGCGCGCGAGCGCTTCCGCGTCTCGGACGCGCAGCTCGCCCAGTTCATCGCCGAGATCCCGGCCTTCCAGGAGGACGGCAAGTTCTCGGCCGAGCGCTACCGGCTGGTGGTGAACGCCCAGAACATGTCGCCGGCGATGTTCGAGGACCGCGTGCGCCGCGAGCTGGCGCAGTCGCCGCTGCAGGAGCCGCTCGCCTCCGGGAGCATCGTCGCGCAGACCTCGGCCGCACGGTTCCTGTCGCTGCTCGAGCAGCGTCGCGAGGTCGCGACCGCGGTCGTCGACGCCGCGGCGTTCGTCAAGGAGGCGAAGGTCGACGACGCGGCGGTGAAGGCGTTCTACGACCAGAACCCCACCGCGTTCACGTCGCCCGAGCAGGCGCGGATCGAGTACGCGACGCTGTCGGTGGACGCGCTCGCCGCGGGGACGACGGTCGACGCCGCCGAGGTGCGCAGGCAATACGACGCGAACCTCGCCACGTACTCGACGCCGGACGAGCGCACGGCGGCGCACATCCTGATCGCGGTGCGCCCCGACGCGAGCGACGCCGAGAAGGCGGCGGCCAGGAAGAAGGCCGAGGACATCGCCGCGCAGGTCCGCGCGGCGCCGGCGCGCTTCGCCGAGATCGCGAAGAAGGAGTCGCAGGACCCGGGCTCCGCCCCGCAGGGCGGCGACCTGGGCTCGTTCGGGCGCGGCACGATGGTCAAGGGCTTCGAGGACGCGGCGTTCGCCGCGAAGCCGGGCGACATCGTGGGCCCGGTCCAGACCGACTTCGGGTGGCACATCATCCACGTCACCGGCGCCAAGCCGGCGACGCAACGCCCGTTCGACGAGGTCAAGGGCACGATCGAGGCGGAGCTCAAGCGCTCGCACGCGCAGCAGAAGTTCCAGGCGGCCGCCGACCAGTTCCAGAACCTGGTCTACGAGCAGGCGGACTCGCTCGAGGGCGTCGCCAAGGCGCTCGACGTCCCCGTCAAGACGACGCCGCTTCTGACCAAGGCGCAGGTGCAGCAGCTGGCGCTCAACAGCGCGAAGTTCGCCGACGCGCTGTTCGCGCCCGCGTCGGTGCAGGCGAAGCGCAACAGCGAGGCGATCGAGGTCGCGCCGAACACGCTGATGGCCGGGCGCATCCTCGAGTACCGGCCCGCGGCGCCGCGTGCGTTCGACGAGGTCAAGGCCGAGATCCGCCGGCAGCTCGAGCGGCGCGCGGCCAACGAGGCGGCCGAGCGCGTCGGGCGCGAGAAGCTCGCGCTCCTGCAGCAGGGGAAGCCGGACCGCGAGGCGGGCGTATCGTTCGGCAAGCCGATCGAGCTCACGCGGAATCAATCCGGCGCGGGCGTTCCGCCGGACGTGCTCACGAAGATCTTCCAGGCCGACCCGTCGACGTTCCCGGCGTACGTGACCGGCACGCCGCCGCGCGGCGGCTTCGCGATCTACCGCGTGAGCCGCGTCGTCGACGCCGGCCCGCTCGACGAGGCGCGGCTCAAGCTCGCGGGCGAGCGCATGGGCGACCAGCTCGGCCGCGAGTTCGTCAACGCCTACCTCGCCTCGCTGCGCGCGCGCGCCGACGTGAGGATCGAGCAGTCCCAGCTCGAGAAGAAGGCGCAGTAGCCGCGCGCTCGCGCCAGCGAAGACGGCGGCTCGTGGCCGCCGTCTTCGCATCCGGGCGACGGCGTCAGCCGGGGCAGTATTCCTTGACGAGCTTCTGCTGCTCGGCCATCCGGCGGTTGCGCTCGGCGGGCTCCAGCATCACGCGCTGGCCGCTCTCGTCGTAGCGGTAGAGGCCCTCGTACTCGTTCTGGTACATGCGCACCGCGTTGCGCGCCTGCGCGCAGATGTCGGCCCGGCGCGACGCGTCGGCGCGCGCCTTCTCGGCCTTCTTCGCATCCTCGGCGCGGTCCTTCTGCGCCTTGCGCATCTCGAGGTCCTTGTTCGCCATCTCCTTGACGGCGTTGGGATTGTCGGGAGGCGGCGCGCCCCCGACGACCTCGTACTTGGTGCCGCCGGGCGGCGCCTGGTCCGAGTACACGACGCGACCGTTCGCGTCGGTCCATTTGTAGAGCGCCGCCGCGGCGTCCGCCGCGACGAGCGCGAGCGCCAGCGCGACGAGCGCGGCGCGTGCGCGGCGACAGGCGGCCCGGGGATCCATGAGGCCACGGTACCCGAGCCGCGCCGGCGCCGTCAACGCGCGCGGGCCGGGCGGCCGGCGGCCGCGTGGCGCGGGCGCGACACCACGGGCGCTGCCCGGAGGCCCCGCGCGACGCGGGTATAATCCGTTTTTGAGCCCCGGGAGTCCAAGTCCCCATGCGTGTCGTCCGCACCGCGCTCACGTTCGACGACGTCCTGCTCCTTCCCGCGCACTCCACCGTCGTCCCCCGCGACGTCTCGCTCGCCACGCGCCTGACGCGCGGGATCTCGATCCAGATCCCGATCGTGTCCGCCGCCATGGACACCGTCACCGAGAGCCGCCTCGCGATCGCGATCGCGCAGGAAGGCGGCATCGGCATCGTCCACAAGAACCTGCCCCCGGCGCGCCAGGCCGCCGAGGTCGCCAAGGTCAAGCGCTTCGAGAGCGGCGTCGTCAAGGACCCGATCACGGTGCCCCCGACGATGACCGTGCGCGAGCTGCTCGCGCTGATCGCGCGCCATCGCATCTCGGGCCTGCCGGTCGTCGACGGGAAGAAGGTCGTCGGCATCGTGACCAACCGTGACCTGCGCTTCGAGACCGAGCTCGAGGCGCCGGTGTCCGCGATCATGACGCCGGGCGACCGCCTCGTGACGGTTCCCGAGGGCACCGACCTCGACACTGCCAAGTCGCTGATGCATCGCCACCGGCTCGAGCGGGTGCTGGTGCTCTCGCCCGACCGCGAGCTCAAGGGCCTCATCACGGTCAAGGACATCCTGAAGTCGACCGAGCACCCGAACGCGTGCAAGGACGAGCTCGGCCGGCTGCGCGTCGGCGCCGCGGTGGGCGTCG
This sequence comes from Casimicrobiaceae bacterium, assembly GCA_035711225.1. Lineage (GTDB taxonomy): Bacteria > Pseudomonadota > Gammaproteobacteria > Burkholderiales > Casimicrobiaceae > VBCG01. Next base: position 6,664 of record DASTCK010000293.1, read on the forward strand.
CCGCCGACAACGAGGAGCGCACCGAGCTGCTCGTCGAGGCGGGCGCCGACGTCATCGTCGTCGACACCGCGCACGGGCATTCGCAGGGTGTGCTCGACCGCGTGGCCTGGGTCAAGAAGCGCTTCCCCGGCGTGCAGGTGATCGGCGGCAACATCGCGACCGCCGCGGGAGCGAAGGCGCTCGTCGACCACGGCGCCGACGGCGTAAAGGTCGGCATCGGCCCGGGATCGATCTGCACGACGCGCATCGTCGCGGGCGTGGGCGTGCCGCAGATCTCGGCGATCCAGTACGCGCTCGAGGGCGCGTCGGCGGCCGGCGTGCCGCTGATCGCCGACGGCGGCATCCGCTACTCGGGCGATGTCGCGAAGGCGATCGCCGCGGGCGCGTCCGCGGTGATGCTCGGGAGCCTGCTCGCGGGCACCGACGAGTCGCCCGGCGACATCGAGCTGTTCCAGGGCCGCTCGTACAAGAGCTACCGCGGCATGGGATCGCTCGGCGCGATGCAGCAGGGCAGCTCGGACCGCTATTTCCAGGAGCTCGAGGGCGAGGATCCGATCGCCGCCGCCGAGAAGCTGGTCCCCGAGGGCATCGAGGGCCGCGTCCCGTACAAGGGCGGGATGGTGCACGTCGTCCACCAGCTGATGGGCGGCCTGCGCGCCGCGATGGGCTACTGCGGCTGCGCGACGATCGCCGAGCTGTCGCACAAGGGCGAGTTCGTCCAGATCACGTCGGCCGGCATGCAGGAATCGCACGTGCACGACGTGCAGATCGTCAAGGAAGCGCCGAATTATCGCGTCGGCTGACGCGGGGCTGGGCGATAGGCGATAGGCGATAGGCGATAGGCGATAGGCGATAGGAAAGGCGTGGCGAGCTCGACGACACCGCACACCAGGTCCGGCGAAGGCGAGAGTTCCCCATCGCCCATCGCCCATCGCCCATCGCCGCCTTCCCGCCTTCACGACCGCCTCCTCATCCTCGACTTCGGCTCCCAGGTCACGCAGCTGATCGCGCGAAGGCTGCGCGAGACGCACGTCTACTGCGAGATCCATCCCTGGGACGTCGGCGACGCCTTCGTGCGCGGCTTCGGCGCGAAGGGCATCATCCTGTCGGGCAGCCACATGAGCGTGCACGACGCCGGCTCCGGCCGCGCGCCCGACGCCGTGTGGACGCTGGGCGTGCCGGTGCTGGGCATCTGCTACGGCATGCAGACGATGGCGCACCAGCTCGGTGGCGCGGTCGAGCTCGGGCACGTGCGCGAGTTCGGCTACGCCGAGGTGCGCGCGCGCGGCCACTCGAAGCTCTTCCGCGACCTGCAGGACCGCGGCAACGCCCAGGGGCAAGGACTGCTCGACGTCTGGATGAGCCACGGCGACAAGGTCACCGCGATGCCCGAGGGCTTTCGCGCGATCGGCTCGTCGGACGCCTGCGCGATCGCCGCGATGGCGGACGAGTCGCGCGGCTTCTACGCGGTGCAGTTCCATCCCGAGGTCACGCATACGCCGCAGGGCAAGGCGATCCTGGCGCGGTTCGCGCACGAGATCTGCGGGTGCGGCAGCGACTGGAACATGCACGACTACGCCGGCGAGGCGGTCGCGTCGATCCGCGCGAAGGTGGGCGACGACGAGGTGATCCTCGGGCTCTCCGGCGGCGTCGACTCGTCGGTGGCCGCGGCGCTCATCCACCGCGCGATCGGCGACCGGCTCACCTGCGTGTTCGTGGACCACGGCCTGCTGCGGCAGAACGAAGCGACGCAGGTGATGGACACCTTCGCGCGCAATCTCGGCGTGCACGTCATCCACATCGATGCGTCCGCCGAATTCCTGGGCGCGCTCGCCGGTGTCGACGACCCGGAGGCCAAGCGCAGGGTGATCGGGCGCCTGTTCGTCGAGGTGTTCCAGCGCGAGGCGGCGAAGCTGCCGCGCGCGAAGTGGCTCGCGCAGGGCACGATCTACCCGGACGTCATCGAGAGCGCCGGCGCGAAGACCAAGAAGGCGAACACGATCAAGTCGCACCACAACGTCGGCGGGCTGCCCGAGACGCTGCACCTCGCGCTCCTCGAGCCGTTGCGCGACCTGTTCAAGGACGAGGTGCGGGAGCTCGGGCTCGAGCTCGGCCTGCCGCGCGAGATGGTCGACCGCCACCCGTTCCCCGGGCCCGGGCTCGGCGTGCGCATCCTGGGCGAGGTGAAGCCCGAGTACGCGGACCTGCTGCGCCGCGCGGACGCGATCTTCATCGACGAGCTCCGCGCGACGCGCGACGCGAAGGGCGTCTCGTGGTACGACCTGACCGCGCAGGCGTTCGCGGTGTTCCTGCCGATCCGCTCGGTCGGCGTGATGGGCGACGGTCGCACCTACGAGCACGCCGTCGCGCTGCGCGCCGTGCAGACGACCGACTTCATGACGGCCCACTGGGCGCCGCTGCCGCACGAGCTGATCGCCCGTGTCTCGAACCGGATCACCAACGAGGTGCGCGGCATCAACCGCGTCGTCTACGACGTCTCCAGCAAGCCGCCCGCGACGATCGAGTGGGAGTAGGGGCGTGACGCGGAAGGTCGTCTACGACTCCGGCCCGATCCGGTTGTCGGGCCACGCTTCGGCGCCGGCGCGCCCGCAGTCCCCGGCGGTGTTCCGCGAGCCGGACAGCGCCGGCGCCGTGGAGCCGCCGCAGGCTCGCGGGCCGATGCCGGTCGTCGTCGGCTGCCCGCGCTCGGGCACGACGCTCGTCACCGTGATGCTCGACAGCCATCCCGAGCTCGCGATGCCGCCCGAGACCGCCTTCCTGCCCTCGCTCGGGACGCTCGAGGGCAACGAAGGGCCCGCGCTTCGCCGGGCGTTCTTCGACCTGGTGACGACCGACCGCTGGAACGTGTCGAACTGGAACGACCTGGGCATCGACCGGCAGGCGTTATGGCGGCGGCTCGTCGAGCTCCGCACGTTCAACGTCACGGCGGGCCTGCGGGTGCTCTACGGGATGCTCGCCGACCGAGCCGGCAAGCGGCTGGTCGGCGAGAAGACGCCCGCCAACACCAACCACATGACGCTCATCGAGTCGTTCCTGCCGGAAGCGCGGTTCGTCCATATCGTCCGGGATCCGCGGGACGTCGTGATGTCGCTCAACCGCACCTCGGCGGGGTCGAGCACGCAGCAGTCGGCGCAGCACTGGGCCGGCATGGTGGCGAACGCACGACGCTACGCGCGCACGGTGCGCCACTATCACGAGCTCCGCTACGAGGACCTGCTGGCGGAGCCCGAGCGCCTGCTGCGCGGCATCTGCGCGTTCCTCGGCCTCGAATTCACCGCGGCGATGCTCGACTACCGCGCGAGCGGCGAGCGCCACGTCGGCCACCTCGGCGACCGGCTCCTGCCGAACGGCGTCGCCGTGGTGCCGGCCGCATCGCGCGCGCGCCTTCACGAGAACCTGACGCGCCCCCTCCAGAAGGATCGCGCCGGGGCGTGGCGCAGCGAGATGAGCGCGGCCGACCGCGTCGTCGTCGAGCGCATCGCGGGACCGCTGATGGACGAGCTCGGCTACGAGCGGTCGGAGGGGTAGCTCGCGGCGCGACGGCCATCGGCCGCTAGGGCAGGCCGCAGAACACCGGACCTTCGTCGATCCACGCCGCGCCGCGCAGCGCGGCGATCGTCGCCGGATCGGCGGCGTACCGGTGCCGGGACTGCGACACCTCGGCGCCGGGCCGGAAGAAGCGAAGGACCGGCGTGGTCGGCGCCGGGCACGCGCCCGCGAGCGGCAGCACCGCGCGAAACGCGGTCCCCTCGTCGAGCCAGTGCGGGTTCGTCCGCACGATCGCGCACTCCGCCGCGTTGCCGGTGAAGAAATGCGAGTCCGGGCCGATGCCCGGCGTGCCGAAGAAGCGGCAGACGTCGACCGCCTTGCCGCCGGTCGTGCCGGCGGCGTAGGCATGGAACCCCAGGCCCGTCCGCTTCCAGTCCGGACCGAGCGCGCCTCGATCGAGCGCGGCGATCTCGGCGGGGTTCGCCGTCAGGAACCAGTGGTTGAGCGGGGCGTGGTAGTACTCGACGACGTCGACGGCCGGTGGCGCCGGCGCGGTCGTGACGCCGGTCCCGCTGATCGACATCACGGCCAGGCTCGCGAGCTCGGGCGCGTCGACGTTGAGCTGGGCGGGGCGGACGCCCGTCGACGCGGGCGTGAACGTGAAGTAGAGCTCGCACGCCTCGCCCGCACGCATCGCCACGCCGAGCGAGCACGTGCCCTCGACGCCGAACTCCCAGGCCGCGGGGCCGTTGATCACCAGCGCGCGCAGCGTCAGCGGCCCGGGACCGAGGTTCTGGACCGCGAGCGTGCGCGAGGCGGACGTCGTGCCGACGACCTGGGGATCGAACACGAGCGGCGAGGGCGTGAGCCTGACCGCCGTCGTTCCCGAGGTCGCCTCGGTGCCGCGGCCGTAGAACGTGACGAGCTGGCTCGCCGCCGACGTGGTGTTGAAGAGCCACACGGCGCCGGACACCTGGCCGGCCGACGTCGGCACGAACGTCACCTCGAGATTGCACGCCTGGCCGGGCGAGAGCGACTGGCCGGACGCGCAGGTCGACGCGACGTGGAAGGCCGGCGCCGTGGCGGGATGGAGGCTGACCTCGGTGAACGAGAACGGCGCGTCGCCGCAGTTGCTCACCACCGAGGTCTGCGCGACCGCGGTCCCGACGGGCTGGTTGCCGAACAGCAGCGTGTCGCGTGAGGTGCAGAGGCGGCCGTCCGCCCAGGCCGACGACGCGGCGACGCAGAGGCACAGGAGCCAGTAGCGCACCGGGCGAGTATATGATCGGCCCCGGGGCCGCCCGTTGCACGGGGCGTCAACGGCACGCATGCGGCTGCGGAGCGAACGATGAGCGAGGATCCCTACGTCGCCGCCTGGCGCGAGGTCGCGGTGAAGCGCGGCGTCGGCCTGGGGGCGCTTTCCGGCTCGCGCGGCGGGGCGTTCGCCGCCACGATGGCGGCCGCGTCGCTGAGCCTGCCAACCGAACGCACGGCGACCGAGCGCGAGGTCAACGAGCGCCTCGTCGCCTGGCTGGCCGGGCCGGGCGCGATGCTCGCCACCGATCACGTCGAGTTGCGCCGCTGGCTCGTCGACCTCGGCCTGGTCGAGCGCGACGGCTTCGGGCGCGCCTACCGCCGGGTCGCGCCGCCGCCGGCGTTGGCGGCCGCGGTGGAAGCGCTGGCGAGGGTCGATCCCGCCGCGATCGCCGCGCAGGCGCGCGACGACGACGCACGCCGTCGCGCCGAGCGGCGCGCGAGGCACGACGCCGGCGCCGGTCGCGCGTGAAGCGGCGCAACGTCTCGTCCGGCGCACCGTGGGAGCCGATCGTCGGCTACTCGCGGGCGGTGGTGGTGGGCGACCGCGTCTTCGTGTCGGGAACGACGGCGACCGACGGCCACGGCGGAATCGTGGGCATCGGCGATCCCGCGGCGCAGGCGCGGCAATGCATCGCCAACATCGCGGCCGCGCTCGTGCAGGTCGGCGCGAGCCTCGACGACGTCGTGCGCACGCGCATCTTCGTCGTCGACATCGCGCGGTGGGAGGAGGTCGGGCGCGCCCACGGCCAGGCCTTCGGCGCGATCCGCCCGGCATGCTCGATGGTCGAGGTGTCCCGCCTGATCGCGCCGGAGATCCTCGTCGAGATCGAGGCCGACGCGGTGATCGGCGCGGGGCGCTGATGCCGGTCCACGTCCTCGAGCGCCGGCACCAGAAGCTCGCGCCGCGCCCCGTCTTCTGGCGCCGCTTCCGGATCTTCCTCGCCATCGCCGTCGTCGCGATGATGGCGTGGGTGGGCGTCGGCACGCTCCTGTTCCACACCACGCTCGCCGACGCGAGCTGGGTCGACGCCTTCCGCCACGCTTCGCTGCTCGCGTCCGGCATGGGACCGGTCCCGGACCTTCGCCAGCGGTCCGACGCCGGCAAGATCATCGAGGCGGTCTACTCGCTGGTCTCCGGGTTCGTCCTCCTCGCCTCCGCCGGCGTCGCCGCGACGCCGATCGTCCACCGGATCTTCCACTACTTCCATGTCGACGATGCCGGGCGCTGACGACGAGCGCTGGATGGGCGAGGCGCTCGCCCTCGCACGCGAGGCGGGCGGGCGCGGAGAGGTGCCGGTCGGGGCGCTGGTCGTGCAGGACGGGCGCGCCATCGGCCGCGGCGGCAACGCCCCGATCGCGGCGAGCGATCCGACGGCGCACGCGGAGATCGCGGCGCTGCGCGAGGCGGCGCGCGCGAGCGCGAACTACCGGCTTCCCGGCACCACGCTCTACGTCACGATCGAGCCGTGCGCGATGTGCGCGGGGGCGATCCTGCATGCACGCATCGCGCGGGTCGTCTTCGGCGCCGCCGATCCGAAGACCGGCGCGTGCGGCTCGGTCGTCGACCTGTTCGCCGAGCCCCGCCTCAACCATCACGCGACGGTGACCGGCGGCGTGCGCGCGGCGGAATGCGCTGCGCTGCTGTCGGCATTCTTCGCGCAGCGCCGCTAGTGCCAGGGCGGCGGAAGCGAGCGCTCCCCATGCGAAGATGCGCCGATGAACCGCCAACGTGAGGGCGGCGTTCCCGCGTCGCCCGCCGATGCGCAGGGGCAGCGCACGCTCGACATCGGCGTGTATGCGCCGGCCGGCCACGCGACCGATCCGGCCGCCGTCGAGCGCGCAGCAGCGCGGCTGCGCTCGCTCGGCCACCGTGTCGTGCTCGACGAGGGCGTGCTGCGCCGGCACACGCGCTTCGCCGGCACCGACGACGAGCGGACGGCCGCGATCGAGCGCATCGCGCGCCGCGGCGACGTCGACGTCGCGATCGCGCTTCGCGGCGGCTACGGCACGACGCGCCTGCTCGGGCGGCTCGACTACGCGTTGCTCGCGGGCGCCGGCAAGCGCTGGCTCGGCCATTCGGACTTCACGGCGTTCCAGCTCGCCGCGCTCGCGCGGGCGGGCATCGTCACGTTCGCGGGCCCGTCGTTCGCATTCGATTTCGGCGCGGTCGAGGCGAGCGAGTTCACGCTGGGCCATTGCTTCGGGCTGCTCGCGTCGCGAGAGTACGAAGTGGGATGCGCGCTGGGCGGGCCGGCGCGGTGCTCGGTGCAGGGAGTCGTGTGGGGCGGGAACCTGTCGATGGTGGCATCGCTGGTCGGGACCCCGTACTTCCCGCAGGTCGACGGGGGCATCCTGTTCGTCGAGGACGTCGCCGAGCATCCCTACCGCGTCGAGCGGATGCTGTGGCAGCTCCACTACGCCGGGGTCCTCGCGCGCCAGCGCGCGGTGCTGCTCGGGGCGTTCACCGAGTACACGCTGGCCGACAACGACGGCGGCTACGATCTCGACGCCGCCGTGGCGCGCCTGCGGGACGCCTGCCCGGTCCCGATCTACACGGGGCTGCCGTTCGGGCACGTGCGCGACAAGCTGACGCTGCCGGTCGGCGGCACGCTCGCGCTCGACGTTCGCGAGGGCGACGCGCGACTGGCTTTCCGCGACTACGCCGCCCGCCCGCGATGACCCGCGACTTCTCGATTCGCCCCGCCGATTTCGAGCGCGACTTCGACGCGCTGCGTCGCATCCGCGTCGGCGTGTTCTGCATCGAGCAGGACGTGCCCGAGGCGCTCGAATGGGACGGCATCGACGGCGATTGCGAGCACGCGCTCGCGGTCGACGCGCAGGGCGTCGCGATCGGCTGCGGACGCCTGCTGCCCGACGGGCACATCGGCCGCCTCGCGGTCGTGCCCGAGTGGCGCGGCCGCGGCGTCGGCAGCGCGCTGCTCGGGCATTTCGTCGCGCTCGCGCGCCTGCGCGGGCACGCGATCGCGCGCCTCAACGCGCAGACGCACGCGATCCCGTTCTACGAGGCGCACGGGTTTGCGATCAGCGGCGATGAGTTCGACGACGCCGGCATCCCGCACCGCGAGATGTCGAGGCGGCTGTAACCGGGGGTCGGACTCCGCCCCGACACGAGCGAAGCGAGGTCGGAGCGGGGCCTGTGACGCCCAAGCGAAGCGGAGTCGGAGGCGTCCGATCCCGGTACGACGCCGCACGCCAGCCGTTTCATCCCACGGCGAACCGCTCGTCCACGACGCCCGTCACCCGCCCCGCCGCATCGAACGACCGCTCGACGAATCTCGCCTCCCCGTCCCGATCGACGGTGAGGAGCGTCGAGCATCGCGTGCCGTAGCGCTCCGACACGATGAACGGGGCCGACAGCAGCCGCTCCCACTCGAGCGGAACGCCGGTCGCGGGCAGCGCGTGGTCGGGCGCGCGCTCGCGGTCGGCGAGCGCCGCGAACAGCGGCTCCGCCGCCTCGTCGCCCCGCGCCGACCAGGCCGCGACGGCCGCGGACAGGCGCTCGACCTTGGGCCACGGCGTGCCGAGCCCCGCGTTCGACAGCGCGACGACCCCGCGACCGAGGGGCATCGCGCCTGCATGGCGGTTCGATTGCCACAGCGCCCGCGACGCATCGCCGGCGAGCAGGTTGTAGCCGTTGTAGCGCGCGCCGCGCGCGACGGCGTCGTCGAGCCAGCGGTCGAGCGCGTCGGCCGCGAGCGCCTGCGTGACGAGCTCGCCGCGCGAGGCCGCCTCGTCGTCCCGCCGCCCGGGCTCGCGGACGTTGGTCACGAGCGACCAGCGGCCGTCGCCGCGCACGCCGAACCACGTGCCGCCCGCCTCCAGGTCGCGCCCGGCGAGCCAGCCCTCGCGCCACCAGTGCGCGGGCGCGGCGGGGCGCGCGTGGAATTCGTCACGGTTCGCCGCGATCGCGAGCCGGTAACGCGGATGCGCATCGAGCGCGACGACGACGAGGCACATGGGAACCCCGCGAAATCGCGTCAGAGGCCCGGCTCGGCATCGGCGCTGCCGCAGCCGACGAAGCGCTCGACGTGCCGGCCGCCGTCGGCGAAGACCGACGCGCCGTGCCGGTCGAGCGCATGGGCGAGCGCGTGCTCGAAGTGCGCGGGGTCGTCGACCGCCTCGTAGACTTCCATCCACGTCGCCGGGTCGTCCGCCCGCTTGAGCAGGCGCCCGACGACGCCGCACTCCATGGCGACGTCGAGCATCATCGCGGTGACGGCGGCGCGCGCCTCGCACGCGTCGCCCGCGAGCCGGTACCAGACGAAGTACGACGGCGCGTCCATCGCGATCGCCGGCTCGCTAGAGCTTCACGCGCTTGGGGGCGCTCTTCGGCAACGCGTAGGGCAGCGGCAGCCGCTCGAGCGCCGGGCCGTCGGGGGCGCCGAGCCGCAGGTCGCCGTCCTCGAGCGCGGCGAGCTGGACCACTGCGAGGCATTCGCTGCCGCCGCCGGGCAGCGCCACCGCGTCGACGACGCTGCCGCAGGCCTCCCCTTCCGAGCCAGCGCGATACAGGCGCGTGGTCGGTTCGGGCGCCGGCGCGTCGGCGTGGAACGGGTGCGCGCGCTCCTTGAGGATGCCCAGGTGCTGCACGCGCGCGACGATCTCCTGACCGGGGAAGCAGCCCTTGCTGAAGCTCACGCCGCCGACCACCTCCCAGTTCGCCGTCTGCGCGACGTGGAGCTCCTGCGTCGCGCGGCGCACCTCGGCGACGCCGGCCCGGATGCCGAGCCAGCGCCAGGCCGATTCGTCGGCCGGCGTCGCGTGGGGCGCAAGCGCGGCCAGGATGCGATCGGCGCGCTCGGGGTCGACCGCGAGCAGGATGCGCCCGTCGGCGAGCGCGACGACCTCGCCGCCATCGGTCGCCATGGCGGTCCCCGGGGCCGCGTCGACCGCCAGCGCCTTCGAGACCGCCTCGCGCCCGTGGGGCCCGCCGACGCCGATCGCGGCGAGGGGGGCGGGCGCGAGCGAGACCCGGGAGCGCAGCACGAACATCGCCAGGCGCTTCCGGAGGGCGTCCGCCAGGTCCGCGGCGACGGCCGCGCGGTAGCCCTCGCGCCCGGGCACGCGCCAGAGGAGCGGCGTGGCCAGCATCCGGCCCTTGGGCGAGTTGTAGGTCGACCACTGCGCCCGCCCCGGCGCCAGCGCGGCCACGTCGCTCGACAGCTGGCCCTGGAGGAACGCCTGCGCGTCGGCACCCTGGACGTCGAGGAACGCGATGCCCGGCAGCCTGGCGACGAAGGCAGCCTCACGGGCCGCCCGGAAGGCGGCAGGAGCGTCGATGGCGGGGGAGGAGAGGGTCACGGGCGGGCCGGTCGCGAGCGGGGGGAAAGCGTCAAAACCGTGCTAGAATATCAAGTTAGCTCGATCCGCCCGGCAAGTCGGCCATGGTCGCCGCCTTTCCGTCCGGACGGGCTTCAATCCGCGCACCCGGGGGTTCAGGGTGTTCGCGCGGCGCGCAACGCGCCAGCGAACCAGATTTGTCCCCGGGCGTCGCTCTTCAACCCTGACAGAACGAGGAAGCACCATGTCCGTCACGATGCGCCAGATGCTGGAGGCCGGCGTCCACTTCGGCCACCAGACCCGCTACTGGAACCCGAAGATGGCCGAGTACATCTTCGGCCACCGCAACAAGATCCACATCGTCAACCTCGAGCGCACGCTCGAGAAGTACAACGACGCGATGAAGTACGTGCGCCAGCTGGCGTCGAACAAGGGCACGATCCTTTTCGTCGGCACCAAGCGCCAGGCCCGCGACATCATCGCCGAGGAAGCGCGCCGCTGCTCGATGCCCTATGTCGACCAGCGCTGGCTCGGCGGCATGCTGACCAACTTCAAGACGGTCAAGGCCTCGATCAAGCGGCTGAAGGACCTCGAGCAGATGGCCACCGACGGCACGTTCGACCGGATGGCCAAGAAGGAAGCGCTGCACCTCAGGCGCGAGCTCGCCAAGCTGCAGCAAAGCCTCGGCGGCATCAAGGACATGAACGCGCTGCCCGACGCGATGTTCGTCGTCGACGTCGGCTTCCACAAGATCGCGGTCACCGAGGCGAAGAAGCTCGGCATCCCGGTCGTGGCGGTGGTCGACACCAACCACTCGCCCGAGGGGATCGCGCACGTGATCCCGGGCAACGACGACTCGAGCCGGGCGATCCGGCTCTACGCGCGCGGCGCCGCCGACGCGGTGCTCGAAGGCCGGAGCACCGTGATCCAGGAGATCGTGCAGGGCAGCGACGAGTTCGTCGAGGTCGCGGACGAGCCGCGCAAGTAGCGCGGCGCGAACACCGGGGGGCCGCGAGGCCCCCTTCTTTCGGACACGGGTCGCGGGCGGGAGCGCCGGCGGCCGGCGACGGCGGGCCTCTGGCCCGCGGGCGCGCAACGGAGCAGCAAGCATGGCGGACATCTCCGCGAGCATGGTGATGGAACTGCGCAGCCGCACCGGGCTGGGCATGATGGAATGCAAGAAGGCGCTGGCGGAGGCCGGCGGCGACATGGCGAAGGCCGAGGAGATCCTGCGCATCCGCTCCGGGGCCAAGGCCTCGAAGGCCGCGTCGCGCGTCGCGGCGGAAGGCATCGTCGGCGCGTGGATGTCGGCCGACGCGAAGACGGGAGCGCTGGTGGAGCTCAACTGCGAGACCGACTTCGTCGCGCGGAACGAGGACTTCGTCGCGCTCGCGAAGCGGCTCGCACAGCTCGTGGCGGAGAAGAACCCCGCCGACGTGGCGGCGCTCTCCGCGCTGCCGCTCGACGGCGGCACGGTCGAGTCGGTGCGCCAGGCGCTGGTGCAGAAGATCGGCGAGAACCTGTCGATCCGCCGCTTCCGCCGCTTCCAGACGGCCGCGAAGCTCGCGAGCTACGTCCACGGCGGCGGTCGCATCGGCGTGATGGTCGAGTTCGACGGCGGCGACGAGGCGCTCGGCAAGGACATCGCGATGCACGTCGCGGCGTCGGGCGCGCCGGGCGCGACCCGTCCGGTCGCCGTGTCGCGCAACGAGGTGCCCGCGGAGCTGATCGCCAAGGAGCGCGAGATCTACACGGCGCAGGCGGCCGAGTCCGGCAAGCCGGCCGAGATCGTCGCGAAGATGGTCGAGGGCCGCGTCGCCAAGTTCCTGTCCGAGGTGACGCTGCTGGGCCAGCCGTTCGTCAAGAATCCCGACGAGACCGTCGAGAAGGTGCTGAAGGCGAAGCACGCGACAGTGAAGGCGTTCGCGATGTACGTCGTCGGCGAGGGCATCGAGAAGCGGAAGGACGACTTCGCGGCCGAGGTGGCCGCGATGGCGAAGGCGTAGTGCCGGGAGGGGGGCGGCCCCCCGGACGGCCCGGGCAGGCGCCGGCGCGCGGCCCGGGCGCGTGAACCCACGCGCCGGTTTGGTGTCCCTTCGGAGATCGCGATGACCCCGCCCCCGCACTCGCCCTCGCCGCTCGCCGCCGTCACCGCCGCGGCGCCGGTCCCCGCGTACAGGCGCATCCTGCTCAAGCTCTCCGGCGAGGCGCTGATGGGCGACGACCCGTACGGGATCAACCGCGAGGTGATCGACCGCATCGTCGCCGAGATCGGCGAGGTGCACGACCTCGGCGTCGAGATCGCGATCGTCATCGGCGGCGGCAACATCTTCCGCGGCGTGGCGCCCGGCGCGGCCGGGATGGACCGCGCCACCGCCGACTACATGGGGATGCTCGCGACGCTGATGAACGCGCTCGCGCTGCAGGACGCGCTGAAGCGCGCCGGCGTCGAGTCGCGCGTCCAGTCGGCGCTGCGCATCGACCAGGTCGCCGAGCCCTACATCCGCGGCCGCGCGCTGCGCCACCTCGAGGAGCACCGGGTGGTCATCTTCGCGGCCGGCACCGGCAACCCGTTCTTCACGACCGACACCGCCGCCGCGCTCCGCGGCCGCGAGATGGGCGTCGATATCGTGCTCAAGGCGACGAAGGTCGACGGCGTCTACACCGCGGACCCGAAGAAGGACGCCGCCGCCCGGCGCTACGCCGAGCTCACGTTCGACGAGGCGATCGTCAAGAACCTGAAGGTGATGGACGCGACGGCGCTCGCGCTGTGCCGCGACCAGGACATGCTGCTCAAGGTGTTCTCGATCTTCGAGCCGGGCGCGCTCAAGCGCGTCGTCATGGGCGAGGACGAGGGCACGCTCGTGCATTGCTGACGGGAGGGATCGCATGATCGCGGAGATCAAGAAGGGCGCCGAGCAGAAGATGGCGAAGACGCTCGAGACGCTGAAGGTCGACCTCGGCAAGGTGCGCACCGGCCGCGCCCACGCCGGGATCCTCGACCACGTGATGGTCGATTACTACGGCACGATGACGGCGGTGCCGAAGGTCGCCAACGTGCAGCTCGCCGACGCGCGCACGATCACCGTGCAGCCGTGGGAGAAGAAGCTCATCCCGGCGATCGAGAAGGCGATCCGCGACTCCGACCTGGGCCTCAACCCGGCGTCGTCGGGCGACGTGATCCGCGTGCCGATGCCCGCGCTCACCGAGGAGCGCCGCCGCGACCTGATCAAGGTCGTGCGCCACGAGGCCGAGAACGCGCGCGTCGCCGTGCGCAACGTGAGGCGCGACGCGAACGAGAACCTGAAGAAGCTGCTGAAGGACCACAAGGTCGCCGAGGACGACGAGCGCCACGCGCAGGTGGACGTGCAGAAGCTGACCGACCGCTTCATCGCGGAGATCGACAAGGTCCTGCACGCGAAAGAGGCCGACCTGATGGCGGTATGACCGCCACGCGAGCGCGTGGCCTCGAGGGGCGCTGACGCGCCCCGCGGCCCCGGACGACACGTGTTCACCTCCTCCACTCGCGACATCCCCGACGAGCGCGACGTGCCGCGGCACGTCGCGATCATCATGGACGGCAACGGGCGCTGGGCGAAGGAGCGCCTGCTGCCGCGCGTCGCCGGTCATCGGCGCGGCGTCGAGTCGGTGCGCGCCGTGGTGCGCGCGGCCGTGGAGCGGGGCATCGGCTATCTGACGCTGTTCGCGTTCTCGAGCGAGAACTGGCGCCGCCCCGCCGACGAGGTGTCGATCCTGATGGAGCTGTTCCTGCGCGCGCTCGAGGTCGAGGTCGGGAAGCTGCACGACAACGCGATCCGGCTCAAGGTGGCCGGCGACACCTCCCGCTTCGACCCGCGCATCCGCGCGCTGATCGCGTCGGGCGAGGCGCTCACCGCGACCAACAGCCGGCTGACGCTCACGATCGCGGCGAACTACGGCGGCCGCTGGGACATCGCGCAGGCGGCGCGTGCCTATTACCGCCACCATCCCGAGGTCCTCGCCGACGGCGCGCCGCTCGACCCCGACGCGCTCGCCCCCTACCTCGCGCTCGCGCACGCGCCGGAGCCGGACCTCTTCATCCGCACCGGCGGCGAGAAGCGCGTGTCGAACTTCCTGCTCTGGCAGCTCGCCTACACCGAGCTCTGGTTCACCGACCGGCTGTGGCCCGACTTCGACGCCGCCGCGCTCGACGAGGCGATCGCCTCGTACCGGACGCGCGAGCGGCGATTCGGCCGGACGAGCGAGCAGCTCGCGGCGCCCGCAGCGACGCCATGACGCCGCTCGCGACCCGCGTCGCCACCGCGGCCGTGCTCGTTCCCGGCGTCCTCGTCGCACTGTTCGCGCTTCCGTCGTGGGGGTGGGCGCTGTTCACGCTCGCGATCGTCCTCGTCGCCGCGCACGAGTGGTCGAGGCTCGCGGGCTTCCGTGCCACGGGCGAGGCCGCCTTCGTCGTCGGGCTCGCGCTCGCCGGCGCGGCGCTGCTCGCCGCCGCACCGCCGGTGCCCGCGCAGGGATGGCCGGACGGCGTGCTCTTCGTCGTGTGCGGCGTCGCGACGCTCTTCTGGCTCGCCGTCGCGCTGCCCTGGATCGTGCGCCGCTGGTCGACGCGCGCGCCAGCCGTGCTCGCGCTCGCCGGCGTCGTGCTGCTCGGCGGTGCGTGGGTCGCGCTGGTCGAGCTGCAGGCGCGCTCGCCGTGGCTCGTCCTCGCGGCGATGGCGATCGTGTGGATCGCGGACACCGCCGCGTACTTCGCCGGGCGCGCGTTCGGTCGCCGCAAGCTCGCGCCGCTGGTGAGCCCGGGCAAGTCGTGGGAAGGCGTCTGGGGCGGCCTCGCGGCGGTCGCGGTGTACGCGGCCGCGCTGGTGCCGTTCGCGCGCGCCGCCGGGTACGACGGCCCGCTCGGGGTGCCGGCCATCGTCGCGTGGATCGCGATCGCGGTCGCGCTCGCGGCGCTGTCGGTCGTCGGCGACCTGCACGAGTCGTGGATGAAGCGCGTCGCCGGCGTCAAGGACAGCGGAACGTTGCTGCCGGGCCATGGCGGCGTGCTCGATCGCGTCGACGCGCTGCTGTCGGCGATGCCGCCGGCGGCGCTCGCCGCGCACTATTTCCTGCGGAACTGACGCGATGCGGCGCGTGAGCCTGCTCGGCGCGACCGGGTCGATCGGCGACTCGGCGCTCGACGTCATCGCGCGCCATCCGGAGCGCTATGCGGTGGCGGCGCTCGCCGCGCACCGCAACGTCGCGAAGCTCGCGGCGCTGTGCCGCCGCTTCCGGCCCGGCATCGCCGCGATGCTCGACCTCGACGCCGCACGTGCGCTGGAGCGCGAGCTGGCGGGGCAGGGGCTTCCGACGCGCGTCCTCGCCGGTCCTGCCGGGCTCGTCGAGGCGGCCTGCGCGACCGAAGCGGACACCGTGCTCGCCGCGATCGTCGGCGCGTCCGGGCTCGAGCCGACGCTCGCCGCCGCGCGCGCGGGCAAGCGATTGCTCGTCGCCAACAAGGAGGCGCTCGTGATCGGCGGCGCGGCGTTCATGCGCGCCGCGCGCGAGGGCGGCGCCACGCTGCTGCCGATCGACAGCGAGCACAATGCGGTGTTCCAATGCCTGCCGCCGGGCTACGACGGCGATCCGGCGCGCGCGGGCATCCGTCGCCTTCTGCTCACCGCGTCGGGCGGTCCGTTCCGGCGTCGCGCGCTCGACGATCTCGCGCGCGTGACGCCCGACGAGGCCTGCGCGCATCCGAACTGGCGCATGGGGCGCAAGGTATCGGTCGACTCGGCGACGATGATGAACAAGGGGCTCGAGGTGATCGAGGCGCACCACCTCTTCGGCGCCCCGGCTTCCGCGATCGAGGTGGTGATCCACCCGCAGAGCGTCGTGCATTCGCTGGTCGAGTACGTCGACGGCTCGGTGCTCGCGCAACTCGGCCACCCGGACATGCGCACGCCGATCGCGCAGGCGCTGGCCTGGCCGGAGCGCATCGCGAGCGGCGTGGGGCCGCTCGACCTCGCCTCGCTCGCGTCGCTCTCGTTCGAGGCGCCCGACGCCGCGCGCTTCCCCTGCCTCCGCCTCGCCTACGCGGCCCTCGAGGCCGGCGGCGCGGCGACCGTCGTGCTGAATGCGGCCAACGAGGTGGCGGTGGCCGCCTTCCTCGCCGGGCGCGCGTCGTTCCCTGCCATCCACGCGACCTGCGCGGCGACGCTCGCGCGCGTGCCGCCGCGCGCCGTCGACTCGCTCGACGATGCGCTCGAGGCCGACGCCGAGGCGCGGCGCGCCGCCTGCGCGCTGCTCGGCCTGCCCGCGGACGCCGCCGGCGTCCCGCTCGCCGCATGATCGACATCGCCTGGAAGGTCGGCGCGTTCCTCGTCGTGCTCGGCGTGCTCGTGGTCTTCCACGAGCTCGGCCACTACGCCGTCGCGCGGCTGGCGGGCGTCAAGGTGCTCCGCTTCTCGATCGGCTTCGGCCGCGTGATCTGGTCGCGGCGCGTCGGGCGCGACCGCACCGAGTGGGCGCTGTCGCTCGTGCCGCTGGGCGGCTACGTGAAGATGGCCGACGAGCGCGAGGACGCGTTGCCGGTGCAGGACCTGCCGCGCGCGTTCAATCGCCAAAGCGTCGGCAAGCGCATCGCCATCGTCGCCGCCGGTCCGATCGCGAACCTGCTGCTCGCCGTGCTGCTGTTCGCCGGCACCTACGTCGCCGGCGTGCCCGGCCAGAAGCCGGTGCTGGCGCCGCCGCTGCCGGGCACGCCCGCGGCGAGCGCGGGATTCGCCGAAGGGGATCGCGTGGTCGCGGTCGACGGCGATCCGGTCGCGAGCCTGCAGGACCTCCGCTGGCGCGTGCTGAAGTCGCAGGGCCGCGAGCGCGTCGCCGTCGAGGTCGAGCGGGCCGACGGAAGCCGCGCGACGCGCGACCTGCCGCTGGCCGGGCTCGGCATGGCGGACTGGGAAGGCAATCCGCTGGCGGCCCTGGGTCTGCGGCCCGACTTCGGCGCGCCGATCATCGACCAGGTGTCGAGCGGCAAGCCCGCCGACGCGGCGGGGCTCGCGAGCGGCGATCGCATCGTCGCCGTCGACGGACGCCCGACGCGCTCGCCTTCCGACGTCGCGCTCGCGACCAACGCGAGCCCCGGCAGGGCGCTGGTGCTCCGCATCGCGCGCGACGCGGTCGAGCGCGACGTGACGGTGATTCCGGAGAGCGTCGAGCAGGGCGGACGCCGCGTCGGCCTCGCCGGCCTGCGCCTCAAGGTCGACCCGGCGGTCGCGGAGCGCATCGCGATCACGGTGCGCGCGGGACCGCTCGATGCGCTCGGCGCGGGCGTGCGCAAGACCTGGGAGCTCTCGACGTTCACGCTGCGCATGCTCGGTCGCATGGTCACCGGCGACGCGTCGCTCAAGAACCTCTCGGGACCGATCACGCTCGCCGATTACGCGGGGCAGTCCGCGCAGGCGGGCGCGCTCACGTTCGTCGGCTACCTGGCGCTCATCAGCATCAGCCTCGGCGTGCTGAACCTGCTCCCGATCCCGCTGCTGGATGGCGGGCACTTGCTGTATTATCTGGCCGAGATCGTTCTAGGCCGACCGGTATCCGACCGGGCCTTCGAGGTCGGGCAGCGCATCGGCATGGCGCTGCTCGCCGTGCTGATGACCCTCGCGCTCGTCAATGACGTTTCCCGCCTGTTCTGACCGACGCCCCCCGTCGCGGCGCCGGGGCGGCTGGGCTGCGCGCGCGCTTCCCGTGCTGGTCGCGCTCGCGCTCGCGGCGCCGGCCGCCGTGCGGGCCGCCGAGCCGTTCGTCGTGCGCGACATCCGCGTCGAAGGCGTGCAGCGCACCGAGGCCGGCACCATCTTCAGCTACCTGCCGATCAAGGTCGGCGAGCGCGTCGACGACGAGAAGCTGTCCGCCGCGGTCAAGGCGCTGTACGCGACCGGCTTCTTCCGCGACGTGCGGCTCGAGCGCGAGGGCGACGTGCTGGTGGTCGCCGTGCAGGAGCGCCCGACCGTCAGCGCGCTGTCGTTCGTCGGCAACAAGGAGTTCGACACCGAGACGATCAAGAAGGCGCTGAAGGACATCGGAATCGCCGAGGCGCGCATCTTCGACCGCTCGGCGCTCGACCGTGCGGAGCAGGAGCTCAAGCGGCAGTACATCACGCGCGGCCTGTACGCGGCGAAGGTCCAGACGACGGTGACGCCGCAGGAGCGCAACCGCGTCGCGATCAACTTCTCGATCGACGAGGGCGAGCCGTCGCGCATCGCGCGCATCAACATCGTCGGCACGCAGGCGTTCACCGAGGCGCAGCTCCGCAAGGAGATGACGCTCACCACGCCGGGCTGGCTCACCTGGTACACGAAGAACGACCAGTACAGCAAGCAGAAGCTGCAGGGCGACCTCGAGGCGCTGCGCAACTTCTACCAGAACCGCGGCTACCTCGAGTTCGACATCGAGTCGACGCAGGTGTCCATCTCGCCGGACAAGGAGGACATCTACATCACGATCAACGTCCGCGAGGGCCCGCGCTACACGGTCGGCGAAGTGCGCCTCGCCGGCGACCTCGCGGTCGACGAGTCGGAGCTGCGCGGCCTCGTGCGCGTCCGCGAGGGCGACGTCTACTCGCGCGAGAAGCTGCAGCGAACCGCCAAGGACATCTCCGACCGCCTCGGCGCGGAGGGCTACGCGTTCGCCAACGTGAACGCCGTCCCGGAGATCGACCGCGCCAAGGCGTCCGCGGCGTTCACGATCTTCGTCGACCCGGGCCGCCGCGTGTACGTCCGGCGGATGAACATCAGCGGCAACACCAAGACGCGCGACGAGGTGATCCGGCGCGAGGCCCGGCAGCTCGAGGGCGCGTGGTTCGACGGCCAGCGCATCGAGCGCTCGAAGGTGCGCATGAAGCGGCTCGGCTATTTCGACGACGTCAACGTCGAGACGCCGCCGGTGCCCGGCGCCTCCGACCAGATCGACGTCGAGTTCTCGGTGACCGAGCGGGCGACCGGCAACCTGCTGGCCGGCCTCGGGTACTCGAGCTCGGACGGCGTCGTGTTCAGCGGCTCGGTGTCGCAGCAGAACGTGTTCGGCTCGGGCAACGCGATCGCGCTGGCGCTCAACACCAGCAAGATCAACCGCACCTACTCGATCGTCTACACCGAGCCGTACTGGACCGTCGACGGCGTGTCGCGGACGATCGAAGGCTACGTGCGCCGCCTCGACCCGACGTCGCTGTCGGTCTCGCAGTACGCGTCGGACACGATCGGCGGCGCGATCGGGTTCTCGATCCCGATCACCGAGACCGACTCGATCAACCTGGGCTTCCGCTACGACCACACGAAGCTCGAGCTGTTCCAGGACAGCCCGCCCGTGTACATCGACTTCGTCGACAAGTTCGGCTCGACCACCGACGCGTACATCATGACGCTCGGGTGGGCGCGTGACACGCGCGACGACATTCTCTATCCTAACCAGGGACGGCTGCAGAGCCTGTTCCTCGAGCTCGGCCTGCCGATCGGCGACCTCGCCTACTACAAGGCGCAATACATCCACCAGTGGTTCTGGCCCGTGTGGTCGCCCTTCGTGCTGATGCTGCGCGGCGAGATCGGCTACGGCGACGGCTACTCCGGCAAGCCGCTGCCGTTCTTCAAGGCGTTCTACGCGGGCGGCGTGGGCTCGGTGCGCGGCTTCGAGTCGAGCTCGCTCGGCCCCCGCGACGTCTTCGGCAACGTGCTGGGAGGCAAGCGCAAGATCGTGGGCAACGCCGAGCTGTTCTATCCGCTGCTCGCGGGCCAGCAGGCGGTCCGGCTGTCGGCGTTCGCCGACGTCGGCCAGATCTACCTGAACGGCCTGCAGCCGGATTTCGAGTCGTTCCGCTACTCGCTGGGCGCCGGGCTCGCGTGGAATTCGCCGCTCGGCCCCCTCAAGTTCAGCTACGCTTACCCGATCAACGAGAAGCCTGGCGACAAGATCCAGCGCTTCCAGTTCCAGGTGGGCTCGGTCTTCTAGGCCGCCCATCGACCGGAGGCAGGAGATTCCCGTGAAACGCATCGTTGTCCTCGTGGCCGCGGCCGTGCTGGCGGCGGCCGCCACCGGCGCGTCCGCGCAGGCGGTCGCCACGACCACCAAGATCGGCTTCGTCAACACCGAGCGGCTGTTCCGAGAGGCGGCGCCGGCGAAGCGCGCGCAGCAGAAGCTCGAGAAGGAGTTCGCGACGCGCGACGCCGAGGTGCAGAAGCTCAGCAAGCAGGTGCGCGACCTGCAGGCGAACCTCGACAAGGACGGCGCCACGATGCCGGAGGCCGAGCGGCGCAACAAGGAGCGCGACCTCGCCAACCTGTCGCGCGACCTGCAGCGCGCGCAGCGCGAGTTCCGCGAGGACCTCAACCTGCGGCGCAACGAGGAGCTGGCGCAGCTGCAGGAGCGCGCCAACAAGGTGATCCAGCAGATCGCCGAGGGCGAGAAGTTCGACCTCATCCTGCAGGATCCCGTCGTGTACGCGAGCCAGCGCATCGACATCACCGACAAGGTGATCAAGGCGCTGGCGGACAAGTAGCCGCGTCCCGACGTCCGGCCGCGCCGCCGCCGCGATGGGGCCGAACGATTCCGACGCGGGCCGGACGCTCGCCGAGCTGGCCCAGGCGACCGGGGCGGCGCTGCACGGCGACGGCGCGGTCCGCGTGACGCGCGTCGCCACGCTCGAGCGCGCGGGGCCCGGCACGATCGCCTTCCTCGCCAACCGCAAGTACGCCGCGCAACTCGCGGCGACGCGCGCCGCCGCGGTGATCCTCGGTCCCGAGGACGCGGGCCTCACGGCGCTGCCGCGGCTCGTCACGCCGACGCCCTACCTCGCCTACGCGCGCGTCGCCAGCCTGCTGCATCCCGCGCCGCCGGCAGCGCCGGGCGTGCATCCGACGGCGGTCGTCGACCCGGCCGCGACGGTCGCCACCGGGGTGTCGATCGGCCCCCACGCGACGATCGCTGCGGGCGCCGTGATCGCCGAAGGCGCGACGATCGGCGCGGGTTGCGCGATCGGACGCGATGTCCACGTCGGCGCGCGGGCGCGGCTGGACGCGCGCGTCGTCGTCTACGACCGCTGCGTGATCGGCGCCGACACGGTCGTCTGCGCGGGCGCGGTGATAGGCGCCGACGGCTTCGGCCTCGCCGAGGACGGCGGCCGGTGGGTCCGCGTGCCGCAGCTCGGGCGCGTCGTGGTCGGCGAGCGCGTCGAGATCGGGGCCAACACGACGATCGACCGCGGCGCCATCGACGACACGGTGATCGGCGACGACGTCAAGCTCGACAACCAGATCCAGATCGGGCACAACTGCACGATCGGCGAGGGGACGGCGATCGCCGGGTGCGTCGGGATCGCCGGATCGACGCGCATCGGGCGCCGCTGCCGGATCGGCGGCGCGGCGATGATCTCCGGGCACCTGACCATCCCCGACGGCACGACGCTGGGCGGGGCGACGGTCGTGATGTCGAGCCTCGACGAGCCGGGCGCGTACAGCGGCTCGTTCCCGGTCCAGAAGTACGATGCGTGGCGGCGCACGGCGGCGCGGCTGCGTCAGCTCGACCGGCTCGCCGAACGGGTCGCGGCCCTCGAGCGCGCGCTGCGCGCGGCGGCTGGCGGCGAGCACTGAGGACGCCCGGGAGGGGCATGGAAACGCTCGACATCCACGCGATCCGCGCGACGCTGCCGCATCGCTACCCGATGCTGCTCGTCGATCGCGTGCTCGAGCTCGAGCCCGGGGTGCGCATCAAGGCGCTGAAGAACGTCACGATCAACGAGCCCTATTTCCCGGGCCACTTCCCGCACTATCCGGTGATGCCCGGCGTGCTGATCGTCGAGGCGCTGGCGCAGGCGTCGGCGATCATCGCCTACCGCGGCGACCCGGAGGCGCGCGAAGGACGCAAGCTCTTCATGTTCGCCGGCATCGACGATGCGCGCTTCAAGCGGCAGGTCGTGCCCGGCGACACGCTGATCCTCGAGTCGACCTTCGTCAAGGGCATGCGCGACGTCGGCAAGTACGCGGTGCGCGCCACCGTCGACGGCCAGGTCGCGTGCGAGGCCACGCTGCTGTCGGTGCTTCGCCCGATGCCGACGGCCGGTTAGCCGGAACGGTCTCCGCCGCGATGCCGGCCATCCATCCTTCGGCGCTGGTCGATCCTGCCGCGGAGCTCGCCGACGACGTCGAGGTGGGCCCGTTCTCGTTCGTCGGCGCCCGTGTGCGGATCGGCAGGGGAACGGTGATCGGTCCGCACGTGGTGGTGGACGGCCGCACGACGATCGGCGCGCGCAACCGCATCTTCCCGTTCGCCTCGATCGGGCTCGTCTCGCAGGACCGCAAGTACGGCGGCGAGCCGGTGACGACGACGATCGGCGACGACAACGTGATCCGCGAGTACGTGTCGATCCATGCGGGCACCGCGCAGGACCGGGGAGACACGCTGGTCGGCGACGGCAATTGGTTCCTCGCCTACACGCACGTCGCGCACGACTGCGTCGTCGGCAACCGGACGACCTGGTCGAACAACGCGCAGGTGGCCGGGCACGTGCAGGTCGGCGACTGGGCCGTGCTCGGGGCCTACGCGGGCGTCCACCAGTTCTGCCGCGTCGGCGAGCACGCGATGCTCGCGGCCGGCGCCATCGTCCTCCAGGACGTGCCGCCCTACACGATCGTGCAGGGGTACCCCGCCGTGCCGAAAGGCACCAACAGCGAGGGTCTGCGCCGCCGCGGGTTCACGCCGGAGCAGATCCTGGCGGTGCGCCGCGCCTACAAGACGCTCTACCGCGAGGGCCTCGCGCTGGAGGATGCCCGCGCGCGGCTCGAGAGCGAGGCCGCGAACGAGCCGGTGCTGGCGCCGCTGGTGGCGTTCCTGCGGGTCGCCGGACGCGGCCTGGTGCGGTAAGGCGAGTGCGGTGGCGCCGCTCGCGTTCATCGGATCGAAGGGTGGAGACTGGAGATGGCAGATCGGAGGGGCGCTGTGCCGATGCCCTCAAGGTGAAGCGA
>DASTCK010000294.1:0-11291 GCA_035711225.1 Casimicrobiaceae bacterium
GGCGTCGCTGGTCGACGCGTGGAAGTCGCTGCGCTCTTTTCGGGCGCTATCGCTCCCGGAGAGGCGCGACGTCGTCGACCTGTTCACGAAGAGCGCGGGCGAGATCCTCGACCGTCGCTTCGAGTCGGCGCCGATCAAGGCCGCGTTCGGCTTCGACGCGGTGGTGGGCAACTTCGCATCGCCGTACGCGGCGGGCTCCGCGTACGTGCTGCTGCACCACGTGTTCGGCGAGGTCAACGGCAGGCGCGGGCAATGGGGTCACGCGAAGGGGGGCATGGGCGCGATCACGCAGGCGATGGCCGCCGAGTGCCGGGCGCGCGGCGTCGGGATCCGCACCGGGGCGAGCGTCGCGCGCGTGGTCGTGAAGGCCGGACGCGCGTGCGGCGTCGAGCTCGAGAGCGGCGAGGTGATCGAGGCGAAGCGGGTGGTGGCGAACGTGAACCCGAAGCTGCTGTTCGGCACGCTCGTCGACGCCGAGCACGTCGACGCGGACTTTCGCGAGCGCATGGCGGCCTTCCGCTGCGGCTCGGGAACGTTCCGGATGAACGTCGCGCTGTCCGCGCTGCCCGACTTCGCGTGCCTGCCATCCGAGGGTGCGGCCGCGCCGCATCACGCGAGCGGCATCGTCGTCGCGCCGTCGCTCGCGTACATGGAGCGCGCGTTCTTCGACGCGAAGGCGTCGGGATGGTCGCGCGCGCCGATCGTCGAGGTGCTGATCCCGTCGGTCGTCGACGACTCGTTGGCGCCCCCGGGCATGCACGTCGCGAGCCTCTTCTGCCAGCACGTGCATCCCGACCTGGCGGCGGTGAGGCCGGGCGCGACCTGGGACGACGCGCGCGACGAGGTCGCCGACCTGATGATCGCGACCGTCGATGCGATGGCGCCGAACTTTCGTGCGAGCGTCGTCGCGCGGCGCGCGCTGACGCCGCTCGACCTCGAGCGCGAGTTCGGGCTCGTCGGCGGCGACATCTTCCACGGCGCGCTGGGCCTCGACCAGCTCTACGCGACGCGTCCGACGCTCGGCGCAGCGCGCTACCGGATGCCCGTTCGCGGCCTCTACCTGTGCGGCGCGGGCGCGCATCCCGGCGGGGGCGTCACCGGCATTCCGGGACGCAACGCGGCGCGGGAGATCCTGAAGGACGCGCGGCGGCGGCGCTGAGGCAACTCGCCGGCGGGGTCAGGTGCCGAACCCGACCCCGAACCTGGCTCCTCAGCCGTGACGCGCGAGCTCGATGTCGCCGTCGAAGGTGACGTCGATGCCGAGCCGTCCGACCTTGAGTGTCATCGTCGCGGGAAACGACTCGGTGCCGCCGAGCTTGCGCTCGTCGATCGCCTTCGCCACCGCGCGCTCGATCTCGCGCTGCGAATGGATGCCGACCATCTTCAGGAACTTGCGGATCGACAGGTTGAGCGCTTCGTCGTCCATCGCGCCTCCGGGCGTGTAACCGGGGTCAGATTCGAATCTGACCCCGGGGAAGAAGTCGAAGTCCGCCGATAAGCCGGGTTCTGTTACGGCACGCCCTCGCGGACGTGCTATGGCCGTCATTCCTCTAGGCGTTCCGTTGCCGGAACGCTCGAGCCGCCTACCCGCGGACGACGCGAGCAGCGTCATGGTCCGCCTACTTGGCGTTGCTCCGGATGGAGGTTGCCGCGTTTCACCCGCTCCCGTGTGACCGGGAGCGACTCGTCTCTGTGGCCCTGTTCCTCGCCTTGACCGCGGCGGCGAAGCCGCGGCTGCTGCGGCCGGGCGTTACCCGGCATCCTGCTCTCTGGAGCCCGGACTTTCCTCTCCCCGCACGAGGCGGGCAGCGACGGTCTGGCGGACTTCGATCGCTAGGATACGCCGTTCGGCCGGAGGTTCCCCGGGGTCGGGTGCGCAACCAGGGCCGCCCGCGGATCGGGAACCGGGTTTGCGAGCCTGGCCCCGAACCCGGCCCGGGACGTCAGGAACGTTCGGCGACGCGCCAGCGAACCGTCTCGCCCGCGCGCAGCGGCACCACGGTCGCATCGCCGAACGCGTACTGCGCGGGGACGGTCCACGGCTCGCGCACCAGCGTCACCGTCTCGCCGTGGGGCGGCAGGCCGTAGAACGCCGCGCCCGCCAGGCTCGCGAAGCCCTCGAGCCGGTCGAGCGCGCCGGCGTCCTCGAACGCCTCGGCGTAGAGCGGCAGCGCGAGCGGCGCCGAGTAGCAGCCCGCGCAGCCGCACGCGTGCTCCTTTGCGTGGCGCGCGTGCGGCGCGCTGTCGGTGCCGAGGAAGAACCTGCCGCTGCCCGACGTGGCCGCCGAGACGAGCGCCGCGCGGTGCGTCTCGCGCTTGAGCACCGGCAGGCAGTAGAGGTGCGGGCGCACGCCGCCGACCAGCATCGCGTTGCGCGAGTAGACCAGGTGCTGCGGCGTGATCGTCGCAGCGACCCGGGGCGGGGCCGCGTTCACGAAGTCGACCGCCTCGCGCGTCGTCACGTGCTCGAGCACGATGCGAAGCCCAGGGAAGCCGCGCACGAGCGGCGCGAGCGTGCGCTCGACGTAGACACGCTCGCGGTCGAACACGTCGACCGACGGGTCGGTGACTTCGCCGTGCAGCGACAGCACGAGCCCGTGCTTCTCGATCGCGGCGATCGCCGCGGCCGCGCGCGCGAGCGACGTCACGCCGGCGTCCGAGTTCGTGGTCGCGCCGGCCGGATAGACCTTGATCGCCGCGATCGCCCCCGACGCCTTCGCCGCGGCGATCTCGCTGGGCGGCGTATTGTCGGTGAGGTAGAGCGTCATCAGCGGCACGAACCGCGCTTGCGGCGCGACCGACGCGAGGATGCGATCGCGATAGGCGAGCGCCGCGGCCACCGTCGTCACCGGCGGGGCGAGGTTCGGCATGACGATTGCTCGCCCAAACACGCGCGCCGTCGCGCCGACGACCGCCGCGAGCGCCGGGCCGTCCCGAAGGTGCAGGTGCCAGTCGTCCGGGCGGCGGAGCGTGAGCGAGGTGGCGGGCGGGGACGCGGGTGGCACGGCGTGAAGGCCTTGAATCGTAAGGATTGTACGATGGCCGCGTCGGGCGCCGGCCGACGGGGCGTCGCGGCGGAGCGACAGTTGGCTTGCGGCGCGGAGGGAACGCTATAATCGCCCGTTTTCCGCCACCGGCCCTTCCGCCGAGGGCAATGAACCTGATCGGAAGACCAGCATGGCAGGCAAAGCCGCTACCGCCGTCAAGAAGGTCCGCGAGCTCACCGAGGACGATGTCCTCAAGGCGCCGGACAAGGACTACATGAACGAGGCGCAGCTCGCGTTCTTCAGGCGCAAGCTGATCGAGCTGCGCGACCAGCTCCTGCAGAACGCCGACGACACCGGCGAGCACCTGCGCGAGAACGAGATCACGACCGACCCCTCCGATCGCGCGACGCTCGAGGAGGAGTACACGCTCGAGCTCCGCACGCGCGACCGCGAGCGCAAGCTGCTCAAGAAGGTCGAGAAGTCGATCCGGATGATCGACGACGGCAGCTACGGCTACTGCGAGGAGACCGGCGAGCCGATCGGCGTCGCGAGGCTGATCGCGCGCCCGACCGCGACGCTCTCGCTCGAGGCGCAGGAGCGCCGCGAGCGCGTGCAGAAGATGTACGGCGACGACTGATCCGCGCCCCTGGCGCTACGCCCGCGGCGACGGCCACGACCGCCGCTGTCCAGCCGTGAAGGGCGACAGGCACCGGTAGAATCCGGCCGCGCTCGCGCTCGCCTGCGCGTGCATCGCGTGAGGAGGATTCGATGAACAGGAGCACGCTGCTCGCGGCGATCGCGTCGACGCTCGTCGCGGCCGCCGGATGCGCCACCACGCCGTTCGACACCGCGGTCGCGACGGCGAAGCTCGAGCCCACGCGCGGCAACAACGTCGAGGGGACCGTGACGTTCGCGCAGCGCATGGGCAGGGTCGTCGTGACCGCGGACGTGCGCGGGCTCGCCCCGAATCGCGAGCACGGCTTCCACGTTCACGAGAAGGGCGACTGCAGCTCGGGCGACGGCATGAGCGCCGGCGGCCACTTCAACCCCCACGCGAAGCCGCACGGCCCGCAGGGCGGGCCGCACCACGCCGGGGACATGCCGAGCCTCGCCGCCGATGCGAACGGCAACGCCAAGGCGACCTTCACGCTCGACGGCGTCACCGTCGCCGCCGGGCCGACGAGCGTGGCCGGAAAGGGCCTCATCGTCCACAAGGATCCGGACGATTACGCCACGCAGCCGACCGGCAACGCCGGCGCGCGCGTCGCGTGCGCGGTGATCCGGGCCGGCTAGCCGAGGCACGGCGGCCTCCCCGATCGCGGCGGGGTCCCCGCGCGCGCGGCCGCGCCGGGGGCCGCGCCGGGCGCGCGTATCATGGCGTGGCCGGAGCGCGCCGCTGCGCGCGCCGCCAGCGTCCCTCCAAGAACCGAAAACGTCGGAGCCTCGCGCCATGTTCACGCTTCCGCCCCTTCCCTATCCCGACAACGCGCTCGAGCCGGTGATCTCGGCCAACACGCTGTCGTTCCACCACGGCAAGCACCACAAGACCTACGTCGACAACCTGAACAACCTCGTCAAGGGCACCGAGTTCGAGGGCGCGACGCTCGAGCACATCGTCACCGCGACGGCGGGCAAGGCCGACAAGGCGCCCATCTTCAACAACGCGGCGCAGGTGTGGAACCACACGTTCTACTGGCACAGCATGAAGCACAACGGCGGCGGCAAGCCGCACGGCAAGATCGCCCAGATGATCGACTCGGCGTTCGGCAGCTACGACGAGTTCAGGAAGCAGCTCTCGGCGACCAGCGTCTCGCAGTTCGGGTCGGGCTGGGGCTGGCTCGTGGCCGAGGGAGGCGCGCTCAAGGTCGTCAAGACGCCCAACGCCGAGGTGCCGTTCACCAAGGGCCAGAAGCCGCTGCTGACGATCGACGTCTGGGAGCATGCGTACTACCTCGACCACCAGAACAAGCGCGCGGCCTACGTCGACGCGGTCATCGACAAGCTCCTCAACTGGGATTTCGCCGCGGCGAACCTCGGGTAGGGCGCTCCTTCGAGGGATGCCGGGCGCCGGGCCCCGCTCGGGAGCCGGCGGGAGCGGTCGTCCCCGTCGGGCTGCCGGCAACCGCTTCGGTGCGCGGCCGGTTGTCCCCCCGGCGGGCCCGGGACGATAATCGTCACGGGAATCCCCGGACCGAAAAACGCTAACCCACGGAATCGATGGCGCTGTTCTCCAAACCGCCGGCCAAGAAGCCGATCCCGCCCGCTCCCTCGGCGCGGCCGGTGCCGCCTGCGCCGGGCCGACCGTCGGCGCGCGACCTCGCCGCCCAGGCCCGGGGCAAGAAGCATCCGGAGCCCGAGCGCCCGCTCTCCGAGCCGGCCGGCAGCGACATCACGGTGACCGGCGCGAGCCTGATCGAGATGTCGCCCGCACAGGGCGGCTTCGAGGTCGCGCAGGCGAATCCGGGGCTCTGCGCGGTGCTCGAGAACGCCGCGCTGCTCTACGCGAGCAGCCAGGCAGGTCCGGCGCGCGAACTGCTCGAGCGCGGCATCGCGTCCGACCACGACGCGCGCGCCTCCCCGCTCGCCTGGCTCGCGCTGTTCGACCTGCTGCAGCGCGCGGGCGACCGCGCCGCCTTCGACCAGATCGCGCTCCAGTACGTCGTGCAGTTCGAGCGCTCGGCCCCGTCGTGGGAGGCTTCCGACCGCCCGAGCGCCGCGAAGTCCCACGGCGGCTACGTCGCGATCACGGGGCGGCTGACCGGGGCGTCTGCAGCGCAGATCGACGGGCTGCGGCGCGCCATCGCGCGCGGCGCGACGCACGCGCGCGTCGACCTCGCGCAGGTGGCGGGGTTCGACGACGAGGGCGCGAGGCTGCTCGCGCAGGCGCTCGCCGACGCGCGCAAGCGCGCGTGCCCGCTGTCGCTGCAGCGGCCCGAGAAGCTCCGCCTCGCGCTCGCCGCCGCGATGAAGCAGGGCGCCGAAGCCGGGGAAGGCGCCTGGGCGCTGGCCCTCGAGCTCCTGCAATGGATGCGCGACCGCGACGCCTTCGAGAACCTCGCGGTCGACTACGCGGTCGCATTCGAGGTGTCGCCGCCGTCGTGGGAGCCCGCGCCCGCGCCGCCCGAGGAGGTCTCGGCCGCGTCGCCGGAAGCCGCTGCCGAGCCGCCGAAGGAGGGCGAGGCGCTCGCCTGGACCGGCGTGATGGCCGGCGGCGCGTTGCCGCAGCTCTCCGCGCTGGCCGAGTACGCGCAGGGGCGCGCGCTGGTGCCGATCGACATGAGCGGCGTCGAGCGCGTCGACTTCGTGTGCGCGGGCGCGCTGCTCAACGCCATCAACCGCATCGAGGCGCAGCGCAAGTCGGTGCAGATCCTCGGCGTGTCGCCGATCGTCCGGGCGCTCCTGCTGCTCATCGGAATCTCGCCGCGCCATTTCGTCAAGAAGGCACAGTAGCGCCCCCGGGGAAGCGGGCGCCCGCCGGGGCGCGCCCCGGGACGAAGCTTCCATGGACCTCTTCCACGGCACCACCATCCTGTCGGTCCGTCGCGAGGGCGCGGTCGCGCTTGGCGGCGACGGCCAGGTCACGCTCGGGTCGATCGTCATCAAGTCGACGGCGCGCAAGGTTCGCCGCCTCCACCACGACCGCGTGCTCGCGGGATTCGCCGGCGCCACCGCCGACGCGTTCACGCTGTTCGAGCGCTTCGAGGCGAAGCTCGACAAGCACCAGGGGCACCTGACGCGCGCCGCCGTCGAGCTCGCCAAGGACTGGCGCTCCGACCGGATCCTGCGCCGGCTCGAGGCGATGCTGGCGATCGCCGATGCGTCGGCGTCGCTGGTGATCACCGGCACCGGCGACGTGCTGGAGCCCGAGCACGGCATCGTGGCGATCGGCTCGGGCGGCGCCTATGCGCAGGCCGCGGCACGCGCCTTGCTCCTCCACAGCGCCCTCCCTGCCGCGGAGATCGTCCGGCAGTCGCTTTCCATCGCCGGGGAACTGTGCATCTACACCAACCAGAACATCGTGATCGAGACGCTGTGACGACAAAGGCCGGGCGCGAATGCGACGTGCTGGTGGCGGGTGCCGGGCTGCCGGGGCTCGCGCTCGCGGCGGCGCTCGCGCGCCAGGGCCTGTCGGTCACGCTGGCCGACCGCGCCCCGGTGGTCGCCGTTTCCGGCGATCCGGCGAGCTGGGATACGCGCGTGTACGCGATCAGCCCGGGGAGCGTCGCGTTCCTGCGCTCGATCGGCGCCTGGCAGGCGTTGCCGGAAGCGCGTCTCGCGCCGGTGGAGGCGATGCGCATCGAGGGCGACCGCGGCGCGCAGCTTTCCTTCGACGCCTACGACCTCGCCGAGCGCGCGCTCGCGTGGATCGTCGAGGAGCGGGTGCTGCGCGCAGCGCTCGTCGACGCGGTGCACGCGGCGGGCGTCGAAATCGTCGCGCCGGCCTCGTTCGCGTCGCTCTCGTGGACGACGACGCACGGCACGCTCGCGCTCGACGACGGACGCAGCATCGCCGCGAGGCTCGTCGTCGGCGCGGACGGCGTGCGCTCGTGGGTCCGCGCGGCCGCCGGCATCGTCGCCGAGCCGCGCCCCTACGGCCAGACGGCGGTGGTCGCCAACTTCGCGTGCGAGAAGCCGCACCGCGGCGTCGCGCACCAGTGGTTCCTGGCCGACGGCGGCGTGCTCGCCTGGCTGCCGTTGCCGGGCGATCGCGTCTCGATCGTATGGTCGGCGCCTGCGGCGCTGGCCGACACGCTGGCCTCGCTGGAGGGCGAGGCGCTCGCCGCGCGTGTCGCCGACGCCGGGGCGCGGACGCTCGGCACGCTCACCCCGATCACCGCCGCGGCGACCTTCCCGCTCGCGTTCCTGCGCCTGCCGGCGGTGATCGCGCACCGGCTGGCGCTCGCCGGGGACGCCGCCCACGGGATCCACCCTCTCGCGGGCCAGGGCGTCAACCTGGGCTTCGGCGACGCCCAGGCGCTCGCCGCCGTCCTCGCCGAGCGCGGGACGATCGCCGACCCGGGCGCGCCGATCCTCCTCGAGCGGTACGCGCGGCGCCGGGCGGCGCCGGTCGCCGCGATGCAGGCGGTGACCGATGGGCTGGTCCGGCTGTTCGGCTCGGCGCTGCCAGGCGCGGCCGCGCTGCGAAACCTCGGGCTCGCGGCCGTGTCGAAGCTCCCGCCCCTGCGCCAGGCGCTCGCCCAGCCGGCCCTGCGCTGACCCTCACCCGACCTCCCAACCCCCCGACCCCTGTCCTGGAGCCTCCGATGACCCCCCTCCCGTTCCGCCTCGCGCGAACAGCGCTGCCGCTCCTCGTCGGAGCGCTCGCCGCGGGTCCCCTCGGCGTCCAGGCGCAGGCTCCGGCGCCCGCCCAGGCCCCCGCCGCGGCCTCCGCGTCGCCCGCGCCCCAGGCCTCGGCCGTCGTCGCGTCCCCCGAGGCCGCGGCGATCAAGAGGATCCTGACCGAGAAGTTCCCCGGCGCCGAGATCCGCGGCATCACCAAGACCAGCTACCTCGGCGGCCTCTACGAGGTGCAGTTCGACGATCGCATCATCTACACCGACGCGAAGGCGGCCCACGTGCTGGTGGGCGCGCTCTACGACGTCAACGGCCGCACGAACCTCACCGAGGCGCGGCTCCGCAAGCTCAACCGCGTGTCGTGGGAGTCGCTGCCCCTGGAGCTCGCGATCAAGAAGGTCAAGGGCAAGGGCGAGCGCAAGCTCGTGATCTTCTCCGACGCCGACTGCCCGTTCTGCCATCGCCTCGAGGAGGAGATGAAGGGCCTCGACAACGTGACCGTCTACACGTTCCTGTTCCCGATCGACCAGCTCCATCCGGAAGCGGCGCGCAAGTCCAGGCAGATCTGGTGCTCCGCCGATCGCGCCAAGGCGTGGGACGAATTCTTCGAGTCCGGCAAGCTTCCGGACAACAAGGGCGAGTGCAGCAACCCGGTCGCCGCGACGCAGGCGCTGGGCGCGAAGCTCAAGATCCAGGCGACGCCGACGATGATCCTCGCCGACGGGACCGTGGTTCCGGGCGCGATCCCGCTCGCGCGCCTCGAGTCCGAGATCAAGGACGCCGAGGCCGAGGTCCGGCAGAAGTCGGCGCCGGCGGCGAAGAAATAGGGCGGCGGGACGGCGACGGGAGCGGCCGGATGGCGATCATCGATTTCCTGAAGAAGCAGTTCATCGACGTCATCGAGTGGGTCGACGACTCGCGCGACACGCTGTCGTGGCGCTTCCCCGACGAGGACAAGGAGATCAAGAACGGCGCGCAGCTGATCGTTCGCGAGAGCCAGCTCGCGCAGTTCGTGTACCTCGGCCAGTTCGGCGACGCGTTCGGCCCGGGCAAGCACACGCTCACGACCGACAACATTCCGATCCTGACCAACCTCAGGAGCTGGAAGTACGCGCTCGAGAGCCCGTTCAAGGCGGACGTCTACTTCGTCGTCACGCGCGTGTTCACCGGCAACAAGTGGGGCACCGCGAATCCGGTCATGATGCGCGACGCCGACTTCGGCGTCGTGCGCCTGCGCGCCTACGGCACCTACGACTTCCGCATCGTCGACGCGCCGCGATTCCTGAAGGAGGTCGCGGGCACCGACCACCATTTCCGGCTCGACGAGTTCGCGGACGTGATGCGCTCGCGCCTGGTCAGCGTGTTCTCGGAGGCGCTCGCCGACGCCCGCATTCCGGCCCTCGACGTCGCGTCGCGCTACCGCGAGCTCGGCGAGGCGCTCCTGCCGCTCATCAATCCCGCGCTCCGCGACAAGTACGGCCTCGAGATGACGGCGTTCGTGGTCGAGAACGTCTCGGTGCCGCCCGAGGTCGAGCAGGCGATCGACAAGCGCAGCTCGATGGCCGCGGTCGGCAACCTGAACGACTACGTCAAGTTCCAGATGGCGCAGGGGCTCGAGAAGGGGCAGGGCGGGCCCGGCGGCATGGCGGCCGAGATGGCGGTCGGCATGGCGATGGCGCAACAGATGATGAACCAGACCGGCGGGCTGATGGCGCAGTCGACCCCCGGCGTGAAGGGCGGTGGCGCCGCCGAGGGCACGGGCCTCCCGGAGCTCCTCACCCCGGCGCAGGTCGCGCAGGCGCTGGGCGTCGCCGAATCCGACGTGATGGAGAGCCTCGCGTCGGGCGACCTCAAGGGACGCAAGATCGGCACGCAGTGGCGCGTCACGCGCGCGGCGGTCGACGCGTTCCTGCGCGCATGACCGCGCTCGCGACGCGTCGCGCGCTGCTCGCGGTCTTCGCCGCCGCCTTGGTCGCGCTCGCGCCCGCGTCGCGCGCGCAGGATCCGCGCGCGATCGAGGCGCAGCAGGCCGCGCGCGCCTGGCTCGCGATCGCCGACAAGCTCGATGCCGACGCGAGCTATCGCGCCGCGAGCCCCAAGTTCCGCAGTGTGCTCACGCCCGAGCGCTGGCGCGACGCGGTGCGGCTCGTCCGCACACCGCTCGGCGCGATGGAGCAGCGCTCGGTGACAGGCACGGAATTCGCGACCAGGCTCAAGGGCCAGCCCGACGGCGAGTACGCGCTGATCGCGTTTCGCACCTCGTGGGCGAAGAAGGCGGTCGGCCGCGAGCTCGTGTCCGTCGAGCGCGTGCAGGGCCGCTGGCAGGTGGTCGGCTACGTGATCCAGTGACCCGCGGGGCGTTGCGCGAGGCGCCGTGAACGTCGATGCGGCCGGCGGTGGCGAGAAGCCGCCCGAAGGCGCCGACTCCCCGGGCGGGACCGGGCACGGCTCGCCGCGGGAACGCGACACCCCCGCGCTGGCTCTGGCGAAGTTCGCCTGTCCCGCGTGCGGGGCCGAAGCGAACTGGCATCCCGGCAAGCAGAAGCTCGTCTGCCCCTACTGCGGCACCGAGTCGCCGGCGCCCCCCGACGTCGCGTTCGCCGCGCGCGAGCACGACCTCGCGCAGGCGCTCGCCGCGCACGGCGCGGTGGCGCTGTCGGGATGGGCGACGCAGAAGCGGCAGGTGCGCTGCCAGAGCTGCCGCGCGATCTCGGTGCTCGATCCCGCGCGGCAGGCGCAGACCTGCGAGTTCTGCGGCTCCGCGCAGCTCGTGCCCTACGACGAGACCGAGCCCGCGTTCCGCCCGGAGAGCGTGCTGCCCTTCCGCGTGACCGAGCCCGACGCGCGCGACCGGCTGCGACGCTGGTTCGGCCGGCTGTGGCTCGCGCCGGGCGCGCTCAAGCGGCGCGCACTCACCGATACCGTGCGCGGCGTCTACCTTCCGTACTGGACGTTCGACGCGCAGGTCGAGGCCGACTGGACCGCCG
Source organism: Casimicrobiaceae bacterium (assembly GCA_035711225.1). Lineage (GTDB taxonomy): Bacteria > Pseudomonadota > Gammaproteobacteria > Burkholderiales > Casimicrobiaceae > VBCG01. Next base: position 11,270 of record DASTCK010000294.1, read on the forward strand.
AGGCCGGTCACTACTACTACAC
>DASTCK010000295.1:0-7540 GCA_035711225.1 Casimicrobiaceae bacterium
TGGCGCGGGCATGGCCGCCGGTGCGGGGATGGCCGCCGGCGCGGGTCAAGCGGCTGGCGCGGGGATGGCGGCCGGTGCGGGCCAAGCAGCTGGCGCGGGTCAAGCGGCCGGTGCCGGTCAAGCGGCCGGTCCGGGCAAGGCGGCGGGCGCTGGCCAAGCGGCAGGCGCGGGTCAAGCGGCCGGTGCGGGTCAAGCGGCCGGTCAGGGCAAGGCGGCGGGTGCTGGTCAAGCGGCGGGCGCGGGTCAAGCGGCCGGTGCGGGTCAAGCGGCCGGTCAGGGCAAGGCGGCGGGTGCGGGCCAAGCGGCGGGCGCGGGTCAAGCGGCTGGCGCGGGCCAGGCGGCCGGCGCAGGCAAGGCGGCGGGTGCTGGCCAAGCCGCTGCGCAAGCGGCCGGCGCGGGCCAAGCCGCGGGCCAAGGGAAGACGTACTAAACGCAACACCTTTCCCCAGGGCGACCGCCGGCCTCGCGCCGGCGGTTTGCTTTTGGGCGGACGCGCTGCCTATGCTGCGGCGTTCCGTACGCCTGGGGGGGTGGCAATGCGCGTCCGCGCGCTCGCGATTGCATTCGCGCTGTCGTTCGTCGTCCTTCCGCGGCCCGCTGCGGCCTTCGACAACCCCCTGGCGCTCGACACGAACTACGTCGAGACCGAGAACCTGAAGCTCATCTGGTTCGAGCCGCTGGGCTACCTCGCTCCGCATGTCACGCGGACGTTCACGAACTCGCTCGCGTGGCAGCGCCGGATGTTCGGCTGGACGCCGTCGGAGCCCACGATCGTCCTCCTGAAGGACCTTTCGGACTTCGGCTACGCCTCGGCGGCCGCGGCGCCGCGCGGCCGCCTCCTGTTCGACGTCGCACCGGTCTCGCGCGAGTTCGAGACCTTCCCGGCGAGCGAGCGTTTCTATCAGCTCATGAACCACGAGCTGGTCCACATCGCGCAGGGGGACGTTGCGAACGACGCGGACCGGTTCTGGCGCCGCGCGTTCCTCGGCAAGGTGTTCCCGCTCGCCGACCACCCCGAGACGCTGCTCTACAGCTACCTGACGATCCCCCGCTTCACGGCGCCGCGCTGGTACGTGGAGGGCAGCGCGGTGTTCATGGAGACCTGGATGGGGGGCGGGCTCGGCCGCGCGCAGGGGGGCTTCGACGAGATGGTGTTCCGCGCGATGGTGCGCGACAGCGCGACGTTCTTCGACCCGCTGGGCCTCGAGTCGCGCGGCGTGCGCACCGGCTTCCAGGTGATCGTGAACGCGTACCTGTACGGCACGCGGTTCATGACCTGGCTCGCGTACGCCTACGGTCCCGAGCAGGTCGTCGCGTGGCTGCGCCGCGACGACGGCAGCGCGCGCTATTTCGCCGACAACTTCCGCGTCGTCTTCGGGCGCGAGCTCGACGACGCGTGGCAGGAATGGATCGCGTTCGAGCACGATTTCCAGCGCAAGAACCTCGCTGAGGTCCGGAAATTCCCGATCACGCCGCACCGGCAGCTCTCTGCGCGCGTGCTGGGATCGGTGTCGCGCACCTACTACGACGAAGCGACCGGGACGCTTTACGGCGCGTTCCGCTACCCCGGCGTCGTCGAGCACATCGGCGCGGTGAGCGCGAAGGACGGCAGCGAGCGGCGGCTGGCGGACATCAAGAAGGCGATGCTCTACAAGGTCGCGTCGGTCGCGTACGACGCGTCGACCGGCACCGTGTTCTTCACCAACGACAACTTCGGCCTGCGCGACCTGATGGCGGTCGACGTCAATACCGGCGCGACGCGGATGCTCCTGCAGGACGCGCGCGTCGGCGACATCACGGTCAACCCGGTCGACCACGTGATCTGGGGGGTCGAGCACTCGAACGGCATCGCGCACCTCGTGCGCATTCCGCCGCCGTACAACGACTGGTACCGCGTCTTCTCGTTCAACTACGAGTACGTCCCGACCGACCTCGACATCTCGCCGGACGGCAAGCTCCTGTCGGCGTCGATCAGCGAGCCCAACGCCGACCAGTACCTGCGCGTATTCCCGCTCGACAAGGTCGCTGCGGGCGACCTGACGCCGCTCTCGGAATTCAAGTTCGGACAGTCGGTCCCCGAGAGCTTCGTGTTCTCGAAGGACGGCCGCTACCTGTACGGAAGCAGCTACTACACCGGCGTGTCGAACATCTTCCGCTACGAGGTCACGACCGGCGCCGTGGAGACCGTGTCGAACGCCGAGTCCGGCTACTTCCGGCCGATGCCGCTCGCCGACGGTCGCCTCGTCGTGCTGAACTACACGGCCGAGGGCTTCGTGCCGGTCGTGATCGACCCGGTCCCGCTGACCGACGTGAGCGCGATAACCTTCCTCGGCACGCTCGTCGCGCAGAAGTACCCGGTGCTGGCGTCGTGGCAGGTGCCGCCGCCGTCGACCGTCGATTACGAGAAGCTCGTCGTGCGCCAGGGCGAATACCGCCCGCTGCGCCAGCTCGGCGTCGAGAACGGCTTCCCGGTCCTGCAGGGCTACAAGGACGCCATCGGGGTCGGCTACCAGGCGTACTTCAGCGACCCGCTCAACATCTTCAACGTCTCGGCGATGGTCGCCGGCACGCCGCGCCACGGCTACACGCAGGACGAGCAGGCGCACGCCGAGATCGTCGCGAACTACCTCGGGCTGCACGGGTCGGTGTCGTGGAACAAGTCCGATTTCTACGACCTCTTTGGCCCCACCAAGCGCAGCCGCAAGGGTCTCGCGGTGACGGCGGGCTACAACCACCTGATCCTTTTCGACGAGCCGCGGCACTTCGAGGGGAAGGTCGACGTCAAGTACTACGACAAGATCGACACGCTGCCGGGCAACCAGAACGTGCAGACGAACTTCACGCGGCTCCTGACCGGTGAGGCGGGCCTCTACTACACCGACGCACGCCGCTCGCTCGGCGCGGTCGACGACGAGAAGGGCCTCGCGTGGTCGGCGCTGGGCATCGTGAACCGCGTCAACGGCGAGACCATCTGGCAGCTGCGCGGCAACTTCGACTACGGCTGGGACCTGCCGCTGGCGAACTCGTCGATCTGGCTTCGGACCGCCGCCGGACTAGCGACCAACAAGCGCGACAACTCGGTCGCCAACTTCTACTTCGGCGGCTTCGGCAACAACTACGTCGACCGCGGCTCGATCAAGCGCTACCGCGAGTACGGCTCGATGCCGGGCTTCGAGATCGACGAGATCTCGGGCCTGTCGTTCGTGCGACCGATGCTGGAGTGGAACCTCCCGCCGGTGGTCTTCGAGCGCGTCGGCATGCCCGCGTTCCACCTGACCTGGCTCCGCTCGTCGCTCTTCGCGACCGGGCTCTGGACGGATCCCGAGCGCTCGCAATATCGCAAGGACTACGCGAACCTCGGCGCGCAGTTCGACCTGCGCTTCTCGGTCCTGCATTGGTACGAGATGACGCTGTCGGCCGGCTACGCTTTCGGGTTCCGCGAGGGGCGCCGCGCCGGCGAGGAGTTCATGATCTCGCTCAAGATCATGTAGGCGCCGCCGCCGGGAAATGACCCACCTGGTGCTCGACACGCTAATCGGCCTGCTGCCGGTCCTGGGCTTGCTCGTCGCGCTCGTGCTGCTCGACAGCTACAAGCTCGTCGCGATGCGCATCGTGCTGGTCGTGCTGGCCTGCGGCGTCGCTGCGGCGGTCGCGAGCTACTTCGTCAACGGCTTCCTGATCGGCCGCTTCGAATTCAACCTCGTCGCCTACGGGCGCAACGTCGCGCCGCTCGTCGAGGAGACCGCCAAGGCGCTCGTCGTCGTGTGGTTGATCCGCACGCACCGCGTCGGCTTCCTCGTCGACGCCGCGATCCTCGGCTTCGCGGTCGGCACCGGCTTCGCGATCGTCGAGAACCTGCAGTACCAGCGCCTCGTGCCCGACGCGGGGATCCCGACCTGGATCGTGCGCGGCTTCGGCACCGCGGTGATGCACGGCGGCGTCACCGCGACGCTCGCGATGATGAGCCTCGCGATGATCGACCGCATCGGCCGCTCGTCGTGGGTCGCCTTCGTGCCCGGGCTGGCGCTGGCGATCGTGTTGCATGCGGCCTACAACCGCCTCGCGACGTGGCCGCTCGTGGCTACGCTCGCGGTCCTGGTCGTGCTGCCGGCGCTGATGATGGTCGTGTGGCAGCGCAGCGAACGTGCGGTCGGCGACTGGCTCGGCCGCGGATTCGATGCCGACACCGCCATGCTCGAGTCGATCAATTCGGGCCAATTCGCCGATTCGCCGACCGGGCGCTACCTCGACACGCTGAAGCAGCGCTTCCAGGGGCCGGTGGTCGCCGATCTGTTGTGCTACCTGCGGCTCCACACCGAGCTCGCGCTGCGCGCCAAGGGTGTGCTGATGATGCGCGAGAACGGATTCGACGTGCCGGTCGACGCGGCGACGCGCGACAAGTTCACCGAGATGGCCTACCTCGAGAAGAGCATCGGGCGCACCGGCGTGCTCGCGCTGAAGCCGATGCTGCACATGAGCCACCAGGACCTGTGGCAGCTCTACATGCTCGGCAAGTGACCGCGCGGCGACGGGTGAGCGGGTGAGTCTGTTAGTATCGTCGATGCCCCACGAAACGCTCGACCCCGCGCGACGCGCAGAGCTCGACGCCGTGCTCGCCGGCGTGTTCGGCGACCTCGACACCGCCGCGCTCGTCGCCGTCGCCGCGCACCTTCACTGGATCTCGCTGCCGGGCGGCGCCACGCTGTTCCGGCAGGGCGATCGCGGCGACGACGTCTTCGTCGTCGTCAACGGCCGGTTGCGCACGGTGATCGACGATCCCGAAGGCGGATCGCGCGTGCTGGAGGAAGCCGGCCGCGGCACGGCCGTCGGCGAGCTTGCGCTCCTGACCGGCGAGGCCCGCGCCGCCACCGTCGTGGCGGTGCGCGACAGCGACCTCGTGCGCCTGCCCAAGGCGGCGTTCGACACGCTGCTCGAGCGCCACCCGCACGCGATGATGCGCATCGCGCGGGCAGCTGCCATGCGCTTGCGCCGCTCGTCGCAGCAACCTGCGCGAGGCGGCTCGGCGGCGGTCACGTTCGCGCTGGTGCCGGCGCGGCCCGGGGCGCCGCTCCCCGCGCTGGCGCGTCGGCTGGCAGCAGCGCTCGGCGCGGCAGGCGAGGTCGCCCATGTCACGGCGGGCGACGTCGACCGCGCGCTCGGACGCCCGGGCGTCGCACAGGCCGGCGACGGCGAATCGGGACACGATACCGTGGTCGCGTGGCTGTCCGCGCAGGAGCGCGGGCACCGGCACGTGGTGCTCGAGGCGGACGCCGCGTGGACGCCGTGGACGCGGCGCTGCCTGCGCCAGGCCGACCGCGTGCTCGTCGTCGCGCGAGCGGGCGACGATCCCGCGCCGGGCGAGATCGAGGCCGCGATGCGCGCCTCGGCGAGCGCACCGCGCGTCGAGCTTGTATTGATCCACGACGACGCCGCGGCGCGGCCGGCGGGCACCGCGGGCTGGCTCGCGCCGCGCGCGGTCGCGATGCACCATCACGTGCGCCTGGGGGCCGACCGCGACATCGAGCGCCTCGCGCGGCGCGTCGGCGGGCGCGCGATCGGGCTCGTGCTGGGCGGCGGCGGCGCGCGCGGGTTCGCCCACATCGGCATGCTGCGCGCGCTCGCCGAGGACCGGATCGACATCGACGTGGCCGGCGGCACGAGCATCGGCGCGCTGATCGCGGCGGCCCACGCGCACGGGCTCTCCGTCGACGACATGATGGAGATCGCGAAGAGCTTCGCGTCGCGCCGCAAGCTCCTCGACCGCACGCTTCCGTTGACGTCGCTGATGGCGGCACGCAAGGTGACCGCGTTCTACCAGCACCTGTTCGGCGACGCGCGCGTCGAGGACCTGTGGACGCCGCTGTTCGCCGTGTCGAGCAGCCTGTCGCGCGCCCGCGCCATCGTCCACCGCTCCGGACCGCTGTGGAGCACGGTGCGCGCCAGCACCGCGATCCCGGCGATCTTCCCGCCGCTGCTCGGCGAGGACGGCGACGTGCTGGTCGACGGCAACGTGATGAACAACATGCCGCTCGACGTGATGCGCGACTGGTGCGAGGGCGGCACCGTCATCGGCGTGAATCCGATGCCGACCGACGACAAGATGAAGCCTTACCGGTTCGGCCCGAGCCTCACCGGCAGGGAGGCGCTCAAGGGGCGCTTCGGCTGGTCGACGACGCGCGCGCCGTCGATCCTCGGCAGCGTGATGCGGGCGACCGAGATCAACAGCGCGAACCGGATGCGCCTCGGGTCGTTCCGCGCGCTCGCCGACCTCCTGGTCGAGCCGGCGCTGGGCAGCTTCCCGATCCTCGCGTTCGACCAGTTCGCGCCGATCATCGACATCGGCTACGCGAGCGCGCGCCAGGCGCTCGACGCGTGGCACGCCGGGGCACGGCCTGCAGGGGGTTAGGGCTCAGTCGCGCCAGGACGGATCGCGGCGGTCGAGCTTGCGCAGCAACGCGGGCCAGGCGAGCCTGCCGCCGGTGCCGCGCGTGACGGTGCGCCACGCGTCGTCGTTGCGCGCGACGATGGGCGGCGGCAGATTGACGAGCGGCGTGCCGCCCGCCTGCGCGCGCAGCTGGATCGTACACACCGACTGCAGCAGGTACATGTTCAGATAGGCGGTCGCGACGCTGTCGCCGACCGTCAGCAGCCCGTGGTTGCGCAGCACCAGGAAGTCGCGGTCGCCGAGGTCGCGCACCAGCCGCGGCTTCTCGTCGGCCTCGAGCGCGATGCCTTCGTAGTCGTGGTAGGCGAGCGAGTTCAGCACGACGCTCGCCTGCTGCGAGATCGGCAGGATGCCGCCCGCCTGCGCGGAGAGCGCGACGCCGTCGAGCGTGTGCAGGTGGACGATGCACGCCGCGCCCTCGCGCGCGGCGTGGATCGCGCTGTGGATCGTGAAACCCGCCGGATTCACCTCGTAGGGGCTGTCCATCACCTTGCGCCCGTCGAGGTCGATCTTCACCAGCGACGACGCGCTGATCTCCTCGAACATCATCCCGTACGGGTTGATCAGGAAATGGTGCTCGGGCCCGGGGACGCGAGCCGAGATGTGCGTGAACACGAGATCGTCCCAGCCGTGCATTGCGACGAGGCGGTAGCAGGCGGCGAGGTCGAGGCGCCGTTCCCATTCGGAGGCGCTGACGCGGGACCGGACGGCGGACAGCGGTGCGTTCATCGGGGGCTCCCGGAAGTCTGCGCGGCGGCCTCGCGCTCGGCGATCTCGCCGAGCCAGCGTGCGGCCTCGCGGAACGGCTCGGCACTGCGCTCCGCGCGGCCGCGCACGTAGCCGCCCTGGATGGCGGTGAGGACGAGGCCCGCGAACGCGTCGCGGCGGCGGCGATCGGGAAAATCGAAATGCCGCGAAAGGAGCGCGCGCCAGTCGTCGAACGCCGCCTGCGCGGCAGGACGCACGTCCGCGAGCGTCGCGTCGAGGTCGAGCGTCACCGCGCCGACCGCGCAGCTCGCGTCGAAGCCGGCCTCTTCCAGGCGACGCTCGAGCAACGCGAACAGCGCGCTCACCTTGGCGCGCGGGCCGCGCGCA
>DASTCK010000296.1:0-3336 GCA_035711225.1 Casimicrobiaceae bacterium
CGCGATCGGCCGCGCCGTGGCGTCGCCGGACGTGAGGGCCCGCATCGCCGCGTTCGGCGGCGAGGCGAGCGGCAGCACGCCCGAGGAGTTCGACCGGCTCGTGCAAAGGGACCTCGCGCGCTTCGCCACCATCATCAGGGACGCCGGCATCAAGGGCGATTGACGCCCCTCGCCTCGAAGGAGCTCCGTGAACAAGACCTTGCTCGCCCTCGGCGCGGCGCTCGTCGCCGCGCTCCCGCTGCCGGCCGCCGCGCAAGCCGCGGCCGCGTACCCGTCGCAACCGATCAGGATGATCGTCGCGTTCCCGCCGGGGGCCGCGAACGACTTCCTCGCGCGCACGATCGGCCAGAAGCTGACCGAGGAATGGAAGCAGTCGGTGGTCGTCGAGAACCGCCCCGGCGCGTCGGGCATCATCGGCGGCGACCTCGTCGCCAAGGCGGCGCCCGACGGCTACACGCTGCTGCTGACCAGCGTCACCAACGTGATCCTGCCGTCGCTCAACAGCACGATGCCGTTCGACCCGATCAGGGACTTCACGCCGGTCGCGCTCGTCGCGCTCGGCCCGCTGCTCTTCGTCGCGAACCCGTCGGTGCCGGCGAACACGGTGGGCGAGTTCATCGCGCTCGCCAAGGCGCAGCCCGGCAAGCTCTCGTACGGCACCGCGGGCAGCGGGACCTCGGTGCACATCGCGGTGGAGATGTTCAAGAAGCAGGCCGGCGTCGACATCGTGCACGTCCCCTACAAGGGCAGCAGCCCGGCGATGATGGACCTGATCGCCGGCCAGACGCAGATGATGATGGACGTGCTGCCCTCCGCGCTGCCGCAGGTGAGGGCCGGCAAGCTCAAGGTGATCGCGGTGACCGGCAGCAAGCGCCTTGCCGAACTGCCCGACGTGCCGACGGTGAGCGAGTCGGGCCTGCCCGGCTTCGACGTCGCGGCGTGGTGGGGCGTGGTCGGCCCGAAGGGGATGCCGCCGGCGATCGTCGAGAAGCTCAACGCGACGATCAACCGCATCGTCGCGCAGCCCGACATGCGCGCCGCGTTCGCCGGCCGCGGACTCGAGACGGTGACGACGACCCCGGCCGAGTTCGAGCGCGTGATGCGCGCCGACGAGGCGCGCTTCGGCGCGGTCGTGCGCGAGGTCGGCATCAAGGCCGAATGACGCGCTACGCGCGAGGAGCCCCCGATGAGCCAGCCCGCCGAGTCGCGCTTCGAGACGATCCTCTACGACGTCGCCGACGGCCGCGCCCGCCTCACGCTGAACCGCCCGGACAAGCGCAACGCGCTGTCGGTCGCGCTGCTGCGCGAGCTCAACGAGGCGCTGTGGCAGGCCGACGGCGACAACCGCGTGCACGCGGTGATCCTGCGCGGCGCGGGCAGCGATTTCTCGTCCGGCTACGACCTCGGCCACTACGAGGGCATCGAGCCCGGCAGCGCAGGGCATCGTCGCGGCACCAGCAGCTTCGACGACGACGCGTGGCGGCTCGAGTACTCGCAGCGGCTGCGCATGGCGATCTTCGACATGCACAAGCCGGTGGTCGCGCAGGTGCACGGTCGCTGCCTCGCCGGCGGCACCGACCTCGCGCTGCTGTGCGACATGGTGGTCTGCGCCGACGACGCGAGGATCGGCTTCCCGCCGGTGCGCGCGCAGGGCTCGCCGCCCAACCACATGTGGCTCTACCTGATGGGGCCGCAGTGGGCGAAGCGGATGCTCTTCACCGGCGACCTGCTCCTCGGCACCGATGCGGCGCGCCTGGGGCTCGTGATGCGGTCGGTCCCCGCCGACCGACTGGAAGCGGAAGTCGAATCGCTCGTCGACCGTCTTTGCGCGGTCGACGCCGACCTGCTCGCCGCCAACAAGCGCATCGTGAACCTCGGCATGGAGCTCATGGGCGCGCGCACGCTGCAGCGCCTCGCGGCCGAGATGGACGCGCGCGGCCATCTCGCCGGGAGCCGGGAGGCGTTCCGCGCCGTTGCGATGGACAAGGGCATCAAGGAAGCGGTGCGCCAGCGCGACGAGCCGTTCGGCGACGGCCTCGTGCGACCGTGAGCAGCGCACGCGCCGTGCCGGCCCCCGACGCCGCGCTGGTGCGCACGGCGCGCGAGGGACGTGTCGCGACGATCACGCTCGACCGGGCCGACAAGCGCAACGCGCTCAGCACCGCCCTGGTCGAGGCGCTCCGCACGGCGATCGCCGCCGCCGCGGGCGACGAGAGCGTCGGCGCCATCGTGCTCGCAGGCGCCGGATCGGGGTTTTGCGCCGGCGCGGACCTCGACGAGTTCAAGGGCGTGCCTGGCGACACCGGTGCGCTGGCGCAGCGGCGCACCGAGCGCACCGCCGCGCTGCTCGAAGCGATTGCATCGATGCGCACGCCGATCGTCGCCGCGATCCACGGCCCGACCGTCGGCGCGGGCGCGTCGCTCGCGCTGGCGTGCGACCTGGTCGTCATGTCCGAGTCCGCGCGCTTCGTCTATCCGGAGGCGCGCCACGGGATGGTGGGCGCGCTGGTGCTGACGAGCCTGGTCGCGCACGCGGGGCTCAAGACGGCGTTCGAGGCGCTCGCCTTCGGCGACCCGATCGACGCGGCGACGGCGCTGCGGCTTCGCATGGTCAACCGCGTCGTGCCCGATGCGGATCTCGCCGCGGAAGCCCATTCGCTCGCGCGGCGGCTCGGCGACCTCGACGCGCAGGTGATCGGCAGCACCAAGGCACTGCTGCGCGACGCCGCCGCGCGCCCGTTCGTCGAGGCGCTGCGCAACGGCGTGGCGTGGACGCGCCGGGCCCGGGGCCTGTAGCCGGTCAGCGTGTCGCCGAGCCCAGGGCCGGGCGCGCCCGCTCGACGCGCAGGACGGCGGGCTCGAGCAGCCGGATCGGCGTTCCCGCGAGCCACGCCGCGATGTTCTCGACGTCGCGCTCGTAGAACAGGCGCATCTGGTCGTCGACGACGTAGCCCACGTGCGGCGTCAGTAGCACGTTGTCGAGCGACGCGAGCGGATGGCCCGCAGGCAACGGCTCGCGGTCGTAGACGTCGAGCGCGGCGCCGCCGATGCGACGCTCGCGCAGCGCGGCGAGCAGCGCGTCCTCGCGCACGAGCGGGCCGCGCGACGTGTTGACGAGCCACGCGGTGGGCTTCATGCGCGCGAGGTCCGCGGCGCCGATCAGTCCGCGCGTCGCCTCGTCGAGGCGCAGGTGCAGCGTGACCACGTCCGCATCGGTGAACAGCCGGTCGCGGCCGACGCGCTCGACGCCCGCCGCCCGCGCGCGGGCATCGTCGAGCGTGAGCCCCCAGGCGATGGTGCGCATGCCGAACGCGCGCGCGAGCGCGGCGACTTCGC
>DASTCK010000297.1:0-2122 GCA_035711225.1 Casimicrobiaceae bacterium
GGGCACCTCGACCAGCACGAGCGCGAGCTCGCCGCGCCGCTCCCGGCAGCGCCGCGCGAGATCGGCCAGCAGCGTGCGGTAGTAGGCGGAGAGCGGCGCGAAGCGCGCGTCCTCGAGGATCGCGGCGGTGAGCTGGCGCCCTTCGTCGGCGCCTGCCGAGTCGCGACCCACCATCTGGACGATGCCGCGCGCGAGGCGGGCGACGCGCAGCGACCGCACCCGGTCCCGGAGGCGGATCGCGTCCGGCGGATGTTCGACGCGCGCGAGCAGCGCCGGGTAGTCGACGCCCTCGATCAGCCGCGACGCCGCGCTCTCGATCGACTCCTGATTGACCTCGGCGTCGCGGAAGTCGTTCAGGAACACGAAGAGCACCACCCACTCGGGGGACAGGCGCGGCAGGAACAGGCGCGCGAGCACGTATTCCTGGAACAGGCCGTCGCCCTGGCGCGCCATGCTGTACGCCGCGCGCCCGTGCTCCGCGCGCAGGAAATGCGCAACCGTATCCTGCTCCTCGACGCCGAGCCCGTAGATCATCGAGTCGCCCAGCAGCACGAGCGACTTCGGCTGGAGATCGCGCGGATTCCGGAAGCCCCACGCGTCGGTGCGATGTGTCCACCAGTAGCCGTTCCAGTAGGCGCGCGTCGCGAAGTCGGGCCGCATGAAGTGCATCCGGATCACGGGATCGTGGACGTACATCCCGAGCGGCCAGTCGCGGAAGGCCGAGTACACGGCATTGGCGAGGTTGCCGCCGAGCAGGCCCGGCGCGAGGCGCAGCGTCGCCTCGAGCAGGCCGAGCGTGAGCGAGAGCGAGAACAGGACGCCGCCGACGCTCCGGATCAACGACCCGCGGATACTCATCGCATCACCTTCCGGTAGAGAGTCGGCTCACGCGTCGAACGGTTCGGCGGTGCGACCGGAGTTTCTCCCAGACCGGAGCGTTGGTCCAGAGCCATGGGCCCGCCCCGACACGCCAGGGACGGGACGTCGGCGCTGCGCGCGAGTGGCGACCCGACGCCTCGTCACGATCAGCCGCAGCCGGTCGCGATGAAGCTCACGCGCCAAGACCGAAGGCGTGTACCGGCACTACGCAATCGTCGCCGAGAGTGACCGCCGGGAAGCGGGCACGAGCCTCACCGCCATGCTCGGGACAGCGCCGGAATCGGGTCCGCTGACTGAGTGCCGGTGACAGTTCGGAAGCGAGACGGGTAAGTTGCTGAAAAGCTGGTGGGCAGGGACGGGATTGAACCGCCGACACCAGGATTTTCAGTCCTGTGCTCTACCAACTGAGCTACCTGCCCGCCAGGCCGCTTAGGATACCACGCGCGGACGCGGCGGCTATTCGACGCTCGTGATGATCCCGATGCCGCCCGACTTCTCGAAGACGAGCGTGACGATGATCGTCTCGCCCGGCGTCAGGGCGCGGGTCAGCTCACTCAGCACGACGTGGGGGCCTCCGGGCGCGAAGCTGAATGTGCTGGCGCCGGGGACCTCGAGACGCGGCAGCGGCTCACCGCCCGCGCCGACGACAGCGGCCTGCTTGGCCACGGGCGAATACACGCCGGTGATCACGTCGCCGTACTTGCCGGTGCTCTTGATGTCGAAGTAGACGAGCGCGCCGTTGTCGTTGCGCACGGCGCGGCCCTTCTCGGGGCGCAGTCGCGGGCCGCCCACGTCCATCACGGTCGGATAGGTGACACACCCTGCGGTCAGCAGCAGCGCGACCGCCAGGGCGGCCGCCTTCACTTGAAGGCGCCCTCGGCCACCATCGCGCTGAACGCGCTGCCGTACGCCTTGATCGTTCGCTCCAGATCCTCCTCGGCGTGGACGGCCGAGATCCAGCCGTGGTTCATCGAGCAGTCGACGCCGTTGTTCAGGAGCGCGCAACGCAGGAGATGATAGAGTGGGCCCTTTCGCGGGCGCTCGAAGCCGGCGAGGCCGGGCTTGCCCTCGAACGAGAGATGATAGATCGACGCCTCGCCGTAGCAGACGCCGGGCGCGCCGGCGCGCTTGAGCGCATCCGTCAGCGCACGTCGCAGCTCCTCACCGTACTTGTTCGCGCGCGCCTGCAGCGACGCGTCGGCGCAGAGCTCGAGGGTCGCGATCGCCGCCGCCGCCGACAGCG
>DASTCK010000298.1:0-2653 GCA_035711225.1 Casimicrobiaceae bacterium
TGGATCCTCGACCCGATCGACGGGACCGCCAATTTCGCGCGCCGGCTGCCGCTGTGGTGCGTATCGATCGGCCTCTACGCCCAAGGCGACGCGCTCGTCGGCGTCATCAACAACCCGATGGCCGACGAGCTGCACGCCGCGGCGCGCGGCCGCGGCGCCACGCTGAACCGGCAGCCGATTCGCGTCTCGGCCGCGACGAGGCCGGAGCAATCGCGCATCGGGCTCGGCTTCTCGTATCGGCGCGAGCACGCGCTGCACGTCGCCGCCATCGACCGGCTGCTCGCGCGCCGCTGCGAATACAGCCGGCTCGGCAGCGGGGCGCTCGGCATGGCCTACGTCGCCGACGGCCGCTTCGAAGGCTATTTCGAGCCGCACATCAACTCGTGGGACGTCGCCGCCGGGCTCGTCATCGTCCGCGAGGCGGGAGGCTTCACCAACGACTTCTTCGCCGGCGACGCGCTTCGCCGCGGCAACGCGATCCTCGCGGGCGCGCCCGGCGTGCGCGGGTTCCTCGAGTCGACGCTGGGCGACTTGATGCTCCCGTGAACGGCGACAGCTATTCGTTCTGGCTGGTGCCCGAGCCCGCGCTCGACGCGGAGCTCGGCAAGCTCGTGCGCGCTCTCGCGCCGGTGTTCGGGATGCCGGCCTTCGCCCCTCACGCGACCGTGCAGGGCGACCTGGAGCTGTCGGCGGACGACGCGGAGATGCTCGCGCGCGAGCTCGTCGCCGGCGAGTCGCCGCTCGCCTGGCGCTCGTGGGGCATCCAGTGGACCGAGCACCCGTTCCGCACGTTCTTCGTCGCCTTCGATCGGGCCGACCGCTTCCACGCGCTGCTCGAGCGCGCGGCGAAGCTGACCGGCTCGCGCGACGGGCTGTCGCCGTTCCCGCACGTGTCGCTCGCGTACGGCAACCTGCCGGTGCGCGAGAAGATCGCGCGCTCGCGGCCGCTCTCCGGCGCATTCGAGGGGCGCACGATGCGCTTCGACCGCCTCGCGGTCGCGCTGTCGGGCAAGGACGTGCCGATCGAGGACTGGCGCGTGGTGGCGACGATTCCGCTGGGGGGCTGACCTCGGGGTCTGACCCTTGAGGCGCGGTAGCGCCGTGGGGTCTGACCCCGGGGGGTGCGGTGCAGATGATGCCGGGGTCAGACCCCAACCCGGGGTCAGACCCCTTCCTACCGCCCGATCATCGCGAGCACGTCGGCCTTCAGGAAGCGCTCGACCAGCAGCATGAACGCGATCGACGGCACCAGCAGCAGCAGCGCGGTGATCGAGGCGATCTGGTAGTTGCCGCCCATGCTCGCGTTGAACATCAGGAGCGGCAGCGTCGTGACGTCGGGCACGCCGACGAAGTAGGTGCCGGTGAACTCGTCGAGCGACTCGAGGAAGACGAAGATGGCGCTCGCGATGAGGCCCGGCAGCGCCAGCGGGAGCGTCACGGTCGTCCAGCAGCGCCACGCCGAGGCGCCCATGTTGCGCGCGGCCTCCTCGAGCGACGCGTCGACCGCGGCGAAGGCGGCCGACGCGATCCACACCGCGAGCACGAGGCCGTGCGCAGCGTGCACGAGCACGACGCCGAGCACGGTGCCGTTCAGGTTGAACTCGTAGAACACGCGCGCGATGTTCACGTAGACCGGCAGGTTCGGCACCGCCTGCGGCAGCAGGAAGATCATCAGGATCAGCGTGCGGGCGGGAAGCCTGAGCCGCGCCAGCGCGTAGCCGGCGGGAACCGCCACGACGAGCGTCACCATGACCGTCAGGCACGCGATGCCGACGCTCGTCCACAGCGAGGCCAGCGCGCTGCCGCGCGGCGCGAACACGCGCGCCCAGAACGTCAGCCCGAACTCCTGCGGCAGCTTGTTCGGGAAATACCAGCGCTCGGCGAAGCCCCAGAGAACGAGGTTCGCGAGCGGGCCGAAGATCGCGAACGCGAGCAGCGCGATCAACACGACCCGCGCGATGGTCTCCCCCCCGAAGCGGGCTGCGCGGGGCGTCGTCGCGGCCGTCACGTCCGCTCCGCCTTGCGCGCCGCCTCGCGCAGGTAGAACCACGCGCCGAGCGACGCGAGCACCAGCGACATCAGGCACAGCGCATTGGCGACCGCGTAGTCGCCGTGCGAGTTGATCCGGTAGGCGATGTCGACGGTCAGCATCGTCGGCGAGTTCGGGTTGATCATCATCGGCACCGACAGCACCGAGAGCATCGTCACGAACGACAGCACGAGGCCCACGATCAGGGTGCGCCGCGCCTGCGGCAGCACGATGCCGAACAGCACGCGCAGCCGGCTTGCGCCGAGGTTGCGCGCCGCCTCGATGTGCTGGCGGTCGATCGCCGCCATCGCGCCGGCGAGCAGCAGCGTGACGAACGGCGCCTGCTTCCAGACGAACGCGACGACGATGCCGCGCCAGTCGAGGAGGCTCTGCGCCTGCAGCGGGTCGATGAGCCCTCCGCCGATCAGCACGTGGTTCAGGAGCCCGTTCTTGGCGAGGAACGTCCTCATCACCTGCGCGGTGACGATGAACGGGATGAACAGCGGCCAGCGGTACAGCCAGCGCAGGAGCGCGACCGCGCGCGGATGCTCGCCGAGCGTGAGGTAGCCGGCGATCGCGATCGCGACCGCGGCGATCAGCGCGGTCGACAGCACGACGATGCCG
>DASTCK010000299.1:0-9323 GCA_035711225.1 Casimicrobiaceae bacterium
CTCGCGCTCGCTGCGACGCTCGCGCACGCGCAGGCGCCATCGACGAAGCTGCCCGCGGAGCCGCCGCCGACGCCGCTGCCCGCCGAATTCTCCGAGGAGGCGCGGCGCGCGTACTCTGCCGGCCTCAAGGAAGCGCGCGAACTGATGACGGCGAAGCGCTACGACGCCGCGATCGCCCGGCTCGAGGGGCTGTCGCGCGAGCGCCCGCGCGAACCCCAGGCGCGCTTCCTGAAGTCGGTCGCCGAGAGCGAGTCGGGCAAGCCCGACGCCGCGCTCGCGACGCTCACCGCGCTGGTCGCCGATTTTCCCGAGCTGCCCGAGGTCCACAACAATCTCGCGGTGCTGCACGCGGCGCGCGGCAACCTCGACCTCGCGAAGACCGAGCTCGAGCTCGCCATCGCCGCCTCGCCCGAGTACGCGCCCGCGATCGAGAACCTGGGCGATGTCTACGCGCGGCTCGCCGCGCGCCAGTACGAGCGCGCGATCGCGCTCGAGAAAGGCAAGGGCGCCGCGCCGGCGAAGCTGAAGCTCGTGCGCGACGCCCTCGCCGCTCGCTGATCCCGTCGATCGAATCCTCCTGGAGCACCGCATGATCCGTTCCCTGTTCGCCCTCGCGATCGCGGCCGCCGCGTTCGCCGCCGCCCCCGCTCTCGCCCAGCGCGTCGAGCTCGACACGACCGCCGGCAGGATCGTCCTCGAGCTCGACGCGAAGGCCGCGCCGCAGACGGTCGAGAACTTCCTCGGCTACGTGAAGTCGGGCCACTACGACGGCACGCAGTTCCATCGCGTGATCGACGGCTTCATGGTGCAGGGCGGCGGCTACACGGCGGACTTCACGCAGAAGCCTACGCGCCCGCCGGTCCGCAACGAGGGCGAGAGCTCGACCAAGGCGGGCCTGCTCAATACGCCCGGCACCGTCGCGATGGCGCGTACCGCCGACCCGCACTCGGCTTCCGCCCAGTTCTTCATCAACGTCGCCGACAACAAGTTCCTCAACTACACCGAGCCGACCTCGCGCGGCTACGGCTACACGGTGTTCGGCAAGGTCGTCGAGGGGATGGACGTGGTGAACAAGATCGCGAAGGCACCCACGGGATCCGGCGGCCCGTTCCCGAAGGACGTGCCCGCGACGCGCGTGCTGATCAAGAGCGCCAGGGTCCTCGACGCCAAGTGATCCCCGCACCGGCTCCCCCGCGCCCCGCCCACCGGAGAACCGCATGACCAAGGTCAGGCTCGTGACGAACCACGGCGACATCGTGCTCGCGCTCGACGACGAGAACTCGCCGGCGACGGTCGCCAACTTCCTGCAGTACGTGCGCGACCACCACTACGACGACACGCTGTTCCATCGCGTCATCGACGGCTTCATGATCCAGGGCGGCGGGTTCGCGCCCGGCATGCAGCAGAAGCGGACGCGCGGCCCGATCGCGCACGAGGGGGCGAACGGCCTCCGGAACAAGCGCTACACGGTCGCGATGGCGCGCACCGGCGACCCGCACTCGGCGACCGCCCAGTTCTTCATCAACGTGGGCGACAACGACTTCCTCGACTTCAAGTCGCCCGGCGGCAACGGCTGGGGCTATTGCGTGTTCGGCAAGGTGGTCGAGGGCGAGGACGTCGTCGACCGGATCAAGGCCGTCCCCACCGCGCGCAGCGGCATGCACGAGAACGTGCCCACGTCGGACGTGGTGATCGAGAAGGCCGAGGTCGTCGCGTAGGCAGGCGGTGACGAGGCGATGGGCGATAGGCGATAGGACCTCGCGTCGCGCGTCGTACCGCGGCCCCGGCAGGTGATCCGATCAGGGTCGCCGCGCCGCACCGTGGTTTTCCTATCGCCTATCGCCTATCGCCTATCGCCTATCGCCTATCGCCTATCGCCTATCGCCTATCGCCGGCCTCTCGCCTCCATGTCCCCCGCCCATTTCCTTTCCGATCTGCACCTCGCGCCCGAGCGGCCGGCGGATGCCGCCGCGTTCCGCGCATGGGCGCGCGGGCCGGCGCGCGGCGCGAGCGCCGTGTACGTGCTGGGCGACCTGTTCGACAGCTGGCTCGGCGACGAGCAGGTCGCCGAACCGTTCTCCGCCGACGTCGTGGCCCAGCTGGCCGGCATCGCGCGTGCCGGCGTGCCGGTGCACGTGATGCACGGCAACCGCGACTTCCTGCTGGGCGAGCGGTTCGCGCACGCCGCCGGCGCGGCTTTGCTGCCCGATAGCGTCGTCGTCGAGGCCGGCGGCGTCCCCACGCTGCTGCTGCACGGCGACACGCTGTGCACCGACGACGTCGACTACCAGCGCTACCGCGCCTGGATCCGCGACCCCGCGCGCCAGCGCAAGCTCCTGTCGCTGCCCTGGCCGGTGCGCCGCGGCTTCGCCGCCTGGATGCGCCGCAAGAGCCGCAACGCGAGCCGAAGCAAGGGCCCGGAGATCATGGACGTGAACGCGGGCGCGGTCGCGGACGCGATGCGCGCTGCCGGCGTCGCGCGCATGGTCCATGGGCACACGCACCGGCCCGCGTCGCACGAGCTCGACGTCGACGGCCGGCGCTGCGAGCGCCACGTGCTCGCCGACTGGCACGGGCGCGCCGCCTGGCTCGAGATCGACGAGGCCGGGGCGCAGAGGCGCGAGCTCGCAGCGTAGCCGCCCGGGGCCGGCCGGTTTACACTCGACGCACCGCTGCCCGCCCCACGCGATCCGACACCGCTCCCCGGAGACGACGATGGCCCCCGACCTGTTCTCGCACCCGTGGTGGTCCGCCCTGCTGGCGATCATCGTGATCGACCTCGTGCTCGCAGGCGACAACGCCGTGGTCATCGGCCTCGCCGCGCGCAACGTGCCGCGCGAGCACCAGCGGCGCGTGATCCTGTGGGGCACGTTCGGCGCGATCGCCGTGCGCGTGCTCCTGACCAGCGTCGTCGTGTGGCTCCTGAAGATCCCGGGCTTCCTGCTCGTCGGCGGCCTCGCGCTCGCGTGGATCGGCTGGCGCCTCACCGACGACGTCGGCGGCCCGGGGGGCCACGAGATCGCCGCGCGCTCGTCGATCCGCGGCGCGGTCCAGACGATCGTCGTCGCGGACGCGGTGATGGGCGTCGACAACGTGCTGGCGATCGGCGGCGCGGCGCACGGCAGCGTCCTGCTGGTGCTGATCGGGCTCGCGGTGTCGATCCCGATCGTGATCTGGGGGTCCGCGCTCGTGCTCAAGTGGGTCGCGCGCTTCCCGCAGATCCTGTGGCTCGGCGCCGCGGTGCTCGGCTGGACCGCCGCGAAGATGATCGCGAGCGAGCCGCTGCTCGTCGCGACGTTCGACCAGTGGCCCTCGGCGCGCACCGCGCTGTACGCCGTCGTGATCGGCGTGCTGGTGGCCGCGCCGATGTGGCGGCAGCTCTCGCCGCAGGGACGCGCGCGCGGCGCGATCCTCGCCTTCCTCGCCGCATGGCTGACGCTGTGGGGCTACGTCGAGGACCGCCTCGACATGCACTTCGACGCGATCGACGACTGGCACTGGGACAACGAGGTCGTCGACCTGGTGCGCTGGGTCGGGTGGATCCCGTTCGCGCGCTCGCTGCACCGGCGCCTGCTGCCGTCGCCGACCGTCGCGACCCCCTCCCACTGATCCGAGCCCCGCGGTGTCAGGCACGTGCCTGACACCGCGGGGTCAAGCGAGGGCGCTCGCGAAATCCGCGATCAGGTCGGCCTCGTCCTCGATGCCCACCGAGACGCGCACGAGCGACTCCGCGATGCCCATCGCCTCGCGGCGCTCGCGGCCCATTTCCCAGAAGATCGTCTGTGCGACGGGAATCGCGAGCGTTCGGTTGTCGCCCAGGTTGGACGAGAGCACCACCACCGAGAGCCGGTTCAGCACCTCGAACGGGTCCACGCCGTCGGCGAGCTCGAACGAGAGCAGCGCGCCGAACGCGCGGAACAGCGTGCGCGCGCGATCGTGCTGCCCGTGCGAGGGCAGGCCCGGATAGTGCACCGCGCGCACCCGCGGGTGCGCCGCGAGGTGCTGCGCCAGCGCCAGCGCGTTGGCGCACTGGCGGTCCATTCGCAGCGCCAGCGTCTCGGCGCCGACGGCGAGATGATGGGCCTGCTCGGGCGAGAGCGTCCCACCCCAGTCGCGCAGACCCTTCTTGCGGATCTGCGTGATCGCCCACAGCTTCGCGTCCGCGCCTTTGTAGGTGTCGAGGATCCGCGGGTAGCGCGTCCAGTCGAACGATCCGGTATCGGTGACACTGCCCCCGAGCGCGTTGCCGTGGCCGCCGATGTACTTGGTGAGCGCGTTGACGACCAGGCTCGCGCCGACGCGGCTCGGACGGAACAGCCACGGCGAGGTCAGCGTGTTGTCGACGACGTAGACGAGCCCGTGGTTCGCGCACACCGCGCCGATCGCGGCCAGGTCGGCGACCTGCGTGCGAGGATTGGCGATCGTCTCGACGAAGACGAGGCGCGTGCGCGGCGTGACGGCGGCAGCGACCGCCCCGGCGTCGGTCGCGTCGACGTAGCTCACCGCCGTGCCGTGGGACTCGAGCGTGGCGAACAGGCTCGCCGTGTTGCCGAACAGGTAGCGGCTCGCGACGACGTGATCGCCTTCGCGCAGGAGCGTCAGCATGATCGCGCCGATGGCCGCCATGCCGGTGGCGAAGCTCACCGTCGCGACGCCGCCTTCCATCGCGTTGACCTTGGCCTCGAGCGCGCTCGACGTCGGGTTGCCCTGGCGCCCGTAGGCATACCCGGCCTGCCGGCCCTGGAACACGGCGGCGAGGTCGCGCGCGTCGCGGTAGCCGTAGGCGACCGACACGTGCAGCGGCTTGTGCAGCGCGCCGTGCTCGATCGCCGCGTCGCGGTCGGAGTGGAGGATCGCGGTCGTGAAGCCGCGCGGAACGGTGGTCGTCATCGTCGTCGCTGCCACGCAAACAAAAAACCCGCCGGGGCCGCCGACGGGTTTCGTGTGCCCTGGCACGGTATCCCCGGGCTCAAGGCGAACCTCGCTTTAGCGGCATTTGTTATGCGCCCGCAAGCTGAAGCTCAAATCGGCGCAACGGCAATCATAGCGCGACGCTCGCCTGCGGTCAAACCGTCGGCCCGCCGGCCGTCATCGCCCGCCGGCGTTCGCGGCGTTGTCGCCGCCGTCCGTCCCGCTCGCCGCGCCGGCATTGCGGTTGCGCGGCGCACCGGTGTCGGCCGGCGGGGCCGGCATCGCCGGCGAGCGCGTGTCGGCGAACAGGTTGCGCACCGAGCGGGCGCGCGTCAGCGCCTTGGGCCGCATGATGCGCCCCGACTTGAGGTCGCGACGCCACACGACGAGCCCGATCAGCACGACGACCGCGGACAGGATGAAGAAGGTTTCGATCGTGATCATGGCCGCTCCCCGCACGCGCGAGCGTCGATCAGGCTACGCCGACGGGCCGCCCCTGTCATCGTCCCGCGCGGCGTCGTCGCGACCCGGCTCGCCCCGCCCGGCGGGCCGCTCGCCGGCGAGCTGGGCGAGGTACTCGGGCGTGACGTCGCCGGTGACGTAGCGGCCGTCGAAGCACGACGCCTCGAACTCGGTGAGCCGCGGGTTCGCCGCGCGCACCGCGCGCTTGAGGGCGTCGAGCTCCTGGTAGATCAGCAGGTCGGCGCCGATCTCGCGCGCCACCTCGGGCTCGCTGCGCCCGTGCGCGACCAGCTCGTTCTGCGTCGGCATGTCGATGCCGTAGACGTTCGGGTAGCGCACCGGCGGGCTCGCCGACGCGAAATAGACCTTCCGCGCACCCGCATCGCGCGCCATCTGGACGATCTCGCGCGACGTCGTGCCGCGCACGATCGAGTCGTCGACGAGCAGCACGACCTTGCCCTCGAACTCCATGCCGATCGGGTTGAGCTTCTGGCGCACGCTCTTCTTGCGCATCGCCTGCCCGGGCATGATGAACGTGCGGCCGACGTAGCGGCTCTTGACGAACCCCTCGCGGTACACGAGGCCGAGGTCGGAGGCGAGCTGCATCGCCGAAGGGCGGCTCGAGTCGGGGATCGGGATCACGACGTCGATGTCGCCCGCCTCCGGCATCGCGCGGATGCGCTTCGCGAGCTCGGCGCCCATGTGGATGCGCGACTCGTAGACGTTGGTGCCGTCGATCACGCTGTCGGGTCGCGCGAGGTAGACGAACTCGAAGATGCACGGGACCAGGCGCGGATGCCCGGCGCACTGCCGCGCGTGCAACCGCCCGGCGAAGTCGACGAAGATCGCCTCGCCGGGCTGGACGTCGCGCAGCACCTTGAAGCCGCAGGCCTCGAGGGCGACCGATTCGGACGCGACCATGTGCTCGCGCCCGCTCGACGTCTCGGCGACGCCGACGATCAGCGGCCGGATGCCGAACGGATCGCGGAACGCGAGGAGCCCGTAGCCGGCGATCATCGCGACGACCGCGTAGGCGCCGCGGCAGCGCTTGTGGACGCCGGCGACGGCGCGGAAGATCGCGTCGGGATCGAGCCGGTGGTGCTGCGCGGCGCGCTCGAGCTCGAGCGCGAGGACGTTCAGCAGCACCTCGCTGTCGCTGTTCGTGTTGACGTGGCGGAAGTCGAGCTGGAACAGCTCGCGCTTCAGCGCGTCGCTGTTGGTCAGGTTGCCGTTGTGGCCGAGCGTGATGCCGAACGGCGCGTTGACGTAGAACGGCTGCGTCTCGAGGTCGGAGAACGCGTTGCCCGCGGTCGGGTAGCGGCAGTGGCCGATGCCGGCGCTGCCGGTGAGCTCGCGCATGTTGCGGGTGCGGAAGACGTCGCGGACGTAGCCCTGCCCCTTGAACATGTGGAAGACGTTGCCTTCGCTCGTGACGATGCCGGCCGCGTCCTGCCCGCGATGCTGCAGCAGCATCAGGCCGTCGTAGAGGAGCTGGTTGACCGGCGCGTGCGAGACGGCGCCGACGATGCCGCACATGGAGTCAGGTCTTTCCTGGCTGGGCCGGCGCGACGGGCGCCGGGCCGGTCGCCGAGAAATCGAGGCGCTCGGCCCAGTCGTGCGGCAGCCACGGCCGCAAGGCCATGGCCGCCGACCCCAGGGACGGCGCGAGGAACGCATTCTGCCACCAATCGCGTTGCGCGATCCCGGTGACGCCGGCGACGAGGGCGAACGCCACCATGATCGCCATCCCGCGCACCAGGCCGAACGTCGCGCCGAGCGACGCATCGAGGAAACCCATGCCCGCCTTGCGCACGACCGCGCGCAGCGGCCAGGCGACCAGCGCGCCGACCACCAGCGCGGCGACGAAGACGGCGACGAACGCGATCACGTAGGGAACGAACGGCGTGCCCGGCATCGCCGGCAGCTTCGCGCCCAGCGACGGCGTGAACGCGAGCGCGGCGACGAAACCGACGATCCACGCGGCGGTGCCGATCAGCGAGCGGATGATGCCGCGCGCCCAGGCGAGCAGGATCGACAGCGCGACGACGGCGATCGCGGCGATGTCGAGCGCGGTGATCACCGCGGGCCCCTGGATCGACCGGCGCGCGCGACCCCGGGAGGCGGCCGGCGCACGCGGCTCATTTCGCCGGCACGACGATGCCGGCGTGGCCCTCGGCCTTGAGCCTGTCGCGCGACTGCGCCGCGGCCTCGCGCGACGGGAAGCCGCCGACGCGCACGCGCCACAGCGTGCCGCGGCTGGTCGTGATCGTCTCGGTGAAGGCCGGGTAGCCCGCGCGCTTGAGCTTGTTCGCGAGCGCGTTCGCGCCCTTGTCGTCGGAGAACGCGGCGAGCTGGACGACGAAGCCCTCGCGCGGCGGCTCGGCGGCCGCGGGCGTGGCGGAGGTCTTCGCCGGCTCGGATTTCGCGGCGCTGTCGGCCCTGGGCGGCGTGTCCGCCTTCGGCGCCGGCGGTTCGGGGGCTTTCGCGGCCTCGGCGACCTTCGCCGTCTCGGCGGCCTTCGGCGGCGCCCTGGTTTCCGTCGCGTTGGGCCGGGCGCTTGGCGCGAGAACCGTCTTCTCCGCGTCGCCCACGGACTTGCGCGCGGCGTCGCCGGTCGGCGTCGACGGCGCCGCTTCCCTGGCGGGAGTCGGCGACGACGATGCCACGGAGGGCGACGGAGCGGGCGCGGGCGGCGCGGCCTTCGGCGCGTCCGCCTTGGGGCGCGGCTCGCCGAGCTTGCTCACGAACTTGCCCTCGTCGACCGGCGGAATGCGCACCGTGACATCCTCGCCGAGCGGGCGCGGATCGCTCTCCAGCAGCATCGGCACGACGACGGCCGCGACCAGCGCGAGCACGATCGCGCCGATCAGCCGGCGGCGTCCGCGCCGCTTGAGCTCGTCGAGGTTGAGATCGGCAGGATCGGCCATCGGTCGCGCTTGCCTTCGGGGTCAGCGTTCCGTCGCAAGCACGGCGGCGACGGTGAGGAACGAACCGAAGGCGACGATTCTATCAGCCTCGCCCGCGGCGTCGCGGGCGACGCGCCACGCGGTCGCGACGTCCGGGGCGGTGCGCACGCGGTCCTCCGGGACGCCCGCGCGCGCGAGGGCGGCGGCAAGCGCTTCGGCGGACGCACCGCGCGGTCCCGGCAACGTCGCCACGGTCCACCGGTCGACCTGCCCGCGCAGCGCGGCGACGACGCCGTCGATGTCCTTGTCGGCGAGCATGCCGAGCACCGCGTGTGTTTCGCGGTGGTAGCCCATCGACGCGAGGCACGCCGCCAGCGCGCGCGCGGCGTGCGGATTGTGCGCGACGTCCAGCACGCGCGTCGGGCGGCCGGGCAGCACCTGGAAGCGCCCGGCGAGCTCGACGCCCACGAGGCCTTCGCGGATCGCGTTGGCGCTCACCGGCAGCCGATCGCGCAGCGCGTCGAGCGCGGTGATCGCGCACGCGGCGTTGTCGAGCTGGTAGCGGCCGCGCAACGCCGGCACCGGCAGGCCGTAGCGCTCGCTGCCGGGGCCGCGGTAGCGCCATTGCGTGCCCTCGGGCAGCGCCGCGAAATCGCGTCCGGCGACCAGGAGCCGCGCCCCCACGCGCCGCGCTTCGTCGACGAGCGAGCGCGGCGGGTCGACGTCGCCGCAGATCGCGGGGCGGCCCGCGCGGAAGACGCCGGCCTTCTCGCGCCCGACCGACTCGCGCGTGTCGCCGAGCCAGTCGCGGTGGTCGAGGTCGACGCTCGTGACGATCGCGACGTCGGCGTCGACGACGTTCACGGCGTCGAGGCGGCCGCCCAGCCCCACCTCGAGCACGAGCGCGTCGCCCGCGTGCCGCGCGAACAGCCACAGCGCGGCGAGCGTGCCGAACTCGAAATACGTGAGCGGCACCGCCGGGCCGCCGGCGGTCCTCGCGCCCTCGACCGCGTTCAGCGCGGCGAGCATCGCCTCGTCGCCCGC
>DASTCK010000300.1:0-3640 GCA_035711225.1 Casimicrobiaceae bacterium
GAGCGCCGTGGGGCCTGACCCCGGTGCGACACCGGTCGGCGCCATACCCCGCTCCAAGCGACTCGCCCGGCCCCCAACCCTCCTAGCGCCTATCGCCTATCGCCTATCGCCTATCGCCTATCGCCTATCGCCCATCGCCCATCGCCCCCTCACATCACCCTGTGCGCATGCGCCGGCAGCCTCCCGCGCACTTCCGCGGTGCGCGCCGGATCGACGATGCCGACGATCACGCCCGGACCGTCGTCGGCGCGCTCGGCGACGATCTCGCCCCACGGATCGACGAGGCAGGAGTGCCCGAACGTGCGGCGGCCGTTCGCGTGCGTTCCGCCCTGCGCGGCGGCGAGCACCCATGCCTGGTTCTCCACGGCGCGCGTGCGCAGCAACAGGTGCCAGTGCGCGCTGCCGGTGGTCCAGGTGAACGCCGCGGGCACGCACACCAGCGTGCAATCGCCGAGCGCGCGGTAGAGCTCCGGGAAGCGCACGTCGTAGCAGATCGTGAGCCCGATGCGGCCGAAGGGCGCGTCGAACGCGACCCGCGCGTCGCCGCGCTCGATCGTGAGGGTCTCGTCGTAGGCCTCGTCTCCCTGCGCGAAGCGGAACAGATGGATCTTGTCGTAACGCGCGAGGCGCGTCCCGTCCGGACCGTACGCGAGGCAGGCGCTGCGCACGCGCGACGGGTCCGCCGACGCGATCGGGACGCTGCCCCCGATCAGCACGATCCGATGCGCGCGCGCCTGCTGCGCGAGGAACGCCTGCTGGGGCCCATCGCCGTCGCGCTCGGCGGCGCGCACCTTGTCGGTCGCGCGGGCGCCGAGGATGCCGAAATACTCGGGCAGCAGCACGAGCTCGGCGCCCTCGCCCGCGGCCGTCTCGACCAGCGTCGCGGCCTTGGCGAGGTTCGCCTCGACGTCTCCGCCGGACACCATCTGCACGGCGGCGACGCGAAACGGTCGCGACGTCACTTGGCCGATCCCACTGACGGCGATGCCGGCGTCGCAGGCGTCGGGACCGGCGCGGCGGGCGGCGCGACCGTCGGCGGCGTGCCCGATTGCGCGGCAGGCGTGCCCGGCGCGGCGGGCGCGGCCTGCTGCGAACGCGCGCCGACGCGCTCGACCACCGGGTCGCTCCACGAGCCGGTGACGCGGTAGTCGTAGCTGAACATCTGCTCGAGCGGGTCCTTCATCACCTTCTGCGCGAGCAGCGTGCCCGCGCCGACCGCCGCGGCGATGAGCGGATTGGCGGCGAGCAGCAGCATCGCGGCCCCTGCGGTGCCGGCGGAGAAGGTCGACGACAGCGCCGGCAGCACGCGCACGTTGAGCCGCTGCGTTTCCCTCGCGAGGTCGGCCTCGCCGGTGATGTCGACGCGCGCCGCGGGTCCCGCGAGCCTCAGATCGTCGGTCGTCATGACCCCGCGCGCGACCTTCACCTTGCCTTCGATCGTGTCGAAGGCGAAGCCCTCGCTGAACACGTCGCGGAAGTCGAGCGTGATGCGCCTCGGCAGCGCCTGCAGCGACAGGACGCCCAGGAGCTTGCCGATGCCCGGCTCGATCTTGGTGAACTGTCCCGCGCCGACGGCGACGGCGAGCGACCCCGACAGCTGGGCCGGCTCGAAATCGCTCGGCGCCCCCGGCCATTCGAGCTGCCCCTTGATCGTCGTGGGCGCGGCGCGCATCACGTCGGGAAAGCCGAAGCGGCGCAGCATCGCTCCCGCGTCGGGCGCTTCGAGGCTGACGTCGAGCCGCGTCTGCTGCGAGCGGCTCGCCGCGCGCCACCACCCTTCGGCCTGGATCTGCCCGGCGTCGCTCGTGAGCGTCAGCTTCTCGATGCGCCAGTCGGCCGCCTGCGGACGCGCCAGCATCTCGAGGTGGCCGAGATCGCGGCCCTTCGACATCAGCGCGTCGCTCTTGACGTCGAGCTCCGGCCAGGGATTGGCCTCGTTCTCGCCGCGCGCGCCTTTCGCCCGGTCGCCGCCCTGCCAGGGCGCGAGCTCGCCCTCGTCGGGAACCGACAGGCGCGCGAGCCGGGCAACGAGACGGCCGTTGGGCAGCGCGGGCGTCGCGGCCTTCCAGTCGGCGCCTCCCGCCGCCTCGCGCGTCGTGAGCTGCACGCGCCAGTCCTCGCCGCTCGAGCGCGCGGTGGCCTTGACGTCGTTGAACTTGCGCCCGAACACCTGCAGCAACGTCGCCTCGAGGTCGACACCGCGCACGGCCGGCCCGGTGGCCCCCGCGCCGCCGCCGCGCGACTGCAGCTGCGCGCGCAGCGCCAGCCAGTCGTCGAGGTTGAGCGAGGCGAGGTCGCCCCGCACCCACATCCCGGGGCGATCGTTCTCGGCCGGCTGAGCCGCCGCGCGGCCCAGCAGCACGAGCACCCGCTCGACGGTCGCCGTGTCGCTCGCAAGCTGGCGCTGCACGAGCACGCGGCCGACGCGCGCGATCTCGACGGTGAGCGCGTCGCCCTGCCCGCGCGCATCCGGACGCCGCTCGACGTGAAGGGGCGCGATCTCGCCCGCGGTCTTGCCGACCGGCGCGGGGAGGTCGATCGCCGCACCACGCATCGTCGAGTCGACCGTCCACTGCGTGCGTCCGGACCGCGACTCCATCACGAGCGTCCAGTCGGTGGTGCCGGTGATGCGGTCGGCGACGAGGTCGGGCAGGTCGTTGCGCGCGGCGAGCAGGTTCGCGGTGCCCTGACCGTTGACGCGTACGCCGCCCTCGATGCTCGCGATCGAGAGCTTCGCCGGCCCGCCGTAGAGCTCGGCCGACACGTCGGTCGCGCTCACGCCGGTGTCGCCGAACCTGATCCGCCCATCGATCGCCGAGAGCGTCGGCACGCCCGGCATCCGGAGCTGGTTGCCCGCCAGCGTGTACTCGCCCGCGACGGTCGTCTTGTCCGCCTCTCCGAGCGGGAGCTCGAAGCGCAGCTTGAGCTTTCCGTTGCCGGTCGCCTGGACGCCCGCGAGGGCGCTTCCCGCACCGCGGGCGAGCGGGCTCGTCGCGAGAAACTGCAGGAACTCGGCGGTCGGGCCGCTCGCCTCGCCGTCGAGCGTGAGCCGCGGCACCTCCGCGGCGATGTTGTCGATCGCGATCTTCGTGGGCCCGATCTGCGCGCCGTAGATGCGCGCGCGCCGGCCCTCGACGACGATGGCCCGGTTCTCGAAGCGGATGTCGGCGTCGACCTCGCTCACCGCCGGCCAGCCTTCCGCGTAGTCGATCGTCCCGTTCTTCGCCTTGACCGCGAGGACGAACGTGCCCTGCCGGGGATCGGCGAACGGGAACTTGTCGAGATCGCCCTTGAGCGTGAGCCTCACGTCGTCCGAGGTGCCCGCGACGATCGCGCGGCGCACCCAGTCGCGCACCGACGCGCCCAGCGCGATCGGCAGGTAGCGCGGCAGGCCGCGGGCGTCCGCGCGCGTCAGGCGCGCGGACAGGTCCACGCTGCCGGCCCCGGTCTTCGCCAGGCGCCACGTTCCGCTCGCGGTGCCGGCGGCGTCCGCATTCGCGAACGCGAGGCCGTCGAGCTCGACGTCGCTCGACTCGGGGCCCCTGCGCCAGCGAACATTCCCGGTGACCGTATCGAACGCGATCGGCGCCGCGAACGTGCGCGGCAGCGAGAGCGTGACCGCCTTGCTGCCGATCTTCGC
>DASTCK010000301.1:0-7388 GCA_035711225.1 Casimicrobiaceae bacterium
ATGTTGACGTACGCCCCCGCGCTGATTCGCGGGGCGGCTACTCCCCGAAAGGAGCCCCGATTCTACCAGCCGGCGGAGAGTGCCCGTCCGGCGGAGCGGCAGCCCCTTGATCCGGAATGAGAGAATTGCAGGTTCGCGGAACCCGTGGCCCCGGCTCCGGCTCTACCCCCCGGGGCTCGACCCCGCCCACCCCCCGACGATGCCGACCGCCCGCCTCCCCCGTAGCGCCCTCGCCCGGCTGGCGGCGGCCACGCTCGCGCTGGCGACCGCGACGGCGTTCGGCGCGCCCGTCCGCACGCCCAACGTCGAGGCGGAGCTGGTGCCCGCACAGGCTGCGGCGGCCCCCGGGAGCACGGTGACCGTGGCGCTTCGTCTCGCGATGCGGGAGGGGTGGCACACGTACTGGCGCAACCCGGGCGATTCCGGGCTGCCGACGACGCTGGACTGGAAGCTGCCGGCCGGCATGACCGCCGGCCCCATCCAGTGGCCCGCGCCTCGCGCGCTGCCGGCCGGGCCGCTGGTCAACTACGGCTACGAGGGCGAGGTGCTGCTGCCCGTCGCGCTGGCCGTTCCCGCGGACGCGCGCCCGGGCACCGACCTCGCGCTCGCCGCGCGGGCCGACTGGCTCGTCTGCAAGGAGACCTGCATTCCCGAGGGGGCCGACCTGACGCTCGCGCTCCCGGTCGCGGCTGGCGCCGCACCGCATCCCCGCTGGGGAGGGCCGATCGACGCGACGCTCGCCGCGCTGCCGCAGCCGCTGGCGGGGTGGAGCGCGAGCGCGCTCGGCGAGGGCCAGCACGTTCGCCTCGAGCTCGTCCCCCCCGCCGGCGCCGCCGATCCGGGGAAGCTGCATTTCTTCCCGCTCGACGAGGGCCGCATCGAGGCCTCGGCGCCGCAGGCGCTCGCGCGCGACGGTGCAGGCTACGTCCTCACGCTGCCGGTCGCGTTCCAGCTCGCGCCGGACTTCCGGCGTCTCGCGGGCGTGGTGACCGCCACGCAAGGCTTCCCCGCGAAGGCCGCGAGCGTCGACGTCGCGCTGGCGGGCAGCGTCGTGGCGGGCCCCAAGCCCGTGGACGTGCCGCCACCGTCGCTCGCCGTCCCGGCGGCGTCGTCGGCCGCGGCGATGTCGCTCGCGCTCGCGGTGCTCTTCGCGCTGGCGGGCGGGCTCGTGCTGAACCTGATGCCCTGCGTGCTGCCGGTGCTGTCCATCAAGGTGCTCGGGTTCGCCGAGCACCACGACTCGCGCGCGACGATGCGCCGCGAGGGGATCGCGTACGGCGCCGGCGTGCTGGCGACGTTCACGGGGCTCGCGCTCGTGCTGGTCGCGCTGCGCGCGGCGGGCGAGCAGCTCGGCTGGGGCTTCCAGCTGCAGTCGCCGCTCTTCGTCACGCTGCTCGCGCTGCTGTTCTTCGTGCTCGGGCTCAACCTCTCGGGCGTGTTCGAGTTCGGCAACGTCGCGCCCGCGTCGGTGCGCGGCTGGACTTCGCGCAACCGCACGCTCGACGCGTTCGGCACCGGCGTGCTCGCCGTGATCGTCGCCTCGCCGTGCACCGCGCCGTTCATGGGCGCCGCGCTCGGCTTCGCCCTGGCGCAGCCGGCCTGGCAGACGCTCGCGGTGTTCCTGGCGCTGGGCATCGGCATGGCGCTGCCCTACGTGCTGCTCGCATGGTTCCCCGCCTGGAGGCGCGTGCTTCCGCGCCCGGGAATGTGGATGGTCCGCTTCAAGCAGCTCCTGGCGTTCCCGCTCTACGCCACCGTCGCGTGGCTCGCCTGGGTGCTCGGGACGCAACTCGACGTGGACGCGGTGCTGCGCCTGGCGATCGCGCTGATCGCCGTCGCGCTCGCGCTCTGGGCGTGGCACGCCGCGCGCCTCGGCGGGCGGGCGGGATGGCGATGGGTCGCGCTCGCGGCGCTCGCCGGTGCCGTGATCGTCGCCCGGCCGCTCGCCTCGCCTCCGCCCGTCGACGCGTCGCCGTCGCGTCCCGCCGCGGCGCGCGGGGCGTGGCAGGGCTACTCGCCCGGCAGGCTCGCCGAGCTGGCCACCGCAGGACCGGTGTTCGTCGACTTCACCGCCGCGTGGTGCGTGACCTGCCAGGTGAACAAGCGGCTCGTCCTGAACGACCCCGCGGTGCTCGACGCCTTCAGGACGCGCGGCGTCGCGCTGGTGCGCGCCGACTGGACGCGGCGCGACCCCGACATCACGCGCGCGCTCGCGTCGCTCGGCCGCAACGGCGTGCCGGTGTACGTGCTGTACCGGCCGGGGCGGGAACCTTTGCTGCTGCCCGAGGTTCTCACCTCCCGCATCGTGGCGGACGCGCTCGCCACGCTGTAACCTGACGCTTTCCGGAGGACGACGATGACCCGCCTCGCCTTCTCCCGCGCGTTGATCGCGCTCGCCTGCGCCGGCGCGCTCGCCCTGGCCCACGCCGCGCCCACGCCCGGCTCGCCCGCCCCCGACTTCGCGGTCACGGATGCCGCGGGCAAGACCGTGAGGCTCGCCGACTTCCGCGGCAAGTTCGTCGTGCTCGAGTGGACCAATCCCGAGTGCCCGTTCGTGCGCAAGCACTACGGCTCGCGCAACATGCAGGACCTGCAGAAGGAGTGGGGCGCGAAGGACGTCGTGTGGCTCTCGGTGAACTCGACGCGCCAGGACCATTGGGAGTACAGGGACGGCGCGCAGATGCAGTCGTGGATGGCCGCGCAGGGCGCCTCGCCTCGCGCCGTGCTGATCGACGCCACCAGCGCCACCGGCCGCGCCTATGCGGCCAAGACGACACCGCACATGTTCGTCATCGGGCCCGACGGCCGGATCCTCTACAACGGCGCGATCGACGATCGTCGCAGCGCCAACCCGGCCGACGCGAGGCTCGCGAACAACTACGTGCGAGCCGCGCTCACCGAGGCGACGGCGGGCAAGCCCGTGACCGTCGCGAGCACGACGCCGTACGGATGCAGCGTCAAGTACTGATCCCCGGCGCCGGGTGGGCAAACCCGGCCGGGCGGCACCGGCGGAACCGGCGCCGCCGGGAGGGGTACCGGGGGAGGCCGGGCCGGGCGAACTTTTTTCCGGAGGCTGCTGTCAGACGTTGACCTTGAAGGGCGCGGCGCGATCACCGCCGCGTGGGTGAGGCGACGGGCCGGGCTGACCGGCCCGTTGCTTTTTTGGCGGCGGCGAAAAGCCTCGATCCAGCAGGAAAAATTGGGGCGGCCCGGCGCTTTTCCTGCGGCAAGTGCAACGCATACCCGAGTGGCGAGGGACGCGGCTGCGTTCCGCGACGCGGGCCGCCGCGGTCGCGATCGGCGCCGCGGTAAAATCGCCGGATGCCGCTCGACACCTGGCTCGCCTTCCTCGTCGCCGCGTGGGTCATCAGCCTCTCGCCCGGCGCGGGCGCGATCTCGTGCATGTCCGCGGGCATGCGCTACGGCTACGCGCGGGCCGCCTGGAACATCCTCGGCCTGCAGGCCGGCATCCTGTTCGTGCTCGTGATCGTCGCGGCGGGGCTGGGCGCGATCATCGCGGCGTCGACGACGCTCTTCGGCGCGGTCAAGTGGCTCGGTGCGGCCTACCTCGTGTGGCTGGGCATCCAGCAATGGCGCTCGCCGGCGGCGCCGGCGACCGACGGCGGCGCGAACGTGTCGCTCACGCCGCGCCAGCTCCTGCTCAACGGCTTCCTCGTGAACGCGACCAACCCGAAGTCGATCGTGTTCATGCTCGCGGTGCTCCCGCCGTTCATCGACCCCGCGCTGCCGCAGCTCCCGCAATACGTCGTGTGCGGCGCGACGCTGTTCTTCACCGACCTCGTCGTGATGAGCGTCTACACCGGGCTCGCGGCGAAGGTGCTGCGCGCGCTGCGGGAACCGCGTCACGTGCGCTGGGTCAACCGCACGTTCGGCGGGCTGTTCGTCGCGGCCGGCGCGGTGCTCGCGACGTTCCGCCGCGCGGCGTAGCGCCCCACCGGGCGCGCGCCGGCATCGCGAGGCCCCGGTGGACGAACTCGTCCTGGCCGCCCCCGACCAGATCGGCGACACGCTGCTCGCCACGCCGGCGATCCGCAGCTGGAAGCTCGCGCATCCGGGCGGCAGGCTCACGGTGTGGTGCCGCGACGAAGGCGGCCCTTGGCAGGTGCTGCAACACAATCCCCACGTCGATACGCTGAGCGTGCTCGACGACGCCGCCGCGTCGCGGTTGCCGGGGAAGCACGTGCGTCTCGATCCGGACGCCGCGCTGCAGCGTTGCTGGACGACCGGCCAGTCGTTCGCCTCGGCCTACGGGCACATGCTCGGCGTCGAGATCGACAGCCTGAAGTACGACTATGCGATCACGCCCGACGAGCGGGACGCGGCCGACCAGGCGCTCGCGACGCTGGGGGAAGGCAAGCCGGTCGTCGTCGTGGCGCGGCACTCGGTGAGCTGCATGTCCAACCATCCGGCCGTGCGCCGCGCCAACAAGTGCGTCGACAACGTCTACTGGGTGCATTGCGCCGACGACCTGACGCGGCGCGGCTACGTGCCGGTCGCCGTGGGCCGGCAGGACGAGGCGGACGATCCCCGCTACCGGCGCTGGCCGGGCAAGACGCTGTACGGGGCGTCGCTGCGTTTGGTGGCGGCGCTGTGCGCCCGCAGCGCCGGCGTGCTCACCGTCGACAACGGCGTCCGTCACCTCGCGGCCGCCGCCGGGGCGCACGTCTACACGCTGAGCGGCGCGATCCCGCTCGCGATCATCTCGTGCGTCCCGGTCCGCGACGGCCAGCGCGTCGACGAGGAGTTTCGCGACGTACGCGACGTCACGATGCGCACGCTCTCGCGCGGCGCGAAGCGGCTCGGGCTCTGAGGCCCGCGCGCGCGAATCAGCGCGCGAAGGCCGCTTCCATCTCGCGGCGGAAGCGGACGGCCGGATGGTCCGCGTCGAACGCCACGTCCACCCACCGCACCGGCGCGTGCGCCGCGACGGCGCGCTTGAGCGTGACGCCGTGCGCGAGGCCGAGCGGCAACGCGCCGAGCTCGAGCGACGCCGCGGCGGGCGCGAGCTTGCCGTACACCGTGTAGCCGCCTTCGCCGTCGAGCGTCTCGCCGGCGCGCAACGCGCGCTTGGCGGTCGCGACGACGTCGCCGCGCCAATCGGTCGGCGCGCCGGTCGGCTCGCCCCGCAATCCCACCGACGCCACCGAGATGCCGAGCTCGAGGCCGATCGCGTGCGTGGGCTTGTACATCGCCGAGTAGCGGCCCGACGGATCGGTCGGGAAGCCGTACTCGCCGAAGCAGCGCCGCACGTAGTCCTCGCCTTCCGACGCGCCGGCGCGGAACGTGACGTATACGCCCCAGCGCAGGTCGCGGAACACCGGCCGCCCGTCGCGCTCGAGCGAGCTGATCACCTCGACCTGACCCGCGTGGTCGAGCTGGCCGCCCTCGTCGCGGGGGCGCAGGACGCGCGGCAGGTCGTCGACGCCGCACGGCGGGAACGCGAGCCCCGACGCCGCGGGCGCGAGGCCGGTGGCGTTCGCGACGGCCGCCATCTCGATCGCGCTCTTGGTGCCGTCGAGGAACGAGTTGAACATCTGCGCGTTGAAGTCGCCGGCCGCGACACGCTCGGGCGAAAAGCCGTAGTGCGGCCACACGGTTTCGGGGGTCGACTCGTGGTACGCCGGCAGGTACTTGGTGCCCTTGCCCGCGGCCACCACCTCGAAGCCGGCGGCGCGGCACCAGTCGACCAGCTCGCAGATCAGCGCCGGCTGGTCGCCGTACGCGAGCGAGTAGACGATGCCCGCCTGGCGGGCGCGGCGCGCGAGCAGCGGTCCGGCGAGCGCGTCGGCCTCGACGTTCACCATCACGACGTGCTTGCCGTGCTCGCAACAGGCGAGCACGTGGCGGATGCCCGCCGCGGGGCTGCCGGTCGCGTCGATCACGATGTCGACGTCCGGCGATGCGATCGCCGCCAGCGCGTCGTCGACGATGCAGGTGGCGCCGCCGCGGGCGGCCTCGGCGATCGTTCGCGCGGCGAACCTGTCGGCCGGCCATCCGACGCGCGCGAGCGACGCCTTCGCTCGATCGGGCGCGAGGTCGGCGATGACCGCGACGTGGACGCCGGGCGTGTGCTTGGCCTGGGCGAGGTACATCGAGCCGAACTTGCCGGCGCCGATCAGCGCGACGCGCAGCGGCTTGCGTTGCGCGGCGCGCGATTCGAGCATGCTGCGGAGGTTCATCCGTGGCTCCCTGCCGCCAGCGCGACGCCGGCCTCGGCGAGCGTCGGGCCGAGGTCGTCGAACCGCTTCACCTGGCGCGCGTGCACTCCCACTGCGCGCGCCGCCTCGACGTTGATCCGGTTGTCGTCGACGAAGAGGGCGTGCCCGGGCTTCACGTCGAGCGCGTCGAGCACGTGCTCGAAGTAGTCGGCGTCGGGCTTGAGCTTGCCGACGGCGTACGACGGGAAGTTGCGATGGAACATGCCGGGGAGCGCCCACTCGCGCTCGAAGCGCTCCCAGTGCAGCTCGTTGGTGTTGGACAGCGAGGCCAGCGTGTAGCGCGGCGCGAGCCGGGCGAGCAGCGCGCCTGCGCCCGGATGCAGCGTGCGCGGCCACCACGCGAACTCGGCGAGGAAGTCCTCGCGCGCGACCGGCAGGCCGAACTCGACGATGATGGCGTCGGCGAAGGCGTCGCGGTCGCTCCGCCCGGTCTCGTAGCTTCGCACCGCGGGCGACGCGAGCCAGCGACGCCACAGCTCCTCGGTGGTGCCGAGCGACGGGCTCCAGGCCAGCATGCGCTCGACGCCGGCGAGCTCGATGAGCACGCCGCCCAGGTCGAACAGGATCGCGTCGATGCGCGTGGTCATCCGGGGGCTCCTAGCGCAGCGCGATCGACAGGCCGATCGGCACGAAGACGACCGAGAGCACGTTGCCGATCAGCACGATCGACGCGACCTTCGCGGGCTCGCGCTTGAACTGCTCGGCCACCATGAAGTTGAGCACGGCCGGCGGCAGGCAGCCGAACAGGAAGAGCAGGCCTGCCTGCCGCGCGTCGAGGCCGAGCACGGGAACGAGCAGCGCCGCCATGGCGAGCCCCGTCAGCGGGCACACGATGCCGCCGACGACGCCGAGGCGGGCGTCGCTCCAGCGGATGTCGGTGAGCCGCACGCCGAGCGACAGCAGCATCATCGGGATCAGCGCATCGCCGATCATCCTGATCGTCACCGCGGCGATGTCGGGCAGCGGCGGGCGGAAGATCGCGAACGCGAAGCCCGCGACCGTCGACCAGACCATCGGGTTGCGCACCAGGTTGCCGAAGCGCGCCTGGTGGTCGACGATCCACACGCCGAGCGTGAAGTGCGTCAGGTTGCTGATCGTGAACAGCGCGACCATCGGCGCGAAGCCCGCCTCGCCGAACGCGAGGACGGC
>DASTCK010000302.1:0-6279 GCA_035711225.1 Casimicrobiaceae bacterium
ACGACCCACCCGGCGCCGTGGCCGTCGAACCGCGCGTCGGCGTCGAGCGGCATCACGAGGTCGATCTCGCCGTGCGGATGCCGGTGGTGCGGGCCGGCGATGTCGTGCATGTCGACGACGTCGACCGAGAAACCGTGCGTGGCGGGTCCCGCCTTGACGACGCGGCCGTAACGGATGCCCCCCGCCTCGCGGCTGCACATCCAGCCGTCGCGGATCGCGTCCCGGCAGGCCGCCGCGATCGCGGCGACCTCGGGACCATCGCCCGGCAACGCGCGATTGAGGTCACGGGCGAGCGCCGCATCGAGCGGCCGGTCGGCGACACGCCCGGTCACCGCGGCGATGAGCGACGCGAAGGCGTCGGCGCTCATCGCGTCGGCGATCCGGGGCACGCGGCGCGCGTCAACGCGCCGGTCGGGCAGTCGGCTAGGGCTGGCACCTCGACGCCTCCTCCTCCGAGACGGCAAAGCCACGGGAACGGCGCTCGCGCGGCGAGCGCATCCCGCGTCGTTGATGAACTTTAGGTACACCATGTCGCCCTGTCAAGCATTATTTCGCATCCCCGACAATAATAGTCAACTATATGATTCTCTGGAGATAACAACGTCTCACCCCGGATCTCGCAGGGTTATCCCGGCCGACCGCCATCGGCATCATGCATTAAATTGCTTGCAATCATGGCTTCCTGCGGTATAGTTCGCTAGTTCTCCCGCCCCACGCCCATGACCGCCCCGCTGGCCACCGACGATCCGCGCGCCAACGACGACGACGCCGCTGCGTTCCTCGCCCAGCTCGGGAAGCGGGTGCGCGAGGCGCGCGAGCGGCGCGGCATGTCGCGGAAGGCCCTGGCCGTGCAGGCGCAGGTCTCCGAGCGCTACCTCGCGCAGCTCGAAGCCGGCGAAGGCAACGTCTCGATCGTGCTGCTGCGCCGCGTGGCCGGCGCGCTCGACGCGACGCTCACCGACCTCTTCGGGGACGACGCCCCCGAGCAGCGCCTGATCCGCCGCTTCCTGGCCGAGCTGCCGCCCCACCGGCTCGAGGAGGCGCTGTTCCGGCTGATGCGGGAGTTCGGCCGCGACGACGCGACGCGACGCACGCGCATCGCGCTGGTCGGCCTCCGCGGTGCCGGCAAGACGACGCTCGGCGCGGCGCTCGCGCGCGAGCTCCACTGGCCGTTCGTCGAGCTCGACCGGGAGATCGAGCGCGAGGCGGCCGTCAGCCTGTCGGAGCTGTTCATGCTCTACGGCCAGGCGGGCTACCGCCGGATCGAGCGGCGATGCCTCGAGCGGCTGCTCGACACGCACGATCGGTTCGTCGTTGCCGTCGGCGGCGGCATCGTCTCCGAACCCGACACCTACCACCTGCTGCTCGACCGCTGCTACACGGTCTGGGTCAAGGCCGCGCCCGAGGAGCACATGGGCCGCGTCGTCGCGCAGGGCGACTTCCGCCCGATGGAAGGCAGCGGCGAGGCGATGGCGGACCTGAAGCGCATCCTCGCCGCGCGCGAGCCGCTCTACCGCAAGGCCGACGCCGTCGTCGACACGTCCGGCGCGGATCCCGCGCATTCGCTCGCTGAACTCAAGGAGCTGGCGCGCGCCTGACGCGCGCCGCGCTCTCCCCCGGAGGCAACCGATGGCCGAACCCGCCCTCGAGCTGGTGCCCGCGACGGCAAAGCTCGTCACCTACGATGCGCACCCCGACCGCTACCGGCACTGGAAGCTCGCGGTCGACGGCCCCGTCGCCACGCTCTCGATGAGCGTCGACGAGGACGGCGGATTGCGCCCGGGCTACAAGCTCAAGCTCAACAGCTACGACCTCGGCGTGGACATCGAGCTGCACGACGCGCTGCAGCGGCTGCGCTTCGAGCACCCGTCGGTGCGCGTAGTCGTCGTCACCAGCGCGCGCGACCGCGTGTTCTGCTCGGGCGCCAACATCTTCATGCTCGGGCTCTCGTCGCACGCGTGGAAGGTGAACTTCTGCAAGTTCACCAACGAGACGCGCAACGGGATCGAGGACGCGAGCCGGCATTCGGGCCTCAGGTTCATCGCCGCGTGCAACGGCACGACCGCAGGCGGCGGCTACGAGCTCGCGCTCGCCTGCGACGAGATCCTGCTGGTCGACGATCGAAGCTCGGCCGTGAGCCTGCCCGAGGTGCCGCTGCTCGGCGTGCTGCCGGGCACCGGGGGCCTCACGCGCATCACCGACAAGCGCCGCGTCC
Organism: Casimicrobiaceae bacterium; assembly: GCA_035711225.1. Lineage (GTDB taxonomy): Bacteria > Pseudomonadota > Gammaproteobacteria > Burkholderiales > Casimicrobiaceae > VBCG01. Next base: position 2,216 of record DASTCK010000302.1, read on the forward strand.
GGCGCGACCACGCGGACGTGTTCTGCACGCTGGTCGAAGGCGTCCGCGCGCCGCGCGCCAAGGAATGGCGGCTCGTCGACGATCACGCCAAGCCGCAGCAGTTCGGCGAGCTGGTGCGCCGTCGCGCCGAGGCGCTCGCCGCGACGAGCGACCGGCCCGCGGACGCGCGCGGCGTCGCGCTCCCGCCGCTCGCGCGCACGATCGACGAGGCGGGCTACCACGACCCGCCCGTCGACGTGAAGGTCGACCGCGCGGCGCGTCACGCCACGATCACCGTGAAGGCGCCCGCCGCGATGGAGCCGACCGGCGTCGACGCGATCGTCGCGAAGGGAGCCGCCTGGTGGCCGCTCGCCATGGCGCGCGACCTCGACGACGCGATCCTGATGCTGCGCACCAACGAGCTCGAGCTCGGCACCTGGATCCTGAAGACCGAGGGCGACCCCGCGCACGTGCTGGCCTGCGACGAGGCGCTCGAGCGTCACGCGTCGCACTGGTTCGTCCGTGAGACGGCCGGCATGCTCCGGCGAACCCTCGCGCGGCTCGACGTGACCTCGCGCTCGATCTACGCGCTCGTCGAGCCGGGCTCCTGCTTCGCCGGCACGCTCGCCGAGCTCGCGTTCGCGGCGGACCGCACCTACATGCTCGCGCTGCCCGACGAGCCGGCGCGCGCGCCGCGCCTCCTGCTGTCGGCGGCGAACTTCGGACGCTACCCGATGGTGAACGACCGCTCGCGCCTCGCGTCGCGCTTCTACGACGAGGACGAGCCGCTCGCCGCCGCGCGCGCGGCGATCGGCCGCGCGGTCGCGGCCGACGAGGCGCTCGCGCTCGGCCTCGTGACCGCCGCGCCCGACGACCTCGACTGGGACGAGGAGGTCCGCCTCGCGCTGGAGGAGCGCGCGAGCCTGTCGCCGGACGCGCTCACCGGCATGGAGGCGAACCTGCGCTTCGGCCCCGGCGAGACGATGGCCACGCGCGTGTTCGGCCGCCTGTCGGCGTGGCAGAACTGGATCTTCATCCGTCCCAACGCGACCGGCGAGGCCGGCGCGTTGAAGGTGTTCGGGACGGGCAGCAAGGCGAGATTCAACCGCGAGCGCGTCTAACGCGCGGTTCCCGCGCCGTCCGTTCCCGCGGCCCCCGTCCGGGGCGCAGGGCACGGCGGGGCTCGACGCAGCGACACTGGATTCCCGCCTGCGCGGGAACGACGAGACACCGACGGAGCGTGCCATGACGATCGATTACAGCGAGAAGATCCCCAACAACGTCGGCCTCGCCGACAACCGGACGCTGCAGCGCGCGCTCGAGCACTGGCAGCCCGAGTTCCAGTCGTGGTGGGCCGACATGGGTCCCGAGGGGACGTCGCGCTACGACGTCTACCTGCGGACGGCGACATCGGTCGACCCGAAGGGCTGGGCGCACTTCGACTACGTGAAGATGCCCGACTATCGCTGGGGCATCTTCCTCGCGCCGGCCGAGGCCGGGCGCCAGGTCAACTTCGGCGCGCACAAGGGCGAGCCCGCGTGGCAGGAGGTGCCGGGCGAGTACCGCGCGAACCTGCGTCGGCTGATCGTCACGCAGGGCGACACCGAGCCGGCGTCGGTCGAGCAGCAGCGCCACCTCGGGCTGACGGCGCCCTCGCTCTACGACCTCCGCAACCTGTTCCAGGTGAACGTCGAGGAAGGCCGGCACCTGTGGGCGATGGTCTACCTGCTGCACGCCTACTTCGGCCGCGACGGGCGCGAGGAAGCCGAGGCGCTGCTGGAACGACGCTCGGGCGACGCCGACAACCCGCGCATCCTGGGCGCGTTCAACGAGAAGACGCCCGACTGGCTCGCGTTCTTCATGTTCACCTACTTCACCGACCGCGACGGCAAGTACCAGCTCGCCTCGCTCGCGGAATCGGGCTTCGATCCGCTCGCGCGCACCTGCCGCTTCATGCTCACCGAGGAGGCGCACCACATGTTCGTCGGCGAGTCGGGCGTCGGTCGCGTGATCCAGCGCACCTGCGACGCGATGAAGGAGCTCAAGACCGACGAGGTCGCGAAGCTCCGCGCGGCCGGCGTGATCGACCTGCCGACGATCCAGCGCTACCTGAACTTCCACTTCTCGGTGACGATGGACCTGTTCGGCGCCGACGTGTCGTCGAACGCCGCGACGTTCTACTCGACCGGCCTCAAGGGCCGCTTCGACGAGGCGAAGCTCGACGACGACCACAAGCTCGCAGGCGCGACCTACCCGGTGCTCGAGGTGCGCGACGGGCGGCTCGCCACCGTCGAGGCGCCGATGCTGAACGCGCTGAACGAGAAGCTGCGCGACGATTACATCAAGGACGCGGCCGCCGGCGTCGAGCGCTGGAACAGGATCATCGAGAAGGCCGGCATCCCGTTCCGGCTGCGCGTGCCGCACAAGGCGTTCCACCGCAAGATCGGCCCGCTGTCCGCGGCGCACGTCGACCCCGACGGCAACGTCGTGGACGCGGCGACCTGGGCGAAGCACGAGCGCGAGTGGCTCCCGTCGGCCGAGGATCGCGCGTTCGTCGCCTCGCTGATGGGCCGCGTGGCCGAACCGGGGCGCTTCGCGAACTGGATCGCGCCGCCGGCGCGCGGCATCAACAACCAGCCGGTCGACTTCGCCTATGTGAGGTTCGCCTAGGGCATTGACGCGCCCCGTCCGCACGCCCACGATTGCCAGCCATGGAAGCCACCGTCGAGGTCGTCCGCCAGCACCTGATCGACCCGGAGATCTGCATCCGGTGCAACACGTGCGAGGAGACCTGCCCGATCGACGCGATCACGCACGACGCGCGCAACTACGTCGTGGATCCGGCGAAGTGCGACGGCTGCAACGCGTGCCTCGCGCCCTGCCCGACCGGCGCGATCGACAGCTGGCGCCAGGTCGCGAAGACGGCGGTCTACACGGTGAACGAGCAGCTCGCGTGGGACACGCTGCCGGCGGCGCGCGAGCTCACGGTCGCGGATGCGCCGAGCGAGATGCCGGCCGAGGTCGCACGCATCGTCGGCATCGCGACCGCCGGCCAGGGCGGCGCCTCGCCGCCGCCGTGGTCCGCGGCGCATCCCTACGTGAACCTCTACGCCGTGGCGAAGCCGGCGATCGCCACCGTCAGCGGCAACTTCCGGCTGACCGGCGAGGGTGCCTCGTCGGACATCCGGCACATCGTGCTCGACTTCGGGTCGCTCGCGTTCCCGGTGCTCGAGGGCCAGACCATCGGCATCCTGCCGCCGGGCACCGACGCGCACGGGCGAGCGCACCATCCGCGCCTCTACTCGATCGCGAGCCCGCGCGAGGGCGAGCGCCCGCGCTACAACAACGTCGCGCTGACCGTGAAGCGCGTGACCGAGGACCACGACGGCAAGCCGGTCGCGGGCGTCGCGTCGAACTACCTGTGCGACCTCGCGAAGGGCGACACCGTCAACGTCATCGGTCCGTACGGCACGAGCTTCCTGATGCCCAACCACCCGGGCGCCAACCTGCTGATGGTGTGCACCGGCACCGGCTCGGCGCCGATGCGCGCGATGACCGAGCGGCGGCGCCGCCGCATCGCGCTCAAGGAGGGCGGGGCGCTGATGCTGTTCTTCGGCGCGCGCGCCGAGGAGGAGCTCCCCTACTTCGGCCCGCTGATGAAGCTGCCTCGCGACTTCATCGACATCAACTTCGCGTTCTCGCGCGTCCCCGGCGAGCCCAAGCGCTACGTGCAGGACCGCATCCGCGAGCGGGGCGCCGACGTCGCGCGCGCGCTTTCCGACCCGAACACCTACGTGTACGTGTGCGGCCTCAAGGGCATGGAGGAAGGCGTCGCGCAGGCGTTCGCCGATGCGTGCCGGGAGAACGGCGTGGAGTGGGCGAGCCTCCTGCCGCGGTTGCGCGCGGAGGGGCGGTACCACCTCGAGACGTACTAGGGTGGCGATAGGCGATGGGCGATAGGCGATAGGAAATTCCGCTCCCGCTGGAATGACGAGCGGGCGATCGAACGCCAGCGGGGTCGCTATCGCCTATCGCCTATCGCCTATCGCCTATCGCCTATCGCCTATCGCCTATCGCCTATCGCC
>DASTCK010000303.1:0-2319 GCA_035711225.1 Casimicrobiaceae bacterium
TCCCCGCGCCCGTTGCGGAACCCGTCTTTGCAACCTGGTTGCGAAACGCCCGCCGTCGTCCCAGCGAAGGAGACCCGGCGTCGTTCCCGTCACCTCCCGCACATCCCGCGACGCTGGATTCCCGCCTTCGCGGAGTCCCCCAGGTTCCGCGTCATGCGTCGTCGCGATCCGCTTCAGGCCTGGCGCGCCGGCGCGCGCGTCGCGGCGTGGAAGTGGAATGCGCTCCACGCAGCGAGCACTGGAAGCACGAGCATCGCACGCGAAAGCGACCGGGGACCGTACGCTGCCGCGAGCGCGTCGCTCAACAGGCCGATCACCAGCGGGCCCAGGCTCGCCCCCACGAGATTGACGACGAAGAGCAGCACCGCGGCGGAGAACGCGCGCGCCCGTGCGTCGGCCCCGTCCTGCATGAGTGCGAGCGTGGGGCCGACGTAGGCCCCGGTGAGCACCGCGGGCAGCAGCAGCAACGACACGGCGAGGCGCGAGTCGTCGACGAGCAGCGCGGGCAGCCAGGCCGCGGCGAGCGCGAGCTGGCAGGCCGCGGTGAACCTCCCCTTGCGCCGCGCGTCGCCCGCCGCGACGGCGTCGGCGAACCGCCCCGTCGCGTACGTGCCGAACGCCCCGGCGACGCCGAACGCGAGCGCGAGCAGCAGGCCGGCGTGCGCAAGGCTCGCGCCGTGCGCGCGCGTGAGCAGCGTCGGCAGCCAGGTGAGGGCGCCGATCACCGTCGCCATCGCCAGCGTCGCCGCGGCGAAAAGGTGGCGCATCGGGCGCGAGCGCGCAAGCGCGCGCACGACTTCGCGCATCGGCATCGGCGGCGTCGCACGCCCGCTGCCCAGCGTCGTACGCGGGTCGCGCAGCGCGAACTGCGCGACCAGCGCGAGCGCGAGGCCGACCACGCCGGCCACGACGAACGTAGCGCGCCAGCCGATCGATTGCGCGAGCCATCCGCCGAGCCCGAACGCCAGCAGCACGCCGACGTGCGGCCCCACGCCGTACGCCGCCATCGCGGCGGCGCGCGTCCGCGACGGGAACAGGTCGGCGATCAGCGCATGCGACGCCGGGTTGGTCCCGCCTTCGCCGACGCCGACGCCGACGCGCGCCGCGAAGAGTTGCCAGAAGCCGGTCGCGACGCCGCAAAGCGCCGTCATCGCGCTGAACAGCGCGAGCGACACGGTGATGATGCGCGCGCGATCGTAGCGGTCGGCGAGGCGCGCGATCGCGAGCCCCACGACCGAGAAGAAGACGGTGAACGCGAGGCCCGACAGCAGGCCGATCGCCGTGTCGCTCAAGCCGAGCTCGGCCTGGATCGGCGGGATCAGGATCGCGAGCAGCTGCCGGTCGAGGAAGTGCACGGCGAAGATGCCGCCGAGGAGGCCAAGCGTCAGGTGGGGCCGGAACGCCGGCGCGGAGGCGGCCGAGGCGGAAGACGCGCCGCCCGAGGGGGGCGGCGACGGGTCGTCGGGCGTCGTCACGCTATCGCAGCGCGCCGCGCCGCCGGCCGCCGGCCGGGAAGGGAGTGGCGCGCCCGACAGGATTCGAACCTGTGACCCTTGGCTTCGGAAACCAATACTCTATCCAACTGAGCTACGGGCGCGCGAACCCGACATTGTAGCTGGCGCGGGGAAGGCCCGTCCAACGCGGGCACGCGCCCCGGAACGGCGCTCGGGGGGCCGGTATAATTGCCGTTTGCCCGCCTCCACGCGCCGCGAAACGACGCGATCCCATGAACGAACCCGACCAGCACACCTCCCCGATCCAGACCCCGAAGCAGCTCATCGTCGTCGTCGTGCTGGCGTTCGTCGTGCCGATCGCGCTGATCGTGCTGATCACGCAGCTCGTCACCGGCGTGTCGCACAACGCGGGCGACGACGCCGCGGTGCGCGCGCGCATCGCGCCCGTCGGAACGGTCGAGGTCGCCGCGCCCGCCGCGCCGAAGGGCACGCTGGCGGGCGACCAGGTGTTCGCGCAGGTCTGCAAGACCTGCCACGAGACGGGGCTCGCGGGCGCGCACAAGCTCGGCGACAAGGCCGCCTGGGCGAAGGTGATCGCGCAAGGCGAGAAGCTCACCGTCCAGCACGCGATCGCCGGCATCCGCGCGATGCCGCCGCGCGGGGGCAACGCCGGGCTCACCGACGCCGAGGTGCAGCGTGGCGTCGTGTTCATGGTCAACAAGGCCGGGGCGAACTGGAAGGAAGCGCCGATCGTCGCCGCACCCGCGACGGCAGTCGCCGCCGCGGCCGCACCGGCCGCGCCCCCGGCGATGGCCGCCGCACCCGCAGCCGCGCCAGCGGCTCCCGCGGCCGCCGCGCCGAAGGG
>DASTCK010000304.1:0-13940 GCA_035711225.1 Casimicrobiaceae bacterium
GTTCGGGTGGAGGCGGATGGTCGGGGCGGCGGCGGTGGTGGCGGGGGTGGCAGCGCTAAGGCTCTGAGAGGCGGCGATGGGCGATGGGCGATGGGCGATAGGAACCGCCCGCCCAAGGCGCCGCTTTCGCCGAGGTTGGTCGTACAGCGCGCCCGCGTGACGAAGGGGCGGTTTCCCTATCGCCCATCGCCTATCGCCCATCGCCGCCTTTCAAAGCCTCAACGCCGCCACCCCCGCCACCACCGCCGCCGCCCCGACCATCCGCCTCCACCCGAACCCTTCCTTGAGCACCAGCGCGCCGAGCCCGGCGGCGAAGAGCACCGAGACTTCGCGCAGCGCGGCGACGACGGCCACCGGCGCGCGCGTCATCGCCCACAGCGCGATCCCGTAGGCGGCGAGGCTCGCGGCGCCCCCGGCGATGCCGCGGCGCCAGCGCGGCAGCAGGTAGTCGACCGCCGCGCGCCCGCGCGTCACGTAGATCCACGCGAGGTAGGGGAGCCCCTCGAGGAAGATGAGCCAGCAGACGTAGCCGGCGGCGCTGCCCGACGCGCGAGTGCCCGCCCCGTCGACGAGCGTATACATCGCGATGATGCAGGCGTTGGCGAGCGCCCAGCCGGCCGCCGCGACGGTGTGGCGTCCGCCCGCGTACCACGCGATCACCAGGATGCCGAGCGAGATCAGCGCGATGCCGGCGAGCATCGACGCCGACGGCCGCTCGCCGAGGAACACGATGCCCAGCACCGCCACGATCAGCGGCGCGACGCCTCGCATGAGCGGATAGGCGAACGACAGGTCGCCGCGACGGTACGCGCCGGCCAGCGTGATGTAGTAGGCGAAATGGATGACCGCCGACAGCGCCATGTACGGCCACGCGGCGCGGGCGGGGACCGCCACGAACGGAAGCAGCGCGAGCGCGACGACGCCCGAGCCGGCGACGATCAGCGCCGTGTCGAGCAGCGGCTCGCCGGCCGCGGACTTGAGCATCGCGTTCCACAGCGCGTGCAGGAACCCTGCGCCCAGGACCGCGAGCGTGACCGGCAGCGTGATCTCGGTCGGCGTCATCGGCGCCCGGCGCCGCGCGCCCGCCCGCGAGGGCCGGCGACGGGAACCCTCGTGGAGCGCATCAGGCGGCGGTCGGCTTGCCCTTGGACCAGCGGGGGCCGCGGGCGTCGTCGTCGACAGTCTCGCCTTCGGCCGGTAGCGTCTTGAGCCGCGTGTGCGCGAGCACGCCCGCTTGCTCGAGTATCGGGTAGGCGATCGAGCAGACGTGCGAGTTGATGCGCTTCATGTCCGAGATGAGGTCGAGGTGCAGCGAGCTCGTCTCGATGCTCTCGACCGTGTTGCCGGCGAGCCGGCCGAGATGCGAGTCGGCGTACGCGCGCTCGAGGTCGCGGAAGAGGACCTTTTGCGCGAGCAGCTCCTGCGCGCTCTTCAGATCGCCGTTCAGGAACACGCTCATCCCGAGCCTGAGGTTCGCCACCAGCCGCGCGTGCAGGTCGCAGATCTCCGTCATGCCCGCCTCGGAGAAGTTGCGCCCCTTGTCGATCTTCTTGTCCTCGATGTCCGAGAGGATCCGCTCGATGATGTCGCCGACCTGCTCGAGGTTGATCGTGAACGAGACGATGTCGGCCCAGCGGCGGCCCTCGCGCTCCTCGAGCGCCTCGCGCGAGATCTGCGTCAGGTAGAGCTTCACCGCCGTGTAGAGCGAGTCGACGGTGTCGTCCATCTCGCGCAGGTGGCGGGCGAGGGCGCGGTCGTTGGTCTTCAGCACCGTCAGCATGCCGGTCAGCATGTGCTCGACGGTGTCGCCGATGCGGATCGCCTCCCGCGCGGCGTTCGAGATCGCGAGGAGCGGCGTGTCGAGCGCGGAGGGATCGAGGTGGCGCGGCTTGGCGGGATCGTCGGCGATCGGCCGCGCCGGGAGGAGCCGCTCGGCGACGCGCGCGATCCGCTCGGTCCAGAACATGAACGCGAGCGCGATGCCGAGGTTGAAGACGAGGTGGAACGCGACGACCTCCTGCCCGGCGTCGAGGCCCATCGACTCGACCAGCCGCAGCAGCGGGTTGACCAGCGGGATCGCGATCACGCAGCCGATCAGCTTGAACAGGAAGTTGCCCAGCGTGACGCGCCGCGCTTCCGGCGGCGAGCGCAGCGTCGACAGCATGCCCAGCGTCCCGCTGCCCAGGTTGGCGCCGAGCACGAGGCCCAGCGCGACCGGCGGCCCGATGACGCCGAGCTGCGCCAGCGCCGCGACCAGCAGCACCACCGCCAGGCTCGAGTAGCAGAGGATCGTGAAGAACGCGGCGACCAGCACGTCGAGCAGCACGTCGCCGGTGAGCGAGGCGAACAGCACCTTGACGCCGGCCGCGCCTACGATGGGCTGGGCGGCCACGCGGATCCACTGGAGCGCGAACAGGATCAGGCCCAGCCCGATCAGGATGCGGCCGAAGCGCCCGACGCTCGTCTGCTGGCGGGCGAGGAACATCACGACGCCGCAGAAGATCAGCAGCGGCGCGAGCCACGAGAGGTCGAACGAGAGCACGACGGTCACGATCGACGTGCCGACGTCGGCGCCGAGCATCACGGCCAGCGCGCTCGCGGTCGTGATGAGCCCCTGGCCGGCGAAGGCGGCGACGATCAGCGCGGTCGCGGTGGAGCTCTGGATCAGGCCCGTGACGCCGATGCCGGCCGCGAACGCGGCGAAGCGGTTGCGCGCCACGCTGCGTCGCAGGATGCGGCGCAGGTCGCCCCCGTAGAGGCGCAGGATGCCCGTGCGCACGATGTGCGTGCCCCACACGAGCAGCGAGACGCCGGCCAGCAGGTTGAGCAGCGTCTGCATCAGGGCGCTTCGGCGTCGCGCTCGACCTGGTCGATCGTCTCGTCGAGGATGTCGAAGGCGCGATCGAGGTCGTCGCGCGCGATCACCAGCGGCGGCGAGAGCGTGATCACGTTGCCCTGGCCGACCTTGAACGACAGTCCCCGTTCGAGGCAGCCGTACATGACGCGCTCGGCCTCCTGCCGCGCCGGCGACCCGTCGGCGCGGACCAGCTCGAGGCCCAGCAGGAGCCCGACGCCGCGCACGTCGCCCACGAGCGGGTGTCGGCTCGCGATGTCGTGCATGCGCCCGACCGCGTGCTGCCCCAGCGTGCGGGAGCGCTCGAGCAGGCCTTCCTGCTCGATCACGTCGAGGGTCGCGAGCGCGGCCGCGCAGCCGACCGAGCTCTTCTCGTGCGTGTAGTGGCCGAGCGCGCGATCGCCCGCGACGTCGAGGTCGCGGCGCGCGATCAACGCCGCCATCGGGAACACCGCGCCGCCGAGCCCCTTGCCCAGCACGACCATGTCGGGAACGATGCCGTAGCGCTCGAAGGCGAACATCGTGCCGGTCCGGCCGAGGCCGATCGGCACCTCGTCGAGGATCAGGAGCGCGCCGTGGCGCTCGCAGGCGTCGCGCAGTCGCCGGTAGTACGACGGCGGCGGGATCTGAACGTCGGTGCAGCGCACCGTCTCGACGACGACCGCCGCGACGTCCTCCTCCTTGCCGAGCACGTAGTCGACGTACTCGGCGCAACGGGCGTCGCACGCGCCGCCGCAGCCGAAGCGGCAGTCGCGCGGGTCGCAGGGCGGGACGTGCTCGGCGCCGGGCATCAGCGGCCCCATGTCGCGACGGAAGACCGCCTCGCCGCCGATCGAGATCGCGTCGAGCGAGGCGCCGTGGAACGCGTCCCACATCGAGATCGTCTTGTGGCGGCCCGTCGCGACGCGGGCGAGCTTGAGCGCCATGCCGATGGCGAGCGTTCCGCCCGGCGCCAGCAGCACCTTGCCGAGGGGATCGGGTGCCAGCGCGCCCAGTCGCTCCGCCAGTTCGATCGCCGCGGCGTTGGTGAAGCGACGCGGCGAGAACGGCAGCGTTTCGAGCTGGCGCCTGACCGCGTCGACGACGCGCGGGTGACGGTAGCCGACCTGGTGCACGTTGTTGCCGTGGAAGTCCATGAAGCGCCGGCCCGCCGCGTCGACGAGCCAGATGCCTTCGGCCTCGACCAGCGCGTCGAAGCAGGGCGTCGAGAGCGACTGGTGCAGGTAGGCGGCCGCGTCGCGGTCGAGCAGCGCGCGCGTGGGTCCGCGCACGTGGTCGCGCTCCCAGGCGCGGCGCAGCGGCGAGAGGTTGACGTCGCCTTCGGCGCCGGGGTCGCCATCGACCCTGACCCCGGTGGCGAGCGGTCCGGATCTCACCACGGCAGCGAATACGTCTTGACGTTGGTGAAGCTCTTCATCGCTTCCTGGACGCCTTCCTTGTAGCCGAGCCCGGAGTCCTTGATGCCGCCGAACGGCGTCAGCTCGAGCCGGTACCCGGGGACCTCGCGCACGTTGACGGTGCCGACGTTGAGCTCGCGGACCAGGCGCGTGATGACGTCGAGCCGGTTGGTGCACACCGCCGAGGATAACCCGTAGGCGGTGCCGTTCGCGATGGCGATCGCGTGGTCGAGGTCGCGGAAGCGGATCACCGGCGACACCGGGCCGAAGGTCTCGGTCTTCACGACGTTCATCTCGGGGTCGACGTGGTCGATCACCGTCGGCGAGTAGAGCGCCCCGCGCCGGACGTTGCCGGCGAGGAGCTTCGCGCCGCGTGCCACCGCATCGCCGACGCGCTCCTCGAAGCTGCGCGCCGCGGCCTCGTCGATGACGGTGCCCATCTCGAGCGTGTCGTCCATCGGGTCGCCGTAGGTCCAGGCCCTGGTCTTCGCGACCAGCCGCTCGACGAACGCGTCGGCGACCTTCTCGTGCACGAGCATGCGCTTGACAGCGGTGCAGCGTTGGCCCGAGTTCTTGTACGACCCCGCCGCCGCCAGCGATGCCGCCTCGTCGAGGTCGGCGTCGTCCATCACGATGATCGGGTCGTTGCCGCCGAGCTCGAGCACCTGCCGCTTGTAGACCGCCTTCGCGGCGATGTACTTGCCGACCGGCACGCCGCCGGTGAAGGTCACGAGGTCGATGTCCGGGTTCACGAGCATCTCGTCGGCGATCTCGCGCGGATCGCCGGTCACGACCTGCAGCATCGGGGGCGGCAGGCCGGCCTCGTAGAGAATGTCCGCCAGCACGAGCGCCGAGAGCGGCGTCTTCTCGGTCGGCTTCAGCACCATCCGGTTGTTGGTGGCGACCGACGGCGCGACCTTGTGCGCCACCTGGTTCAGCGGGTGGTTGAACGGGGTGATCGCCGAGATCACGCCGAGCAGCGGCTCGCGGAGCGTGTAGACCTTGCGCGACTTGCCGTGCGGCGTCAGGTCGCAGCTGAAGACCTGGCCGTCGTCCTGCAGCGCGGCGTTGCCGGCGAACGTGAACACGTCGCACGCGCGACCCACCTCGTAGCGGGAGTCCTTCTTGCCGATGCCGCACTCGGCGGTGATCAGGTCGGAGATCGCCTCGCCGCGCGCGCGGATCAGCTCGGCGGCGCGCTTGCAGATCTCGTAGCGCTGGTAGCGCGTCAGCGTCGGCTTGTAGGCGCGCGCGAACGCGAACGCGCGACGCACGTCGTCGACCGTCGCCTTCGGCACCGTGCCGACGACCGCGCCGGTGTAGGGGTTGTGCACCTCGAGGACGCGCGCGCCCCCGACGCACTCGCCGCCGATGCGCATCTTCTCGTGCAGCACGTTGCCGGCGCGCACGCCGGCGAGGTCGGTCATCGTGTTCATCGTGGGAGCCTAGGCGTCGAGGCGGTTGAGCGCCAGGTCGAACGCGTCGAAGTTGCGCCAGCGGCGCTCGGGGAGGCCGCTCGCGGGCGGCCGGTTGGCGATCAGCGGCACCTGCTGCTCCGAGACGCCGCCGTGCGAGCGCAGCGGGGCGTCGAGCCCGGACAGGTCGTGGCGGCCCCGGCTCGTGCCGAGCGTCCACAACCTCTCGGCGATGACGACGATGTCGCCGACGCGGTCGGGGGGCAGCTCGTAGCGGCGGCACGCCTCGTCGCGGCCGAGCACCTGCCACACGCCGGGCACCGAGCGCAGCCGCACCTCGGCGTCGCCGACGCATTCGGGGGGCAGGTAGATCGTCGCGAACGAGCCGAGCGCGCCGTGGTGCACGACGTAGGGATCGGTGATCGGCAGGATCACGCGCGCGGCGCCGGGACCGTACCAGTGATCGGCGAGATCCTGCAGGAACACGATGTTGGGACGCCCGAAAGCGTCGGTCTTCGCGTTCATGCCGTGGTCGGCGGTGACGACGATGGTCGCCCCGAGCCGGTCGAGCCTCGCGAGATAGCCGTCCATCATGCCGACGAACGCGTTGGCGCCGGGCGTGCCGGGCGCGTGCTTGTGCTGCACGTAGTCGGTGGTCGACAGGTACATGAGGTCCGGCCGCTCGCGCTCGAGCAGCGCGACGCCGGAGGCGAACACGAACTCGGACAGCGCCGCGCTGTAGACCGACGGCAGCGCCATGCCGGTGAGCGCCATCGCGTCGTCGATGCCGTTGGCGGCCTTCGTGACCTCGTTCGCCTTCTCGGACGAGAAGCAGATGCCGTCGAGCTCGTGGCCGAGCATCGCGCGGAGCTTGTCCTTCGCGGTGATCACGGCCACCTTCGCGCCCGCCTTAGCGAACGCGGCCAGCAGCGTGCCGCTGCGCAGGTAGCGCGGGTCGTTCATCATGACCTCGGCCTGCGCGTCGCGGTCCCAGAAATAGTTGCCGCAAATGCCGTGCACCGACGGCGGCGCGCCGGTCACGATCGACAGGTTGTTGGGATTGGTGAACGACGGCACGACGCAGTCGGCCGTGAGGCAGGTGCCGCGCTCGGCGAGCGAGGCGAACCACGGAGCGGTGCCCGCGCCGATCGCGAGGTTGATGTAGTCGGGCTCGCAGCCGTCGACGCAGACGACGACGACGGGGGAGGCGGGGGCCCGGTAGCTGCGGCCGTTGAGCGAGACGGGGGGCATCGGTTTCGGGGTAAGGGGTTCGCGCCGAGGCGCTCAGGCCGTGGTGCGCGCCCGGCGGGGACGAGGGGTGTCGAGCGCGACGCCGGTCTTTCGGTGCATGCGTTCGCGGCTCGCCATCACGTGCTCGCGCAAGAGGCGGCCCGCGGCGGCCGCCTGCCCGGCCGCGACGCAGTCGACGATCGCGCGATGCTCGCCGAGCGACACCGACGGGATGCCGGTCTGGTCGAGCGTGGCGCGCCGGTAGAGCGACAGCTCGTTGACGAGGCGCCGATACAGCGCGAGCAGCTTGGCGTTGCCGGCAAGCTCGATCAGTCGGTCGTGAAAGGCGAGGTTGGCCGCGTGGTAGGCGTCGAGGTCGCCGCGGCCGACGGCGCGCTCCATCCGGTCGAGCCGGGCGCGCAGGTCCGCGACGTCGAGCGCGCCGGCATTCTGCGCGGCGAGGCGCCCGGCGTAGTCATCGAGCACGGCTCGAAGCTCGTAGATCTCGTCGGCCTCGTCCACGTCGATCTGCCGGACGAACACGCCGCGGTTCTTCTCGAGCCGGACGAGGCCGGCGGCCTCGAGCGCGCGGAACGCCTCGCGCACCGGTCCGCGCGAGACGCCGAGCCGTTCCGCCACCGACGCCTCGTTGAGCTTGGCGCCGACCGCGAGCTCGCCGGCGAGGATCATCCGCTCGAGCTCCCGCTGCACCAGCGTGGGCAGCGAGCTCGACCGAACGAGTGCGAGGTTGTCCGCCGCCGCGGGCGCCGGGGCAGGCGTGACGTTGGCTGGGCGGGCCCGGGACGGCGCGCGACGCGCGTCGGGCCGGGGCGCAAGGGACTTGGCCATGTTGCGTATTGGACGCGCGAGGGTGTAGATTGTCAACAATCTGCAATCCAGCGCCGCCGGCATGCACGCTCCCCGCTCGATCGCCGCATCGCGCCCCCCCGCCCGGTTCCCGGCGCGTTGCCGCACGCGCGGCGAGCGCGTAGCATCCTTCGCCGCTACGCGCCCCGCGCCTCCGCTGCACCCCACGGGCCGTCCCGCCGTCTTTCTCCGACCACCCTTTTCCGAAGGAGTGTCCCGATGAAACCCCGCACCGGCTCGCGCTGGCTCGTCCCGTTCCTCGCCGCCGTTCCGCTCGCGCTCGCCACCTCGGCGCTCGCGCAGAAGACGACGCTCACCGTCTACACGGCGCTCGAGACCGACCAGCTCAAGGCCTACCAGGAAGGATTCAACAAGGCGTACCCCGACATCGAGCTGACCTGGGTGCGCGACTCCACCGGCGTCATCACCGCGAAGCTGCTCGCCGAGAAGGCGAACCCGAAGGCCGACGTGGTCATGGGCGTGGCGGCGACGAGCATGGGCATCTTCGCCTCGGAAGGGATGCTGGAGCCGTACGCGCCGCAGGGACTCGCGCGCATCGCCGCCCAGTACCGCGAGGCTAAGAACCCGCCGTCGTGGGTCGGCATGGACGTGTGGGGGGCGACGATCTGCTTCAACACGGTCGAGGCGCAGAAGCGCAACATCCCGAAGCCCGAGACGTGGAAGGACCTGACCAAGCCCGTGTACAAGGGCCAGGTCGTGATGCCGCACCCGGCGTCGTCGGGCACCGGCTACTTCGACGTCACCGCGTGGCTGCAGCTGTACGGCGAGGCCGAGGGCTGGAAGTTCATGGACGGCCTGCACGAGAACATCGCGCAATACATGCACTCGGGCTCGCGGCCCTGCGCGTCCGCAGCGAATGGCGAGTACGTGGTGGGCATCTCGTTCGAGTACCGGGCCAACCGCGAGAAGGCCCAGGGCAAGCCGATCGAGCTCGTGTTCCCGAAGGAGGGCCTCGGGTGGGACCTCGAGGCGATCGGGATCTACAAGGGCACGAAGAACCTGGCCGCGGCGCAGAAGCTGATGGACTGGGCGGTCTCCGACGCGGCCATGGCGCTGTACGCGAAGAACTTCGCGATCGTCGCGGTGACCTCGCAGTCGCAGCCGCTGCCCAACGTTCCGGCGAACTACGGCAGCATGCTCGTGAAGAACGATTTCGACTGGGCCGCGCGCAACCGCGACAAGATCCTGGCCGAGTGGAGCAAGCGTTACGAGTCCAAGGCTGCGCCCAAGTGATCGGTTGAGGTCGACATGGGACCGGACGCCCGGGTGCCGATGCGGGACGTCGGGGCGGGCGCCGGTCGACTGCCTGTTCGAGCGGCGGTGCCGGCCGCCGCTCGACAGGCCTTGGGAGGAAAGGCCGCGAAGCTTGGCGGCACGCGCCGCCGCGGCGTCGGCCTCGAGACGGAAACCGGGGGACGGCGCAGGCGGCGCCGCGGTTGAAAGCCCTTGCCTGCCGGCCATCCTCCCAGCCTGATGGAACCCACGACGCCGGTCCCTGACGCGCTCCGCATCGAAGGCATCCGCAAGGCCTTCGGGAGCTTCGTCGCGCTGCAATCGATCGACCTCGCGATCCATCCCGGCGAGCTCGTGTGCTTCCTCGGCCCCTCGGGTTGCGGGAAGACGACGCTCCTGCGCATCATCGCCGGCCTCGAGGCCCAGACCTCGGGTCGCGTCATCCAGAACGGCCGCGACGTGTCGAACGCGCCACCCGCGGCGCGCGACTACGGCATCGTTTTCCAGTCGTACGCGCTGTTCCCGAACCTCACGATCCGCGACAACGTCGCCTACGGGCTGGTCAACCGCCGCCGCGATCGCGCGGCGATCGAGGCGCGCGTCGCCGAGCTCCTCACGCTCGTCGGCCTGCCGTCGTCGGGCCCGAAGTTCCCCGCGCAGCTCTCCGGCGGCCAGCAGCAGCGGATCGCGCTGGCACGCGCGCTCGCCACGGCGCCTTCGCTGCTCCTGCTCGACGAGCCGCTCTCGGCGCTCGACGCGAAGGAGCGCGACCGGCTGCGCGGCGAGATCCGCCAGCTGCAGAAGCGCCTCCAGGTCACGACGATCATGGTCACGCACGACCAGGAGGAGGCGCTGTCGATGGCCGACCGCGTCGTCGTCATGAACCACGGCGTGATCGAGCAGATCGGCACGCCGCTCGAGGTCTACGAGCGGCCGACCACGCCGTTCGTCGCCGACTTCCTCGGCAAGGTCAACGTGCTCAAGGCGACCTGCGTCGGCAGCGGCCGCTATCGCGTCGGCAGCAAGGAGATCGCGACGCCGACGAACGGCATCGCGGCGGGCGAGGCGGTCCGCCTCTACCTGCGCCCGGAGGACCGGCACCTGGCGGACTCGGGACCGGTCGAGGCGATGCCCAATGCGATGTCGGGCATCGTGCGCACCGTCGACTTCCTCGGCACCTACTGCCTCGCGAGCCTCGACGTCGACGGCTTCGACGGCCAGCGCATGGTCGTCTACTTCTCGCTCAACCAGACGCACGAGCTCGGCGTCCGGGAGGGCGCGCGCGTGGCGTTCGCGCTGCGCGGCGAGCGCGTTCGCGTCTTCGGCGCATGAGCGCCGTCGCCACGGCGGAAGGCGGCGCGCCCGCGCCGCGGTCGTGGGCGCTCGCCACCGAGGCGCTCGCCGCGCGCGGCGGCCTGCTGCTGGTCGCCGCCGGGCTGTTCGTCTTCCTCGCCGCGCCGCTCGTCGCGATCCTGATCCGCAGCATCGAGGACAAGGCCGGCGCCTTCGTCGGCCTCGCGAACTTCGCGACCTACTTCGCGTCGCCCGCGTTCTCGCGCTCGGCCGGCAACACGCTCACGTTCGCCGCGCTGACCACGCTCCTGACGGTGCCGCTCGCGTTCACGTTCGCCTATGCGATCCAGCGCACCTGCATCCCGGCGAAATGGCTCTGGCGCAACATCGCGCTGGTGCCGATCCTCGCGCCGTCGCTTCTCGCGGCGCTGTCGTTCATCTACCTGTTCGGCAACCAGGGGCTGTTCAAGGCCCTCCTGCCCTACGTCGGGTTGACGACGATCTACGGCATGCCGGGCATGGTGCTCGCGATGACGTTCTCGGCGTTCCCGCACGCCGTGATGATCCTGCTCGCCTCGCTGTCGCTCACCGATGCGCGGCTCTACGAAGCGGCGGACTCGATGGCGACCAGCGAATGGCGCAAGTTCGCCACGATCACGCTGCCGGGCGCGCGCTACGGGCTCATCTCGGCGGCGATGGTGGTGTTCACGATGGCGGTGTCCGAGTTCGGCGTGCCCAAGGTGATCGGCGCGAACGACAGCGTGCTGGCGATCGACATCTACAAGCAGGTGATCGGCCAGCAGAACTTCCAGATCGGCGCGGTCGTCGGCCTGATCCTGCTGGTGCCGGCGCTGGTGGCGTTCTTCGTCGACCACGCGGTCCGCGTGCGCCAGAAGTCGCTCATGTCGGCCCGCAGCGTCGCGTACGTGCCTCGCCCGGCGCGCGGCCGGGACCGTGCGCTGCTGGCGTTCGTGCTGCTGCTGTCCGCCGCGATGCTGCTGGTCATCGGCATGGCGGTGGTCGGCTCGTTCGTCAAGGTGTGGCCGTACAACCTTTCGCTCACGCTCAACCACTACACCTACGGCTTCGAGGAGGCGGGCGTCGAGAACGCCTACCGCAACAGCCTCGTGATGGCGGTGTGGTGCGCGGCGCTGGGCGCGGCGCTGACCTTCGCCGGCGCCTACTGGCTCGAGAAGACGCGAGGCGCGGAGCTGCTGCGGCCCGTCGTGCGCCTCATGGCGATGATGCCGATGGCGGTCCCGGGGCTCGTGCTCGGCATCGGGTACATCCTGTTCTTCAACGCGCCGGCCAACCCGCTCAACGTGCTGTACGGAACGATGACGATCCTGGTGCTGTCGACGGTCATCCACTTCTACTCGTCGTCGCACCTGACCGCGGTCACCGCGCTGAAGCAACTCGACAACGAGTTCGAGTCGGTGTCGGCATCGCTCAAGGTCCCGTTCTACAAGACGTTCTGGCGCGTCACCGTCCCGGTGTGCCTGCCGTCGATCATCGACATCAGCCGCTACTACTTCGTCAACGCGATGACGACGATCTCGGCGGTCGTGTTCCTCTACTCGCCCAAGACGATGCTGGCGGCGATCTCGATCGTCCAGCTCGACGAGGCCGGCGCCATCGGCTCGGCCGCGGCGATGGCGACGCTGATCGTCGCGACGTCGGGTGTCGTCACGCTGCTCTCGTTCGCGGCCGAGGGCTGGCTCATCCGCCGCACCCAGGGCTGGCGCCGCGCGGCGCCCACCCGCTGATCCGAAGAGGCCTCCCATGCAACCGTCCTCCCGCGACCCGATCCTGCTCACGCCCGGACCGCTCACCACGACGCTCGAGACGAAGGCGGCGATGCTGCGCGACTGGGGCTCGTGGGATGCCGCGTTCAACGCGGTGACCGCCAACGTGCGCAAGCGGCTGCTCGATATCGTGAACGGCCACTCGACGCACGTATGCGTGCCGATGCAGGGCAGCGGCACGTTCTCGGTGGAGGCGGCGGTCAACACGATCGTGCCGCGGGACGGCCACCTGCTGGTGCTGGTCAACGGCGCCTACGGCAAGCGCCTGGTGAAGCTCGCGCAGATGATGGGGCGGCGCGTCAGCGTGTTCGAGACCGCCGACGACGTGCCGACCACGGCCGACGACGTCGACCGGCTGCTCTCGCGCGATGCGACGATCACGCACGTCGGCCTCATCCATTGCGAGACCTCGACCGGGATCCTGAACCCGCTGCCGGCGATCGCCGCCTCGGTCGCGCGCCACGGCCGGCGGTTGATCGTCGATGCGATGAGCTCGTTCGGCGCGCTGCCGATCGACGTGTCGACGACGCCGATCGACGCGCTGATCGCGGCGTCGGGCAAGTGCATCGAGGGGCCGCCCGGCATGGGCTTCGTGATCGTGCGACGCGAGACGCTCGAAGGAAGCGAAGGTCGCTCGACGTCGCTCGCGCTCGACCTCCACGACCAATGGGCCTACATGGAGAAGACGACGCAGTGGCGCTACACGCCGCCCACGCACGTCGTCGTGGCGTTCAACGCGGCGCTCGAGCAGCACGCGGCCGAGGGCGGCCAGCCTGCGAGGCACGCGCGCTACGCGGCCAACGGCGAGGCGCTGGTCGCCGGGATGCGCGCGCTCGGCTTCCGCGTGTTCCTCGACGCGTCGATCCAGGCCCCGATCATCTACACGTTCCATGCGCCGGCCGACCCGGCGTACGAGTTCAAGCGCTTCTACGGCGAGGTGCGCGAGCGCGGCTTCATCCTGTACCCGGGCAAGCTCACGCAACTCGAGACGTTCCGCGTCGGCTGCATCGGGGCGATCACGCCCTCCGACATGCGCGCCGCCGTGCTCGCGATCGGCGACGCGCTGCAGGCGATGGGCATCCGGACGGTGACGCCGGCGGCCAGGCGCGCCGCCGCGTGACGGTGGGTCGGGCTTCGGCCCGGCGATCGTCCCGCGCAGCTTGCGACCACGCAGGCGGCAGCGCGACCCGGGGGTCCGGATGAAGCCTGGCCCACGGGCTCATCGGCCGCGGCCGCACAGCGCGGCGAGCCACGGGTACAGCGGATCGTCGGCGTCGATCGTGCCCAGCCGGATCATCGCGTCGAGCGCGACCAGGCTCGCGTCGGCGGTGAGGACGTCCGGGCCGTCGGCGTTGGCGAGCAGGGCGGGCAGCGCGGCGAGCGGGACCAGGCGATGCTCGACCGCCTCGCCGTCGCGATTGGCGGGCGTCCAGTCTCGCGGCAGCCACAGGTCGTGCACGAAGATCGTCTCGTGCTGGAGGCCGTCGGGTTGCATCCGGCGCACGTGCACCGCGCCGGCGGGGACCGCCGTGCGCGCGAGCGCAGCGTCGATCCCGGCTTCTTCCCCCGCCTCCTTGACCAGCGTCCGGGCGACGCTCATGCCGGACGCGATGCCGCCGCCGACTAGGTTGTCGAGCAGGCCGGGGTCGATCGCCTTGACCGGGCTGCGGCGCGCGATCCACATCGCCGTGCCCGACGGCGTCTCGACCAGCCCGTTGACGTGCACCGCGCGGGTGCGGATGCCGAAGTAGCGCGCTGCGGCGCGCTCGAGCTCGCAGACGACCGGGTGGGCGTCGCTCGCCCGTACGTCGTAGCGCTCGTCGCG
>DASTCK010000305.1:0-9279 GCA_035711225.1 Casimicrobiaceae bacterium
TCGCCGAGATGGTGATCGAGAAGGCGAAGCGCCTGGTCGAGCACAAGAAGGACGTGGTGATCCTGCTCGACTCCATCACGCGCCTCGCGCGCGCCTACAACACCGTCGTGCCGGCGTCCGGCAAGGTGCTGACCGGCGGCGGCGACGCCAACGCGCTGCAGCGCCCCAAGCGCTTCTTCGGCGCCGCCCGCAACATCGAGGAAGGCGGGTCGCTGACGATCATCGCGACCGCGCTGATCGACACCGGCTCGCGCATGGACGACGTGATCTACGAGGAGTTCAAGGGCACCGGCAACATGGAGATCCACCTCGACCGGCGCATGGCCGAGAAGCGCACCTACCCGGCGATCAACGTTAACCGCTCGGGGACGCGCAAGGAGGAGATGCTGCTGAAGCCCGACGTGCTGCAGAAGGTGTGGGTGCTGCGGAAGGTGCTCTACCCGATGGACGACCTCGAGGCCACCGAATTCCTGGTGGACAAGGTCCGGGCGACCAAGAACAACGCTGAGTTCTTCGATTCGATGCGAAGCGGCCGCTGACGGCCGCAGGGGCGCGGCCCTCCACGGCCGCTCCCGAGGACGAACCGGGAGCGCGCGACGATGCCTCTCGCCGTGGCCGCGACCGTCGGAGGACGTCCGACCCCTGTCGCTGCGTCGGCGTACCTCCGTTAACCCATTGATCCGACGCTACTTCCGCCTCCCGCACCTTGCGCGGAAGGCCCGATTGCCCCATAATGATCGATTGCCCGCCGCAGGGGCGTGGATCCGCTGGGGATCCGCGTGGCGCGCGGGATTCGCGGGCCCGGGCGATGCCGGGGCCCCGCGGCGAAAGGACACCATGAAGACCGGCACGCATCCCAAGTACGACAAGATCCAGGTCACCTGCAGCTGCGGCAACACGTTCGAGACGCGCAGCGCCTCGATCAAGCCGCTGCACATCGAGGTGTGCTCGGCCTGCCACCCGTTCTACACGGGCAAGCAGAAGGTCATGGACACCGCGGGCCGCATCGACAAGTTCCGCCAGCGCTACGGCGCGGCGGCGGGCAAGCCGGCCGGCAAGACCGCCGCGACCGCCCGCTCGTGACCGTGTGACGAGCAAGGCGCCCGCGCGAAAGGCAGCTTCGGCTGCCTTTTTCGTTCGTGGCGCGCTCCCCGCGACCATTTCCATGCGTGCGCCCCGCTCCGCGACGCCCGAGCCCGTCGACCCCGAATCGGTGTCGCCGTCGGGGCCGCAGCGCGCGCTGAAGCAGGCCGGCCTCGTCCTGCTCTGCCTTGCCTGGGTCGCGCTCGGGCTGGTCGGCCACGACCCGTGGAAGACCGAGGACGCGACGACGTTCGGCGTCGCCTGGGAGATGGCGCGCTCGGGCGACGTCGTCGTGCCGCGGCTCGCCGGCGAGGTGTCGCTGGATCGCGGGCCGCTGGTGCCGGCGCTCTCCGCGCTCACGCTCAAGGTCTTCTCGCCCCCGCTCCTGCCTCACAACGCCGCGCGCCTGGCCACCGGGCTGTTGCTGCTCGCGGTCCTCGCCTTCACCGCGCTCGCGAGCCGCGAGTTGAGCGGCCGCGCGTTCCGCTGGCTCCCGGTCCTGGTCCTCGTGGGCTCGATCGGCTTCTGGGAGCGCGCGCACGCGATGTCGAGCGAGCTCGGCACCACGACCGGGGTCGCGCTGGGGCTGTGGGGCCTCGCGCTCGCGCTGCGCCGGACCATCGCGGGCGGCGTCCTGCTGGGCGTGGGCATGGCCGTCGCCTTCCTGTCGAACGGATTCGACGGCCCGCTGTGGCTCGCGGCCACGCTCGCGATCCTGCCGCTCGTCTCGTCCACGTGGCGCACCGCGTCGCATGCGGTCACCGCCGCGGTCGCCCTCGTGGTCGCGCTGGGGCTCAGTGCCGGATGGCCGCTCGCGCTCGCGCAACGATCGCCGGCGCTCTATGACGCCTGGCTCGCCGCCAACGGTTGGCGCGAGCTGTTCGCGCCGGCGGCGGGCGGCGGCTTCGATCCGCTTTACGTGGCGAAGAACCTGCTCTGGTTCGCGTGGCCCGCGGTGCCGCTCGCGCTGTGGACGGTGTGGATCCGCGGGCGCGGGTTCAACGGCGGGCTCGCCGACGCCGGCGTCGTGCTGCCCGGCGTGGCGGCGCTGGTGATCCTCGCCGGGCTGTCGCTGGAGCGCGACCCGCGCCTGATCGCCGTGATGCCGCTGCTGTTGCCGCTGGCGATGCTCGCCTCGCTCGAGGTCGATTCGCTCAAGCGCGGCTACTCGGGCGCGCTCGACTGGTTCGGCATCCTGACCTTCGGCCTCGCGGCGCTCCTGGTCTGGGGGATGTGGATCGACTCGTACGTGCACGGCATGTCGCTCGCGACCGCGCGGCTGTTCCGCGACACCGAGGTCGGCTTCCAGCCGACGTTCAAGCTGTGGGCGATGCTCGCCGCGCTCGGGATGACGGTGCTGTGGATCGCGATGGTGCGCCCCGCCCGCCGCTCGAACCGGCGCGCCGTGCTCAACTGGACGATCGGCGTCACGCTGCTGTGGGCGCTCGTGTCGACGATCTGGCTCCCCTACATCGATTCGCGGCGCAGCTACCGGCTGTTCGCCGAGCAGCTCGCCGCGCAGCTTCCCGCCGGAGAATGCGTGGCGAGCCGCAACCTCGGCGAGCCGCAGCGCGCGCTGATCGCCTACTTCGCGAACATCGTGACCGAGCGCGAGGAAGCCGGCGGCGGCGCCTCGTGCGCGCTCGTGCTCGTCCAGCTCGGCCGCAACGAGCTCGACGCGCCGGCGCCCGAGGGCCTCACCCAGGTCTGGGAGGGCCGCCGCCGCGGCGACGACACCGAGAAGTTCGTGCTCTACCGTCGGGGACCCGCGTGAAGTTCGTCGACGAGGCGGTGATCGAGGTGCACGCGGGCGCCGGCGGCAACGGGTCCGCGGCGTTCCGGCGCGAGAAGTACGTGCCGCGCGGCGGCCCGAGCGGCGGCGACGGCGGCCGCGGCGGCAGCATCCACGCGATCGCCGACCGGAACATCAACACGCTGATCGACTACCGGTACGCGCGCATCCATCGCGCGAAGAACGGCGAGAACGGCATGGGCTCCGACAAGTACGGGCGCGGCGCCGACGATGTCGAGCTGCGCGTGCCGGTGGGCACCGTCGTCACCGACGCGGACACCGGCGAGCTCGTCGCGGACCTCGCGACGCACGGCGCGCGCACGGTGCTCGCGCAGGGCGGCCGCGGCGGCCTTGGCAACATCCACTTCAAGTCGAGCATCAACCGCGCGCCGCGCAAGCAGACCAACGGCGAGCCCGGGCAATCGCGCCGCGTGCGCTTCGAGCTCAGGGTGCTGGCGGACGTCGGGTTGCTGGGCCTGCCCAACGCCGGCAAGTCGACGCTGATCCGGGCGGTGTCCGCGGCGCGTCCCAAGGTCGCCGACTATCCGTTCACCACGCTCGCGCCCGCGCTCGGCGTGGTGCGGACCGACGAGGGCCGCAGCTTCGTGCTCGCGGACATCCCCGGCTTGATCGAGGGCGCGGCCGAGGGCGCAGGGCTCGGCCACCGGTTCCTGCGCCATCTCGCGCGCACGCGCCTGCTCCTGCACGTCGTCGACCTCGCGCCGCTCGATCCCGAGGCGGACCCGGTGCGCGACGCGAAGGCGATCGCGAACGAGCTGAAGAAATACGATCCCGCGCTCGCGAAGAAGCCGCGCTGGCTCGTGCTGAACAAGCTCGACCTGGTGCCCGAGGACGAGCGCGAGGCGCGTGTCGCCGGGTTCGTCAAGGCGATGCGTCACAAGGGCCCGGCGTTCGCGATCGCCGCGATCTCCGGCGACGGCTGCCGCAAGCTGACGTGGGCGATCCAGGACTGGCTCGACGCGCATCCCGCCGAGGACCTCGCGGCCGCGACTGCGGTAGCGACTGCGCCCGAGGTGCTGACGCCGGCTCCGGTGCGCGCGCGCCGGCGGCGAGCCACCGCCCCCGCGGACGACGCATGAGCGCCGGGCACCGCTCGATCGTCGCGGACGCGAGGCGGCTCGTCGTCAAGGTCGGCTCGAGCCTCGTGACCAACGAGGGCCGCGGCATCGATCACGGCGCCGTCGGTCGCTGGGCCGACGAGATCGCCTCGCTGAAGCGCGGTGGCCGCGAGGTGGTGCTCGTGAGCTCGGGCGCGATCGCGGAAGGCATGAAGCGTCTCGGCTGGGCGACGCGGCCCAAGGCGATCCACGACCTGCAGGCCGCCGCGGCGGTCGGCCAGATGGGGCTCGTGCAGGCCTACGAGGCCGCGTTCTCGGCGTTCAACCTGCACACGGCGCAGATCCTGCTCACGCACGACGACCTCGCCGACCGGCGCCGCTACCTCAACGCGCGCAGCACGCTGCGCACGCTGATCGGCATGTCGGTGATCCCGATCATCAACGAGAACGACACGGTGACGACCGACGAGATCCGCGTCGGCGACAACGACACGCTCGGCGCCCTCGTGACCAACCTGATCGAGGCCGACGTGCTGATCCTGCTCACCGACCAGCACGGCCTCTACACGGCCGATCCGCGGCGCGACCCGCACGCCACCCTCGTGCGGAGCGCGAAGGCCGGCGATCCCGCGCTCGAGGCGATGGCCGGCGGCGCCGGCAGCGCGCTCGGGCGCGGCGGCATGTTGACCAAGGTGCTCGCCGCGAGGCGCGCGGCGCGATCGGGCGCCTCGACGGTCATCGCGAGCGGTCGCGAGGAGAACGTGCTGACGCGTCTCGCCTCCGGCGAGCTCGTCGGCACCCAGCTCGTCGCCGAGGCGCAGACGCTGGCCGCGCGCAAGCAGTGGCTCGCCGACCACGTCCAGATCGCCGGCAAGGTGCGGCTCGACGACGGCGCGGTACGCGCGCTCGCGCGCGAAGGCAAGAGCCTGCTGCCGATCGGCGTCGTCGCCGTCGAGGGCAGCTTCGATCGGGGCGAGATCGTCGGCTGCTTCGCGCCTGACGGCCGCGAGGTCGCCCGCGGCCTCGTCAACTACGGCGCCGCCGACACCGCGCGCATCCTGCGCCGGCCCTCGTCGCAGATCGAGTCGATCCTCGGGTGGGTCGACGAGCCGGAGCTCATCCACCGGGACAATTTGGTCCTGCTGGGATGAAGGAAGAGGGGCGATGGGCGATGGCCGATGGGGCGATAGGCGATGGCCGATGGGGCGATAGGCGATGGGCGATAGGCGATAGGAACGGCGCGTCGCGTCAAGTCGCAGGTCCCGCCTCCATGCGCGCGTTGGTCCTGCTCTGCTGAGGCGGGGCGGCCATGGGCGATAGGAACGGCGCGCCCCACCAAATCGCAGGTCCCGCCTCCATGCGCGCCGTGAACCGGGGCGCAAGTTATCGCCTATCGCCTATCGCCTATCGCCTATCGCCTATCGCCTATCGCCCGTCGCCCCTCGCCTCAGATCGCGACGCCCTTCTCGTCGAACATCCCCTCGAACAGGATCGTGCTGAGGTAGCGCTCGCCCGAATCGGGCAGGATCGCGACGATCGTCTTGCCGGCGTTCTCGGGGCGCTGCGCGATGCGCACGGCGACGGCGGCCGCCGCGCCGCACGAGATGCCGGAAAGGATCCCTTCCTCGCGCGTGAGGCGGCGCGCGTAGGCGATCGCGTCCTCATTGGTCACCTGCTCGACCGCGTCGACGAGCGAAAGGTCGAGCACCTCGGGCACGAAGCCCGCGCCGATCCCCTGGATCTTGTGCGGCGACGGCTTGAGCGGCTCGCCGGCGCGCTTCTGCGTGAGCACCGGGCTCGCCACCGGCTCGACCGCGACCGACACGATCTTCTTGCCGCGCGTGTGCTTGAAATAGCGCGAGACGCCGGTGATCGTCCCGCCCGTGCCGACGCCCGAGACGAAGATGTCGACGTTGCCGCGCGTGTCGTCCCAGATCTCCGGGCCGGTCGTGCGCTCGTGGATCGCCGGGTTCGCCGGGTTGGCGAACTGGTTCAGCAGCACGTAGCGGCCCGGGGCCGAGGCGCGGATCTCCTCGGCCTTCGCGATCGCGCCGGACATGCCCTTCGCCCCCTCGGTCAGGACGAGCGTCGCCCCGTACGCGACGAGCAGCTTGCGGCGCTCGACGCTCATCGTCTCGGGCATCGTGAGCGTCAGCGGGATCCCGCGCGCTGCGGCCACGAACGCCAGCGCGATGCCCGTGTTGCCGCTCGTCGGCTCGACGATCTCCTTGCCGGGCCCGAGCAGCCCGCGCTCCTCGGCATCCCAGATCATCGCGGCGCCGATCCGGCACTTGACCGAGTAGGCGGGATTGCGCCCCTCGATCTTCGCGAGCACCGTGGCGCGAGCGCCGTCGACGACGCGGTTGAGCTTGACGAGCGGCGTGCGGCCGATCGACAGCGAGTTGTCGGCAAAGATCGCGGGCGGGGGATTCATGGGTTTCTCCGAAAGCACGAGCGCGTCGTCGACGCCGACGACCGAGGAAGGGACGCAGGGTCGGCCACGCCGGCCGGCGTCGCCAGCGCATAGCGTAGCGCGCCGCCGCCGCCGGCGGAAGGAACCCGGGGTTCCATCGATATGCACCGCCGCGGGCACCGCCCGATTCGACAGGGCGGCCGCGCGCGCCTTACACTCTCGCGCCTGACGCGCCCCCGAGCGCGAGGGAGAGACCGCATGGCGCTGATCGACCGCATCAAGGGCATCGTGCTCGAGCCCAAGGACGAGTGGCCGAAGATCGCCGCCGAGCCGGCCACCACGCAGTCGATCTACACCGGCTACGCGATGCTGCTCGCCGCGATCGGCCCGATCGCGACGCTGATCGGCTTCGCGGACCTGGGCGTCGCCTGGGCGCTGCGCATCGCGATCGGCAGCTACGTGATCTCGCTCGTGATCGTCTTCCTGCTCGCGATGATCGTCGACGTGCTCGCGCCGTCGTTCGGGGGGCAGAAGGACTTCGTCGCGGCGCTCAAGCTGACCACCTACAGCTACACGGCCGCCTGGCTCGCCGGGATCTTCCACCTGATCGGTGTCTTCGGCGGCCTGCTCGTGCTGATCGCGTCGGTCTACGCGTGGTACACGTTCTTCCTGGGCGCACCGGTGATGCGCAAGTGCAGCGCCGACAAGGCGATCCCGTTCACGCTGATCCTCGTGCTGTGCGGGATCGCGCTCGGCGTGATCACGGGCTTCGCGCTGTCAGGCGCCGGGTTCGCGCCGCCCATGCGCCGGCCGTTCTAGCGCGGCCTTCCGCGCGCCGCGCTCAGCCGCCGTCCTCCACCGGCTCGGCGTACGTCGGCGGCATCGCCGGGTGCGGAACGCCGAAGAGGCGCTCGCGGCGCGTCTGCGGGCGCACGTGCAGGAAGCGCTCGAGCTCGACCAGCGCGCGGCGGTAGACCTCGCGCTTGAACTCGATCACGTTCTCGAGCGGGATCCAGTAGTCGTGCCAGCGCCACGCGTCGAACTCGGGGTGGTCGGTCGCGCGCAGCGACACGTCGTTGTCGCGCCCCGTCAGCCGCAGCAGGTACCAGATCTGCTTCTGGCCGCGGTAGCTGCCGCGCCATTCGCGCTTGATCCAGTGCTGCGGAACGTCGTAGCGCAACCAGTCGCGCGTTCGGCCGAGGACCTTGACGTGCTGGGGGTGGAGGCCGACCTCCTCGCGCAGCTCCCGGTACATCGCCGCTTCGGGCGTCTCACCGGTGTTGATGCCCCCTTGCGGGAACTGCCACGAATGCTCGCGAATCCTCTTGCCCCAGAAGACCTGGTTCCTGCCGTTGGCGACGACGATGGCGACGTTCGGGCGATAGCCGTCACGGTCCAGCATCGCGTGATGCCTCGATTCAAGGGTTGGCAGAATTCTTGCACGAAGACGGCCCGCTGAAAAGCAGGCGTATCCGGCCGCGCATGCCGCCCGTCCGGTCGCGCCGGCCGGCGCCCGGACCCTGGACCGGCGAGGCGGCTAGGCGCGCGACACGCGCTCGACCGGCACGACGTCGAGCGTCACGCGCCGCCCGCGCCGCAGCACGTCGACCGCGAGCGTGCGGCCGATCGCCCGCGCGTCGAGCGCGCGCTGCAGGTCGTCGACCGACGCGACGGGGACTCCGTCGATGGCGACGATGAGATCGCCGCGCTCGACGCCGGCCGCCGCGGCCGGCGCGCCGCGCTCGAGCGAGTCGACGCGCACGGCGAAGTCGGTCGGCAGCGCGAAGTGCAGCGCCATCCGTCGAGCGACCGGCGCCGTCTGCCCGCCGAGGCCGAGCCAGGCGCGCCGCACGCGTCCCTCGCGAATCAGCGCGATCGCCACCTGCTCGGCCAGCGTGGCCGCGATCGCGAAGCAGAGACCCTGCGCGGGCAGCACGACCGCGGTGTTGACGCCGATCACGCGCCCGCGCGAATCCACCAGGGGCCCGCCCGAATTGCCAGGGTTGAGCGACGCGTCGGTCTGGATGACGTTGTCCAGAAGGCGCCCCGACTGGCTGCGCATCGAGCGGCCCAGCGCGCTCACGATGCCCGCCGTGACCGTGTGCTGGAAGCCGTAGGGACTGCCGATCGCGATCGCGATCTGGCCGACGCGAACGGCCGGCGAGTCGCCGAAGCGGCACCACGCGAGGTCGTCGGCGCCGACCTTGACGACGGCGAGGTCGGAATCGGGATCGTCGCCGACGATCGATCCCGCCGCGCGGCGCCCGTCGGGCAGCGTCACCTCGATGGCGGAAGCGCCGCCGGCGACGTGGCTGTTCGTGACGAGGTAGCCGTCGGGGGTGATCAGGAATCCGGAACCGGAACCCTCGCCGCGCGACGGCTTCGCGCGGCTTCGCGCCCGCTCGATGCGAACGTGCGCCACCGCCGGCGCGACTGTGTCGACGGCACGCGCGACCGCCTCCGAGTACGCATCGAGGAGCGGTCCGTCAGCGGCGGCAGGTGCCGATGCGGCGGCATCGCCGCGACCACGAGGATCGTCGAGAGGCATCGAGGCTCCGGCCAGGGCGCGACCGGGCGCGGTCGGTGCCCGCCAACCCTCGTCGCGACGCGGCCATCGCGGGCCGCACCCGGCTGCAGGTGACGCTGGCGTGGACGGTTTTCAACCCCCGCCCGCGACCACGAAGGGAACGCGAGCAGGAGCGCGAGCAGCGCGACGTGCGCCCACGCGAAGCCTGCCGGCACGCCGTCGCGGTCGGCGGGCGTTGGCCGTACCGGACGAGCGGCGCATCGCGCAAGGAGGACACGACGGTCCGGTCCGACGAGCGCGCCTCGCCGGACGGCGTGGGAAAAAAAACCTCACAACGCCGCGCGGATTGGCGCCTAGAATGTGCGCTCCCGCAACGCCCGCCGCG
>DASTCK010000306.1:0-16605 GCA_035711225.1 Casimicrobiaceae bacterium
CAGATCCAGCATGCGGTAGCGAGGCAGATGCACTTCACGGCGCTCGCGCTGCTCTCGCAGGACGAGGTCGCGATCGGGAAGATCCTGCGCGAGAACAACCGGTTCAACAGCATGCTCGCCAAGCTGGAGGCCGTGACGACCGCCGAGCAGCAGGGCCTCATCGAGCAGATCCGGTTGTCCCAGGACGACGCGATGAGCACCGTCGCCGACATGGCGAACGCGATCCGGGACGGCAAGCTCGGCGCGTCGACGGGACTGCTCCTGAAGCGCCTGGAGCGGATCGACGACGAGGTCACCGAGCGAGTCGGTCGGCTCGAGGAGGCCGAGCAGACCCGGATGACGCGGCTGCGCGCCAGCGTCGACGCCAGCAACGCGAGGTCGCTGGTCCTGACGGCCGTGTTCTCGGTGAGCGCAGTGCTTCTCGCCTGGCTCTGCGGGTTCGTGATCTCGTGGTCGTTCATCCTCCCCGTGCGCGAGGCGCAGCGCTTCCTGGGGCAGGTGGCGGCGGGCAACGTCGGCTTCGACATCACGGTGCCCAACCGCGACGAGTTCGGGGCGCTCGCGGACAGCATGAACCACATGAGCCACGAGCTCCACCGGCTCGACCTGGAACGGCGCCATGCCGCCGCGGAGCTCGAGCACCTGAACGAGCAGCTCGCGCAGGCGAACCGCCTCAAGTCGCAGTTCCTCGCGAACATGTCGCACGAGTTGCGCACGCCGCTGAACGCGATCATCGGCGTGACCGAAATGCTCCAGGAGGACGCGCGCGACCTGAAGCGCGAAGACGAGCTCGAGCCGCTCGAACGCGTGCTGCGCGCCGCGAAGCACCTGCTCGCGCTGATCAACGACATCCTCGACCTGTCCAAGATCGAGGCTGGCAAGATGGACCTCCACATCGAGTCCTTCGCGATCGCGCCCCTGATCGACGAGGTGGCGGAGACGATCGGGACGATGACGGCGAAGACCGGGAACCGGGTCGTGGTCCATTGCGCGGCCGACATCGGGAGCATGCGCGCCGATCAGATGCGGATCCGGCAGGCGCTGCTCAACCTCGTCAGCAACGCCAACAAGTTCACCGAGCGCGGAACGCTGACGATCGACGCCAGGCGCACCAGGGAGGACGGCCGCGAGTGGGTGGCGCTGGCGGTGACGGATACGGGCATCGGCATGACGCCGGACCAGATTGGGAAGCTCTTCCAGGAGTTCGTCCAGGCCGACGCCACGACCACCCGCAAGTACGGAGGGACGGGGCTCGGGCTCGCGATCAGCCGGCGCTTCTGCCAGATGATGGGCGGCGACGTGACGGTGGCGAGCGAGCCGGGCCGCGGATCGACGTTCACGATCCGCCTGCCGGCCGAACCCGCGGCAGCGTCACCCGCCGAGCCGGTCAGGGATGCGGCGCGGTCGAGCGCGCGGCGGGGGGCCGGCTCGATGGTCCTGGTGGTCGACGACGATCAGTCGGTGCTCGACCTGACGGGGCGCTTCCTGACGCGCGAGGGCTTCTCGGTCGTGACCGCGAACGGGGGGCACGAGGGCTTGCGGCTCGCGAGGAAGTTGCATCCCGCCGCGATCACGCTGGACGTGATGATGCCCGACCTCGACGGCTGGACCGTGCTCGCGGCGATCAAGGGGGATCCCGAGCTCGCCGACATTCCCGTCATCCTCATGACGATCGTGGACGAGAAGAAGCGCGGCTATTCCCTGGGGGCGACCGACTACATGGTCAAGCCCATCAACCGCGAACGGCTTACGCACGTGCTGCGCAACATCTGCCGCGCGGTCGGCCGGCGGGTGCTGCTGGTCGACGACGACGACATGCTGCGGCGGAACATGCGGTCCGTTCTCGAG
This sequence comes from Casimicrobiaceae bacterium, assembly GCA_035711225.1. Lineage (GTDB taxonomy): Bacteria > Pseudomonadota > Gammaproteobacteria > Burkholderiales > Casimicrobiaceae > VBCG01. The sequence continues at coordinate 1,849 of DASTCK010000306.1, forward strand.
CAGGACGGCTGGCAGGTGAGCGAGGCCGAGAACGGGCGGGTGGCGCTCGCGCGCCTCGCCGAGGCGTCCCCCGACGTCGTCGTGCTCGATCTCGTGATGCCCGAGATGGACGGCTTCGAGTTCCTCGTCGAGATGCGAAACCAGGAAGCCTGGCGTGAGATCCCGGTGCTGGTGGTCACCGCCAAGGACCTGACCGCGGAGGATTTGAGCCATCTCAACGGCGACGTCGAACGCGTCCTGCAGAAGGACGCCTCGAAGCTGGACGACCTGCTGAAGGAGCTCGGGCGCATCCTGCCGGGGTCGATCGAGCGCGGCCTCGGGAAGCGTCTGACGGAGAAATCGGAATGAAGATCTTGTACGTCGAGGACAACGACGACAACATCTACATGCTGGAGCGGCGGTTGACGCGCGCAGGCTTCGCCGTGTCGATCGCGCGCGACGGCGCCGAAGCCGTGGCGATGGCGACTGCCGGGCAACCGGACCTGATCCTGATGGACATGGGGCTGCCGGTCGTCGACGGCCTCGAGGCGACGCGCCGACTCAAGGCCGCGCCGGAAACGAGGCACATTCCGGTGATCGCGCTGACGGCCAACGCGATGATCGGCGACCGGGAGCACGCGATGGCGGCGGGTTGCGACGACTTCGACACCAAGCCGGTGGACCTGCCGCGGCTGCTGGCGAAGATCCAGGCGCTGGCGCAGGGGGTCCGGGGATCGTGAGCCCGACCGACGCCGCGCTGCTCGTGGTCGACGACGACGAGGCCAATCGCTATACGCTCACGCGCCGGCTCGCGCGCGAAGGCTACGCGAACGTCACGACCGCCAACGACGGCCGCCAGGCGCTGGCGCTCCTCCAGGCCGGGAAGTTCGACCTGGTGCTGCTCGACATCATGATGCCCGAGCTCAACGGGTACCAGGTGCTCGAGCACGTCAAGGCCGATGACGCGCTACGGCAGATTCCGGTCATCGTGATCTCCGCGGTCGACGACATGGCGAGCGTGGTGCGATGCATCGAGCTCGGCGCCGAGGATTACCTGACCAAGCCCTTCGACACGACGCTGCTGCGCGCGCGGGTGGGCGCGAGCCTCGAGAAGGCGGCGCTGCGCGCGGAGATCCGCGAGTGGAACCGGAAGCTGGAGGAACGCGTGAAGGAGCAGGTAGCCCAGCTGGATCGCCTGGGCCGCCTGAAGAGCTTCTTCTCGCCGCAGCTCGCCGAGTCGATCGTCGGCGGCGGCGGCGACGACCTGCTGAAGACCCACCGCTGCGAAGTGGTGGTCGTGTTCCTCGACTTGCGCGGATTCACGGCCTTCACCGACAGCTCCGAGCCCGAGGAGGTCATGAACGTGCTCGGTGAATTCCATCGCGCGATGGGCCGCCTGATCACGGCCTACGAGGGAACGCTCGAGCACTTCGCCGGCGACGGCATCATGATCTTCTTCAACGACCCGATCAGGCTCGACAATCCGATAGCGAACGCGGTGAAGATGGCGCTCGACATGCAGAAGGAGTTCGAGGTGCTGTGCGCCGCGTGGAAGAAGCGCGGCTACGACCTCGGTCTCGGCATCGGCGTCGCCCAGGGCTACGCGACGCTCGGCGCGATCGGCTTCGAGGGACGCTGGGAGTACGCGTGCATCGGCAGCGTGTGCAACCTCGCCTCCCGGCTGTGCAGCGAAGCGAAGGGCGGGCAGATCGTCACCAACCAGAAGACGCTGGCACGGATCGAGGACGCCGTTCAGGCCAGCTCGCTCGGCACCGCCGTGCTGAAGGGCATCGCGCAGCCGGTCCCGATGTTCAACATCACGGCCCTCAGGTCCTGACGCGTCCGTCATCGGGGGCGGCGATGGACGAACGCGATGTCGAGCTGTTCAACGACAGCATCGAGCGGTGTTCCGGCAAGCCGGAGTTCCTGCGTCGGTTCTACACGCGCTTCCTCGCGTCCTCCGACACCGTGGCGAGGAAATTCGAGCGCACGGACATGCGAAGGCAGGCCAGGCTGCTCAAGACGTCGCTGTACATCATGATGCTGGCGAGCGGCGACCCCGAGCGTGTCGTTCACCTGGAAAGGCTTGCCCGGCTCCACAGCCGCGTCGGGCTGGACATCGAGCCCGCACTCTACGATGTGTGGCTCGACCTCCTGCTCCAGGCGGTCGCGGAATTCGACCCGCTGTTCGACGAGGAGACGGCGACGGCGTGGAGACGTGTGCTGCAGCCCGGCATCGACATCATGAAGTCGAGGTACTGACGTCCGGGTGGCTCCGGGCGCGGAATCGCGGCGGGTGGCGAAGCGTCACCCGCGGCCGGATCGCGATCGGGCGCGACGCGGACGTCAGGACACGAGCTCGGCATCCAGCGTGACCTGCGCCTTGAGCACCTTCGACACCGGGCAGCCGGCCTTCGCGCCGTTCGCGATCTCCGCGAACTTCGCGGCGTCGATGCCGGACACGCGGGCGCGCGTCGTGAGGTGGACGGCGGTGATCGAGAAGCCGCCCTCGACCTTGTCGAGCGTCAGCGCCGCCTGCGTCTCGATCGACTCCGGCGGATGGCCCGCGTTGCCGAGCGCGAACGACAGCGCCATCGAGAAGCACCCCGCGTGCGCGACCGCGATCAGCTCCTCGGGATTGGTGCCCTTCGCATCGCCGAAGCGCGCCTTGAACGTGAACGGAACGTCCCTGAGCGTGCCGCTTTGCGTGGTCAGCGTTCCCGACCCGTCCTGCGCGCCGCCGTGCCAGCGCGCCGATGCCGTGCGTTGCATGCCTGCCTCCTGCGTTCGGGCGATGCGGACGCCGCATCGCGTGAGCTAAGATTACGCGCTATGCCGGTGCCGCGGAAGCCATGAGCACCCCCAAGCCGAAGACCCACGGGTTCGACACGCTGTCGCTGCACGCGGGCGCGCGCCCCGATCCGGCGACCGGCGCGCGCGCGACGCCCATCTACCAGTCGGCGTCGTTCGTGTTCCCCGACAGCGACCACGCGGCGGCGCTGTTCAACATGGAGCGCGCCGGGCACGTCTACTCGCGCCTCTCGAATCCCACCAACGCGGTGCTCGAGGAGCGCATCGCCGCGCTGGAAGGCGGCGTGGGCGCGATCGCGACGGCCAGCGGACAGGCCGCGCTGCACCTTGCCATCGTCACGCTGATGGGCGCGGGCAGCCACATCGTCGCGTCGCGCGCGCTCTACGGCGGGTCGCACAACCTGCTCGACTACACGCTGCCCCGCTTCGGCATCACGGCCACCTTCGTCGATCCGCGCGACGCCGACGCGTGGCGCGCCGCGGTGCGGCGCGAGACGCGCCTGTTCTTCGGCGAGACGCTGGGCAACCCGGGGCTCGACGTGCTCGACGTGCCTCGCGTCGCGGCGCTCGCGCACGAGCACGGAGTCCCGCTCCTGGTCGACGGCACGTTCACGACACCCTGGCTCATGCGCCCGTTCGAGCATGGCGCCGACCTGGTGTTCCACTCGGCGACCAAGTTTCTGTCCGGCCACGGCGTCGTGATCGGCGGCCTGCTGGTCGACGGCGGCACGTTCGACTGGGAGGGCCGCGACCGCATGCCCGCGGCCCGCGGTCGCTTCCCGACGCTGACCGAGCCCTACGCCGGCTTCCACGACATGACGTTCTCGGAGGAGTCGACCACCGCGGCGTTCCTGCTCCGAGCGCGGCGCGAGGGCCTGCGTGATTTCGGGGCGTGCATGGCGCCGATGACGGCGTGGCAGATCCTGCAGGGGATCGAGACGCTGCCGGTGCGGATGGAGAAGCACGTCGCGAATGCGCGGCGCATCGTCGGGTTCCTGCGCGAGCATCCGATGGTGGCGTCGGTGAGCTACCCGGAGCTCCCCGACCATCCCGACCACGAGCTCGCGCAGGAGCTGCTGCCGCGCGGCTGCGGCGCCGTGTTCCCGGTCAACCTGAAGGCGACGCGCGACCAGGGCCGCCGGTTCATCGAATCGCTGCGCCTGTTCTCGCACCTCGCCAACGTCGGCGACGCGAAGTCGCTGGTGATCCATCCTGCGTCGACGACGCATTTCCGGATGTCGAGCGAGGACCTCGCCCGCGCCGGGATCGGCGAGGGGACGATAAGGCTGTCGATCGGGCTCGAGGACCCTGACGATCTCATCGACGACCTGTCGCGCGCGCTCCACGCCGCGGGCAAGGCGTGAGCGCCGGATCGCGGGGCGCGCTCGTGGTGGGCATGCGCGTGCCCGACGCGTTTCGCGCGAGGCTCGCAGCGCGCCACGACGTGCTCGGGCCGTTCGAGACGTCGTTCGGCGACGGCATCGCCCGGCTGCCGGGCGCGGAGGCTTCGCGCATCGAGGTCGCGGTCGTCTACGGGACCTCGCGCGTGACGCGCGAGGTGATCGCACGGCTGCCTGCGCTGCGCCTTGTGTGCTGCGTCGGCAGCGGCTACGAAGGCGTCGACCTGGCGGCGGCGCGCGAGCGCGGGATCCTGGTGACGAACGGCCGCGGCACCAACGCGTCGTCGGTGGCCGACCTCGCCGTCGGCCTGATGATCGCGAGCGTGCGCGGCATCGCGGAGGGCGACGCGTTCGTGCGCGCCGGCGAGTGGGTCGCGCGCCGGCCGCGCCGCGAGGTGCGCGGCCTCACCGGCCGGCGCGTCGGCATCTACGGGCTCGGGGCGATCGGCACGAAGATTGCGAGCCGGTGCGAGGCGCTCGAGATGGAGGTGGGCTACCACGGCCGCGCGCCGCACGACGGCGTTCGCTACGGGTTCCACCCGACGCTCGCCGGCCTCGCGACGTGGGCCGACGTGCTGGTCGTCGCGGTGCGGGCCGACGCCGGGAACCGCCACGGTGTCGACGCTGGCGTGCTGGCGGCGCTCGGGCGGGATGGCCACGTCGTCAACATCTCGCGCGGCTCGGCCATCGACGAGGAGGCGTTGGTCGAGGCGCTTCGTGCGGGCGTGATCGCCGGCGCGGGGCTCGACGTCTTCGACCGCGAGCCGGAGGTTCCCGCGGCGCTGCTCGCGATGCGCCAGGTCGTCATGACGCCGCACATCGGCGGCGACACGCACGAGGCGCAGTCGGCGATGCGCGATGCGGTGCTCGCCAACGTCGAGGCGTTCGTCGCGCACGGCCGCGTGCTGACGCCGGTGCCCGGCATGCCCGCGGCGCTCCAGGGGGCCCGGTGACGAGGTGGCGATGGAGCTGAGCGTGCGCGGCGCGGAGGTCTACGCCTACACGGGCACGCGGCCCCTCGATCCGTCGCGCCCGTCGGTCGTCTTCGTGCACGGCGCCGCGAACGACCACTCGGTGTGGCTGCTGCAATCGCGCTACTTCGCGCACCACGGCCGCAACGCGCTCGCGATCGACCTGCCCGGGCACGGCCGCAGCGCCGGCCCCGTGCTCCGATCGGTCGAGGCGATCGCCGACTGGATCGTCGACCTGCTGGACGCGGCGGGCGTCGGGCGCGCGGCGCTCGTCGGGCATTCGCTCGGCGCGCTGGCGGTGCTCGACTGCGCGGCACGGCACGCCGGGCGCGTCGAGAAGATCGCGCTGCTCGGGCCGGCGGTGCCGATGGAGGTGAGCGACGCGCTGCTCGCGGCGGCCCGCGCCGACGACCACGTCGCCTACGAGCTCATCAACGGCTGGTCGATCGGTGCCGGCAAGCAGCTCGGCGGCAACACGGTGCCGGGGATGTGGCTGGTCGGCAGCGGGTTGAGGCTGATGGAGCGCACGCGGCCGGGCGTCCTGCATGCCGATCTCGAGGCGTGCCGGGCATGGACCGGCGGCCTCGACGCGGCGCGCGCCGTGCGTTGTCCTTCGCTGGCGGTGCTCGGCGCGCGCGACCTGATGGCGCCGCCGCGCGCCGCGAAGGCGTTGATCGACGCGCTCCCCGGGCTGCAGGTCGTCTCGCTCGCGGACACCGGCCACTCGATGATGGCCGAGCAGCCCGACGCGGTGCTCGACGCGCTGCGGCGGTTCCTCTAGCCGGTCGACCCGCCGACGGAACCGACCGATGGCCGAGCGTTCCGGCGCGACGACGACGATGCCCGAGGTGCGCAGCGTCGCGGCGCTCGCGCCGTTCCGCTGGCTCGCCCGCGGGTTCGCCGACCTGCGCGCGCATCCGCTTCCCAGCGCGTTCTACGGCGCGTGCTTCGCGACGATGGGGTGGCTCGTCGCGGTCGTGTTCGAGCGCCAGGCGGCGTACGTGGCGTCGCTCGTCGCCGGCTTCTTCCTCGTGGGCCCGTTCCTCGCCACCGGCCTGTACGCGCTGTCGCGGCGGCGCGAGCGCGGCGAGAGCGTGACGCTCGCGCCCACGCTCGACGCGTGGCGGCCCGAGGTCGGCTCGATCGGCGTGTTCGCCATCGTCCTCACGGTCATCCTGCTCGTCTGGGCGCGCGCGTCGCTCGTCGTGTTCGCGCTCTTCTACACGCAGGGCATGCCGTCGCTGCACGGCTTCCTCGACCAGATCGCCTCGCCCGACAACCTCGAGTTCGTGTTCGCCTACGCGTGCGTGGGCGGGTTCTTCGCGCTGCTGACGTTCGCCATCAGCGTCGTGTCGGTCCCGATGATGCTCGACCGGGGCACCGATGGCGTCGTCGCGGTGCTGACCAGCATGCGCGCGTTCGCCGCCAACCTGCCGGCGATGCTCGTGTGGGGGGCGTCGATCGTCGTCCTGATCGCGCTCGGCTTCGCGCTGGCGTTCGTCGGGCTGGTCGTCGCGGTGCCGCTCGTGGGGCACGCGACGTGGCATGCCTATCGCGAGCTGGTGGCGTAAGCGGTGGCGCCGGACCCGCACTATCGCGCGGGTGGCGCCGGGCGCTTCACGGGTTGCGCCACTTGATCGAGCATCCGATCGACGAGTACTGCTCGGCCGGGGCCGGCTGCCCGCGCACGACCGCGCGCATCGCCTCGACGAGGTCGCGCCGGTTGCCCTCGCGCGGCGTGCGCCCGGCGTCGTCGAGGCGGCCGCGGTAGACGAGCGTCAGGTCGCGGTCGTACCCGAAGATGTCGGGGGTGCACACGGCGCCGTAGGCGCGCGCGACGTCCTGCGTCTCGTCGAGGAGGTAGGGGAAGCCGAACCGGTGGCGCGCCGCGACGGCGCGCATGTTCTCGAACGAGTCCTCGGGATACGCGTCGGTGTCGTTGCTCATGATCGCCACGCCGCCGACGCCGAGCGCGGCGAGCTCGCGGAGGTCGCGCGGGATCTTGTCGATCACCGCCTTCACGTACGGGCAATGGTTCGACAGGAACATCACGACCACCCCGTTCTCGCCCCGCACCGATTCCAGCGTATGACGCTTGCCGTCGACCCCCGGCAGGTCGAACGGGGGCGCCTTCGTGCCGAGCGTTCCGGCGGGCGTGGCGAGGCTGGTCATGGCGGGGGTCGCGGGAGGCGCGTGGCAAAATCCTAGCACTCTCCGGGGTCAGGAACATCGTCCGTGCCCGTCGTATTCCACGCCGACCCGCAGTCGTTCCTGCACGCCGCGCGGCCGGTCGCGTCGCGGTCGCCCTGCTCCGAGGCGTTCGTGGCGATCTGGTGCGCGGGGCTGGCGCGTCATCCGCCGCAGCCCGGCGAGCCGTGCCTGCTCGTCACCGCCGACGAGGAAGGCGCGAGCGCGATCGCCATGCAGCACGGCCGGCAGGCGCTCCTGCTCGAGAACAGCGATCCGGCGGCCGCGTGCGCCATCGCGGTCGCGCTGGCGGACCTCGGCTACGAGGTTCCCGGCGTGGACGGCACTCCCGCGGCCTGCTCCGCGTTCGCGGACGTCTGGAGGCGCCGCACCGGGCGCGTGCCCACCGAGCGCTTTCGGCTGCGCCACCACATGCTCGAGGACGTGTCCGCGGTGCCGGTGCCGTCGGGAGCCGTGCGCGCGGCGGACGAGCGGGACTTCGACTGGCTCGTCCGAGCCAACGACGCGTTCATCGCGGAGTCGAAGGTGCCGCCCCCGCTCCGCGGAACGGCCCGCCTGGTGCGCGAACGCCTCGCCGACGCGCGCTACCGGCTCTGGGAAGACCGCGGGATCGTGGCGTTCCTGGGCGCCAACCTGGTCGACGGCGGCTACGCGCGCATCGGTCCCGTCTACACGGCGCGCGAGCACCGCGGGCGCGGCTACGCGACCGCGCTGGTCGCCGCGGCGAGCCGCGAGCTGATCGCGCGCGGCGGCGAGCGCGTGTTCCTGACCACCGACCTCGCGAACCCGGTGTCGAACGCGATCTACGCGCGCGTAGGCTTCCGCCCGGTCCACGACAGCGTCACGCTCGACCTGGTCGCCTCATGACGCCGCGTCTCTACGTCGAGGACGTTCTGCTCGCGCCCGGCGCGACGGTGGAGCTTCCGCCGGACGCCTCGCATCATGCGTTGCGGGTGCTGCGTCTGCGCGACGGCGACGCGGTGACGCTCTTCGACGGCACCGGCGGCGAGTGGCGGGCGTCGATCGTCGCGCCGGGGCGGCGCGAGCCGCGCGCCATCGTCGACGCGCACGATCCGGTCGAGCGCGAGTCGCCGCTCGCCGTCACGCTCGTCCTCGCGACGCTCGCGACGGACGCGATGGACTACGCGGTCCGCAAGGCGGTCGAGCTCGGGGCCGCGGCGATCGTTCCCGTGGTCGCATCCCGCTCGCAGGGCGGCGCGGCGCGCGAAGGGCGCATCGACCACTGGCGGCGCATCGTCGTCGCCGCGTGCGAGCAGTGCGGTCGCAACCGCGTGCCGCCGGTCGACGCGCCGCGACCGCTGGCGGCCTGGCTGACCGCGCGCGACGCGCGCCGCGCCGGCATCGTCTGTGCTCCGACGGGCGATGCGTCCCTCGCCGAGGTCGACGTGGGCAGCGCCGTCGAGGTCCTGGTGGGGCCGGAAGGCGGCTTCGATGCCGCGGAGCTCGCAGCGGCGAAGCTCGCGGGCCTGCGCGCCGTTGCGCTCGGGCCGCGAGTGCTCAAGGCGGAGACCGCCTGCGTCGCGGCGATCGCGGCGCTTCAGGCGTTACGCGGGGACATGATGACGCCTGGATGAAAATGAACCTTCGCCGTCGCTCTCGCGACGGCTGCCAAGACCGGGTCGTCGTGAGTTCCTGACCCGCGGGTACCGTCTGGTCGATGAGCGACGGCAGCTTCGCGGTGTCGAGCAGGTCGGCCTGGATAAGCGCGACCGAGTGGGCGCGGTTGAGCTCAGGAACTCACCACGACCCGGTAAGCGCGACGTTCAACCGGAGGCGACGGCGCGCCGTATCGGCGTGCCGCACAGCGTCAGCGCCGCCGCCGCGAGCTCGTCCCACGGGTCGGTCTTGCCGAGCCCCTTCGAGAGCGCGTCGAGCTTCGCGAGCGCGGGCACCAGCGACGGCGCGACGTCGCGGGAGAGTCGCGACGCGGCGCGTTCCATCGCCGCGGCCCGACGGCCCCACACGCGCGCCTGGCGTACCGCGTTGCCCGCCGGCACCCCCTGCGCGGCCTGGCCCTGCACGATCGCAAGGGCGTGGACGTCTTCGGAGAGCTGCCAGACCGCGAGCACCGGGCTCTCGCCTTCATCGCGCAGCACCGCGAGGATGCGCAGCGCGCGAGCGCCATCGCCCCCGAGCCACGCCTCCGACAGCGCGCCGATGTCGAAGCGCGCGACGTCCGCCACCGCGTCGACGACCGCGTCGTGGTCGAGCATGCCCGGCGGCAGCAGCAACGCGAGCTTCTCGAGCTCCTGGCGCGCCGCGAGCAGGTTGCCCTCGCTCGCGTCCGCGAGGAACGCGAGCGTGTCGGCCGACGCCTTCTGCCCCTGCCTCGCGAGCCGCGCCGCGATCCAGCGCGGCAGCTCCTCGCGCTCGACCGGCCGGACCTGCACCTCGACGCCCGCGCCGGCGAGCGCCGAGAACCACGCCGACGACTGCGTCGCCTTGTCGACCTTCGGGAGCGTCACGAGCGTCACGTTGTCGGCATTGGGCTGCGCCGCATAGGCTTCGAGCGCCTTCGCGCCTTCGACGCCGGGCTTGCCGGTGGGGAGGCGGAGGTCGACCAGGCGACGCGTGCCGAACAGTCCGAGGTTCGCGTTGTTGGCGAGGAACGCGTCCCAGCGGAACCCCGGCTCGGCGACGAACACCTCGCGCTCGTCGCATCCGGCGCGCCGAGCGGCGGCGCGGATCGCATCGCCCGCTTCCAGCGCCAGCAGCGGCTCGTCGCCGTGGACCACGTAGAGCGGCGCGAGCTTGCGCTCGAGGTGGCTCGCGAGCGCGTCCGGCCGGACCTGCGTCATGGCTTCTTGGCCGCCTGCAGGCGGCGCACGATCTGCGAGATCGCGTCGCCCTGCATCTCGACCAGCAGCCGCTGCTCCTGGATCTCGCGGGCGAGCCGCTCGGTATCGTCGTAGAGGTAAGTGCGCCTGATGACGATCTCGTCGAGCGGCAGCCAGACGTTGCCGGCCGCGTCGCGAAGCGAGAACTGCACCCGCTTGGTCAGCGCGAACTCGCGCGCGCGGCCGCCGGGCGACAGCGAGAGCACCGTCTTGTCGTCGGAGATGTTGGTGATGTCGAGGACGACCTGCGCGGACTGAGGCGTGTCGCGGACCTGCGCGGCCCCCGCGCCAGCGAGCGCGCGCTTGAGCTCGACCGTGAACGGCAGCGCGGGCGGCGCCCCCACGTAGATCGACTCGAACGCGTAGGTCGCGGTGCCGCGAAGCTGGAAGCCGCAGCCGGCCAGCGCCGCGAGCGCGACGCAGGCGAGGACGAGCGCGCGGCGGGGAGCGAAGGAGACGAAAGTCATCGGGCGGCGGTGGAAATGACATCGGCGGCGGAACGGCGCCGCCGCCGATGCGTCGTGCGTGGGGTCAACGCCGTGCGTTGCGGGAGCGCGCGGCGAGGCGGACGGCGCGTACGCCGGCGATCGCCACGCCCAGGGCCAGCACGATGATGCCCCATTCGTTCAACGTCGGGATGGCTTGTGCGATGAGCTGAACCCAGCGCCTCCTTCGGGAGATCACGGGCGGACGCGACCGCGGCCGCCTCGCGTCCATTCTGGCGACGGCGGGAGGATGCGTCAACGGCGACGCGGCGCCGATCCGGCGCCTCGCGCACGGGCAGGACGCGTTGCCGTTACCATGGCGCTCGCGTCGTCGCCCGCCGACCCACCCGTGATCGAGCCCCGTTCCCCGTCGCTCCCGATGCGATCGACCTGCGAGGCGAAGACGCTGCGCGCCTCGCCGGAACACGCCGCGCCATGACGACGCTCGTCGCCGGCGCGGGAGGATTCATCGGCGGCCACGTCGCGCGCGCGCTCCTCGATCGCGGCGTTGCCGTCCGGGCCGTCGACCGCAAGCCCCTGGCGGAATGGCACCAGGCCCATCGGGCCGCGGACAACCGCGTCGTCGACCTCGCCGATGGCCGCGGCTGCCGCGACGCCGTGGACGGCTGCACGCGCGTGTTCAACTTCGCGGCCGACATGGGCGGGATGGGCTTCATCGCCGCGCACAAGGCCGAGTGCATGCTGTCGGTGCGAATCAACGCGCACCTGATCGTGGCCGCGCGCGACGCGCTCGTCGAGCGCTACTTCTTCGCGTCGTCGGCGTGCGTCTACCCGGCGGCGAGGCAGCGCGACGCGGCGGCGACGGCGCTGCGTGAAGCCGACGCGTATCCCGCCGATCCCGAGGACGGCTACGGCTGGGAGAAGCTCTTCTCCGAGCGCCTGTGCCGGCATTTTCGCGAGGACTTCGGCCTCGCCACGCGCGTCGCCCGCTTTCACAACGTCTACGGCCCGCACGGCACATGGGACGGCGGCCGCGAGAAGGCGCCGGCCGCGATCTGCCGCAAGATCGCCGTCGCGAAGGCGTCCGGCCGCCACGAAATCGAGATCTGGGGCGACGGCGAGCAGACGCGCAGCTTCATGTACGTGGACGATGGCGTCGAGGGAACGCTGCGGCTCGCCGACAGCGAGGTCGACGATCCGCTCAACGTGGGGTCGGACGAGCTCGTCAGCGTCAACGCGCTGGTGACGCTCGTCGAGCGCATCGCCGGCGTGCGCGTGAAGCGACGCTACGTGCCGACGGCGCCGGTCGGCGTGCGCGGGCGCAACAGCGACAACACGATGATCCGCGAGCGGCTCGGCTGGGCGCCAGGCATCCGGCTCGCCGACGGGATCGAGCGCACCTACCGCTGGATCAGCGACGAGGTCGCGCGGCGGGGCGCCGCGGCGTGATCGCCGCCGGGCGCTCGTAGATCAGCAGGGTCGGACTCGACTTCTCTCGGCGATCGTTGCGACGTTGCATCAGGTCCAGCGGGACGCCAGCCGCGAAGAACCGACCCGAGCGGGCCGTGCCCCATCGTGGATACGCTGCGTCCGAATCCGCGATCGGTCGAAGGTCGAGCCCGACCCTTCTTATGCTGCTTATGGCGCTGCATGCGGGTGACTGCCGCTCCAGCGCTCCCCGCCCCGAGGCCGTTCATGCGATGGCGGCCGCGAGCAACCTGTTTCGCTCCGCCCGCCGGCCCGACCGGAGCCCGCGCGCGCCGATGAGATTGTCGGCGTACGCGCCTGATGGCTATACTCTCGTCACCGCTTGCGCAGGAGGTGACGACATGGCCGCGACGACATGGCAGGTCCAGGGGGAGTACTGCGAGAACTGCAGCTGCGATTTCGTGTGCCCCTGCCTGCCGGCCCAGATGACGGCGAAGCCCACGAAGGGATCGTGCACGTTCGCCATGGCCTTCCAGATCGAGCGCGGCCACTTCGGGAAGGTCCCGCTCGACGGCCTCGGGTTCGTCGTCATCGGCGTGACTCCCGAGGAGATGGCGAAGGGGAACTGGTCGGTCGGCGTCATCGTCGACGAGCGGGCGAGCGCGGAGCAGCGCGATGCCATCGCCGGAATCGCGAGCGGCTCGGCGGGGGGACCGATGGCGGCGCTCGGGGGGCTGGTCGGCAAGTTCCTTGGCGTGGAGTCGGCGCCCATCCGCTTCCAGCGGGACGCATCCTCTTGGTCGGTCAACGCGTCGAACAAGATCCGCGTCGCGGGCAAGGCGGCCGTCGGGCTCAATCCGGACGCCGCTCCCATGCAGCTGACGAACACCGGACATCCTGCCGCCGATACGTTCACCCTCGCGCGCGCTTCGGACAGTCACGTCGCCGCCCTGGGCGTGGCGTGGTCGGACGCGAGCGGCCGCAACAACGCGCAATACGCGCCGTTCTCGTGGCGGAGCGCGTAAGCGCCGCGAAAGCGAAGTCAACCGAATGCCGTCCACCCGGCGAGGGCGAGCAGGATCACGCCGCCGGCCTTCGCCGTCCGATCGCCGAACGGCACGATCTTCTCCGCGACCACCCATAGCGTCAGGACCACGATGACCGCGAAGTTCATGACGCCGCCCGCGAAGAGCAGCAGCATCAGCGCCCAGCAGCAGCCCAGGCAATAGAGACCGTGCCCGGCGCCGAGCCGGAAGGCGGCGAGCGCGCTCGCGTCCCCCCAGTGCTGGAGCAGATAGGCCAGCGGCGAGCGGCAGACGCGCAGGCACGCGCGCTTCAGCGGCGTCAGCTGATACAGCCCCGCTACGGCCAGGAGCGCGGCGGTCGCGGCGGGCGTCGCCGGTTCCATCATCGGCGTCAGGACCAGTGCGGCGTCGAGCACGCGCTGCAACACTGTCGCGGCAACGCTGAACAGCACCCACACGGCCACGTAGCCTGTCGCCATCGCGTACGTCTTTCGCGCGACCCGCGGATCGCCGTTCGCGCGCAATGCGCCGGCATACAGCAGGACGAGCGGCGACGCCGATGGCAGCATCATCGCCGTCATCATCACGGCCCACATTGCCAGCAGCAGGAGCAGGTGGGGGGCGTCCCACTCGGGAGTCATCATCCACGCCGACGCTCCCGTCATCGTGCCGTACATGTCCTGCGCCATGAGCGCGATCCATGCCCAGCCTGCGAGCGGAACGAGGACCAGGAGGGTGGCCGCGACGGCACGCTCGTGCTTCAGCGCCAATTCGAGCATCGTGCGGTCGTCGGGGGCAGGACTCTCGTTCGGCGGAGGCTTTCTCACCCCGGGCATTTCGCTCTCCGAAGAAGGTCGCCGCCCTGCATGCCACGGCCGAGCCCATCGTGCGGACGATACCCACGAGCAGGGTCGGCCCCGACCTTTCGCGGTGATCGTTGCCGCGTCGAATCAGGTGCCGCGGAACGCCGGGCGCGAAGCACCGCCGCAGGCGGGGCATGCCCGCATCGTGGATACGTTGCGTTCGAATCCGCCATCGGTCGAAAGTCGAGTCCGGCCCTGCTCATCCCTCGCGGACGGCACGGACGCACCGACCGCCGATCAGCGACCCGGTCGCGCGGGGCGCTGCGCCGTGCGCGCCACGGCCCGCGCCGGGGGTAGCGGGGGATGGAATCGAACCACCTTCTCCAGCAGGTTGGGCTGGCGAGCTGCCATTGCTCCACCCCGCGCGGTCACACGACGACGTTGACGAGCCGCCCGGGCACGACGATCACCTTCTTCACCGGCGCGCCGCTGGCGTGCTTCGCGACCTCGGCCGACGCTCGCGCCGCCGCCTCGATCGCCTCGCGGTCGGCGCCCGCCGGCACGACGATGTGGCCGCGCAGCTTGCCGTTGACCTGGAGCACGAGCTGGACGGTGGCCTGGACGAGCGCGCGCTCGTCGACCTCCGGCCAGCGGGCGTCGAGGAGGTCCCCGTGCTCGCCGGCGTAGCCCAGGTCGCGCCACAGCGTCCACGCCGTGTGCGGCACCACCGGGTAGAGAACGCGCAACAGGATCGACAGGCCCTCGCGCAAGACGGCATCCGCGCCGGGGGCGTCGGCGGACAGCGCGTCGAGCGCGTTCAGCATCTTG
>DASTCK010000307.1:0-3679 GCA_035711225.1 Casimicrobiaceae bacterium
CGCGTGCTGTCCGGGCAGCCCGAGGCGATGCAGCTCCGCTACCTGCAGACGCTCGCGGTCATCGCCGGCGACAAGGCGTCGACGATCGTGTTTCCGGTGCCGATGGACCTGATCGCCCCGCTGCTGGAGGCGCTCGAGCGACGCGGAGACTGAAGCCGCGGTTCGGACACACCCTCTGGCGATCAGCGCACATCGTACGGTGCCAAGCGTGCGCACGCCGGCGACCGAAATCGCAACGGCCGGATCGTCGCGCGCGCAATCGGCTCGCGCACCATTGGACTTCGGTCGTTGCGCCATCGACGCCCGGAAAGAAGATGCCCCGCGACTCGCATCGCGGGGCATCGTCGTTTCCAGCCGGCGAAACGGCGCGAGCTACTCCTTGATGTCGACCCCGTAGAACGTATGCCGCCCGAACGGCGACAGCTTGAAGTCGATGACCTCCTTGCGGACCGGCTTCAGCTGCACCGCGTGCGCGATCGTGAACCAGGGTGACTGCTCCTTGAAGATCACCTGCGCGCGCTCGTAGAGCGAGGTCCGCTCCTTCTGGTTCGACAACGTCTTCGCCTTCAGCACCAGGTCCTCGAACGGCTGGAAGCAGAACTTCGCGACGTTGGAGCCGTTCGTCTTCGCGGCGTCGCAGCCGAGCAGCGTGTGCAGGAAGTTGTCCGGGTCGCCGTTGTCGCCCGTCCAGCCGAGCATCCCCATCTGGTGCTCGCCCGCCTGCATTCGCTTGCGGTACTCGCCCCACTCGAAACTCTTGATCTCGGCCTTGATGCCGACCTTGTCGAGGTCCGCCTGCATCAGCTCGGCGATGCGCTTCGCGTTGGGGTTGTACGGGCGCTGGACCGGCATCGCCCACAGGTCGGTCGAGAAGCCGTTCGGGTAGCCCGCCTCGGCCAGGAGCTTCTTCGCCGCCGCCGGATCGTACGGGTCGTCCTTGATCGTCTTGTTGTACGACCACATCGACGGCGGGATCGGGTTGATCGCCGCGACGCCGGCCGACAGGTAGACGGCGCTGATGATCGCCTGCTTGTTGATCGCCATGTTGACGGCGTGGCGCACGCGCACGTCGTCGAACGGCTTCTTCTGCGTGTTGTACGCGAGGTAGCCGACGTTGAGGCCCGGCTGCTCGAGCACCGTGATCTTGGGGTCCTTGCGGATCGCGTCGAGGTCGGCGGGGTTCGGGTAGGGCATCACGTGGCACTCGCCCTTCTGCAGCTTCGCCCAGCGCACCGACGCGTCGGGCGTGATCGAGAAGATCAGGTCGTCGATCTTCGCCTTGCCGCCCCAGAACTGCGGGAACGCCTTGTACCGGATCACCGCGTCCTTGATGTAGCGCACGAGGTAGAACGGCCCGGTGCCGATCGGCTCCTGGTCGATCTTCTCGGGCGTGCCGGCCTTCAACATCGCGTCCGCGTATTCCTTGCTCTGGATGCCCGCGTACTCCATCGCGAGGTCGGACAGGAACGGCGCCTCGGGGCGCTCGAGCGTGATGCGCACCGTGTAGTCGTTGACCTTCTCGACCGACTTCAGGAGCTTGGGCAGCCCCATGTCGTTGAAGTAGCTGTGGTTGGGGCTCGTCACCTTGAAGTACGGGTGGCTCTCCTTCCACTGGCGCTCGATCGAGAAGAGGATGTCGTCCGCATTGAAGTCGCGCGTGGGCTTCCAGTCGCGGTGGTTGTGCCACTTGACGCCCTTGCGCAGGTAGAACGTGTAGACCTTCCCGTCGGGCGAGATGTCCCAGCGCTCGGCGAGCCCGGGCACGACGGTCGTCGCGCCGCGCTCGAAGTCGACGATGCGGCTGTAGATCTGGCTGTTCGCGTCGAACGACGTTCCCGTCGTGTTGACGGCCGGGTAGAAGTTCTCGGGGCTGCCCTCGGAGCAGTAGACCAGCGTCTTCGCGGCCGCGGGCAGCGCCGCGACGGCTGCGGCCAGCGCGAGCGCGGCGGCGAGCGCCGCGGGCTTGCGGGGATGTCGGGTCGGGACGGGAATCATCGTGGGGCTCCTCCGGAATGCGCCGGCGATAATGTGGGCCCGGCCCCGCCGGCGCCGGCGGGAGGGGGCTCGAGAAAGCGTTCGGCGAGGTGGCAGGCGACCGCGCGGCCGTCCAGCGGCCGGGGCTCGGGGCGCTCCTCGCGGCAGCGCTCGATGGCGTACGGGCAACGCGTGGAGAATACACAACCGCGCGGCGGGTTCAACGGGGACGGCAATTCGCCGACCAGCGGCACCCGGTGCTGGCGCGCCGCCCCCGCCATCGCCGGCACCGAGGCCAGCAGCGCCTGCGTGTAGGGGTGCAGCGGCCGCGCGAAGATCCTCGCCGCCGGCCCCTGCTCCATGGCGAGCCCCAGGTACATGACCAGCACGTCGTGCGCGATGTGCCTGACGACGCCGAGGTCGTGCGAGATGAACAGGTAGGCGAGCTTCAGGTCGTCCTGCAGGTCGGCCATCAGGTTCAGCACCTGCGCCTGCACCGAGACGTCGAGCGCGGACACCGGCTCGTCGGCGACGACCAGCGCGGGATTCAGCATGAGTGCGCGAGCGATCGCGATGCGCTGGCGCTGCCCGCCCGAGAACATGTGCGGATAACGCACGTAGTGCTCCGGGCGCAGCCCGACGCGGGCGAGCATCGCCTTCGCGCGCTCGGCTCGGACCTCCGGCGGAAGGTCGGTGTTGATCTCGAGCGGCGCCTCGAGGATCGCGCCGACCTTCTTGCGCGGATTGAGCGAGCCGTACGGGTTCTGGAACACCATCTGCACCGATCGGCGCAGCAGGCGGCGCGCCTTGGGCGAGACGTGCACGGCTTCCACGCCGTTGAGCTTGAGCGTGCCCGCGCTCGGCGGCTCGAGGAGCGACACGACGCGGGCGAGCGTCGACTTGCCGCACCCCGACTCGCCGACGATCGCGAGCGTGCGCCCCGCCTCGACGTCGAACGACACGCCGCCCACCGCCTGCAGGCGCGCCGGCTTGCGGAACGCGCCGCGCCGGATCTCGTAGATGCGCGTGACGTCGCGCGCGACGACGACCGGCATGCCCGCCGCGTCGGGCAGCACGTCGCGCGTCAGCGGCCTGGCGCTCATGGCTCGACGCTCAGGACCGGGCCGTCGCGCATGCGCGCCTGGTCGCGCTGCGGGTCGCCCATCGGGTAGTGGCAGCGCACGCCGCCCTGGAGCCATTCGCGCAACGGCGGGCGCTCGTCGACGCAGCGACGCGTCGCATACGCGCAGCGCGGCGCGAAGAGGCAGCCGGCGGGGCGGTCGTAGAGTCCCGGCACGATGCCGGGGATCGTGGCGAGACGCGAGCGACCCGTGCTGCGCTCGGGCATCGCGGCGAGCAGCGCCGAGGTGTACGGGTGCTGCGGCGCGTTGAACAGCTCGTCGGCGGCGCGCTCCTCCATCACCTGCCCCGCGTACATCACCGCCACGCGCCGCGCCATGTCGGCGACCACGCCCATGTTGTGGGTGACCAGCACGAGCGCCATGCCGCGCGAGCGTTGCAGGTCGCGAAGGAGGTCGAGGATCTGCGCCTGGATCGTGACGTCCAGGGCGGTCGTCGGCTCGTCGGCGATCAGCAGCGCAGGGTTCAGCGCGAGGGCGATCGCGATCATCACGCGCTGCCGCATCCCGCCCGAGAGCTCGTGCGGATACTGGTCGACGCGCGTTTCCGGATCGGGGATGCCGAC
>DASTCK010000308.1:0-11456 GCA_035711225.1 Casimicrobiaceae bacterium
GGCGCGGACTCCGGCGAGCGAGTCGACGACCTGCAGGCGCTCGAGTGCGGCTTCGCCGGTCATGCGGCCCATTATAGAATTGGCCCTACAATGCCGGGACTGCCGGGGAGAGCGTGATGAGGAAAATCGAAGCGATCGTAAAGCCGTTCAAGCTCGACGAGGTGCGCGAGGCGCTCTCCGAAGTCGGCGCCGTACACCGACCTCACGGGCTACGACACCTCGAAGGACCGCGGCGTCGTCTACGTCAAGAAGACGTTCTGATCCGGGAGCCACGATGAAGCTCGTCACCGCCATCATCAAGCCGTTCAAGCTCGACGAGGTCCGCGAGGCCCTCTCGGGCATCGGCGTCCAGGGCATCACGGTCACCGAGGTCAAGGGCTTCGGCCGGCAGAAGGGCCACACGGAGCTCTACCGCGGCGCCGAGTACGTCGTCGACTTCCTGCCCAAGGTCAAGATCGAAGCCGCGATCCGCGACGACCTCGTCGAGCGGACGATCGAGGCGATCGAGAAGGCCGCCAACACCGGGAAGATCGGCGACGGGAAGATCTTCGTCTTCGACCTCCTTCAGGTCGTGCGCATCCGCACCGGCGAGACCGGCGCGGAAGCGCTGTAAGGGAGCCATCATGAAGAAGCTCGCCACCCTGGTCGCGCTCGTCGGCGCGCTAGCGTTCGCCGCGCCCGCCGTCCTCGCGCAGGACAAGGCCGCGACGCCGGCTTCACCGCCGGCCGCCACGGCACCCGCGCCGGCCGCGGCGACACCCGCAGCCCCAGCGGCGGCCGATGCCGCGGCGCCGGCGGCCGCCACCGCGGCGCCGGCCCCGACGCCCAACAAGGGCGACAACGCGTGGATGATCGTCGCCACGCTGCTCGTGATCATGATGTCGATCCCGGGCCTCGCGCTGTTCTACGGCGGACTGGTCCGCAGCAAGAACGTGCTGTCGATCCTGATGCAGGTGTTCGTGGTCTTCTCGCTGATCGTGGTGCTGTGGTCGATCTACGGCTACAGCCTCGCGTTCACCGAGGGCAGCGCGTTCATCGGCGGGTTCGACCGGCTGTTCCTCAAGGACATCTTCACGCTGAAGGACGGCGTCGGCAGCTTCGCCACCGCCGCGACCTTCAGCAAGGGCACGCCGATCCCCGAGTACCTGTACTTCGCGTTCCAGGCGACGTTCGCCGCGATCACCGTCGGCCTCATCGTCGGCTCGTTCGCGGAGCGCGTGCGATTCTCGGCGGTGCTGCTGTTCGCGATCCTGTGGTTCACGTTCGCCTACCTGCCGATCGCGCACATGGTCTGGTTCTGGCCCGGCCCGGACGCGTTCACCGACGCGAAGGCGGCGGAAGCCGCGGTGGCGAAGGCCGGCTGGCTGTTCCAGAAGGGCGCGCTCGACTTCGCCGGCGGCACGGTCGTGCACATCAACGCGGGCGTCGCGGGCCTGGTCGGCGCGTACGTGATCGGCAAGCGCATCGGCTACGGCAAGGAAGCGATGGCGCCGCACAACATGACGATCACGATGATCGGGGCGTCGCTGCTGTGGGTGGGCTGGTTCGGCTTCAACGCCGGGTCCGCGCTCGAGGCGGGCGACATCGCGGCGCTGGCGTTCGTCAACACGCTGCTCGCGACCGCCTCGGCGGTGCTCGCCTGGATGATCGGTGAGTGGATGGGCAGCGGCGAGCCGTCGATGCTCGGCGCGGCGTCGGGCGCGGTGGCCGGCCTGGTGGCGGTCACGCCGGCGTGCGGCTTCATCGGGCCGATGGGCGCGATCGTGCTCGGCCTTCTCGCGGGCTTCGTCTGCCTGTGGGGCGTGTCGGGGCTCAAGAAGATCCTCGGCGCCGACGACTCGCTCGACGTCTTCGGCGTGCACGGTGTCGGCGGCATCCTGGGCGCGCTGATGACCGGCGTGCTCGCGTCGCCCTCGCTCGGCGGCCAGGGCATCTACGACTACGTCGCCGGGAAGGTGTCGCCCGACTACTCGATCGGCGGCCAGGTGTGGATCCAGCTGCAGGGCGTGCTCACGACGGTCGTCTGGTCGGGCGTCGTCGCGTTCATCGCCTACAAGATCGTCGACCTGGTGATCGGCTTGCGGGTCTCCGAAGAGGAGGAGCGCGAAGGCCTCGACATCCGGTCGCACGGCGAGTCGGCCTATCGCATCTAGGCTCGCCGCAGGTTGCCCGCGGGCGGCGCAGCCGTCCGCGGGTAAGCCGGGGCCTCCTCCTCGGTTCGTTTCTCCTCGGTGGCTTCGCGGGACGACTCATCGTCGTCCCGCCTTTTTCCGCGCGGCGTCCGACGTCAGCGCGTCCGAGGTCGAAGGCCGCCGCTCGGAAGTACGGCAACGGCCACGCATCCCCGAGCGGCGCGCGACGGTCGCGCTCACGGCCTCGGTGCGGCCGGGGCTGGGCCAGCCACGAGACCCGGCGCGCCGTGCGGCGGCCGCGCTCGGGCTTGCGCCGATTCTCCGCCGAGGGCAGGCGACGGGCCTGCGCTAGAATGGCCCGATGGCCGACGCCCAGCGCATGGTGCCGCACCTGACGACCGCGCTCGCGGGGCCGCTCATGACGCTCGAGCGGACGTTCCTCGACCGCATGCCCGACATCGAGCGCTGGCTGCGCTCGAAATGGCACGAGCACGCGATCCCGTTCTACGCGTCGGTCGACCTGCGCAACGCGGGATTCAAGCTCGCGCCGGTCGACACCAACCTGTTCCCCGGCGGCTTCAACAACCTGAACCCGTCGTTCGTGCCGCTGTGCGTGCACGCGGTCCAGGCGGCGGTCGAGCGCGTGTGCGCCGACGCGCGCGGCGTGCTGCTCGTCCCCGAGAACCACACCCGCAACGTCCACTACCTGCGCAACGTGGCCGCGCTCGAGGACATCCTCAAGCAGGCGGGCCTTCGCGTGCGCATCGGCACGCTGATCGCGGAGATCGCCGCGCCGACGACGATCGAGCTCCCCGACGGCGGCGCGATCACGCTCGAGCCGATCGTGCGGACGGGCCGGCGCGTCGGCGTCGACGGCTTCGACCCGTGCATGGTGCTGCTCAACAACGACCTTTCCGCCGGGCCGCCGCCGATCCTGCAGGGCATCGACCAGCCCATCGCGCCGCCGCTCGCCGCCGGCTGGTACAACCGGCTCAAGTCGCACCACTTCGAGGCCTACCACGCGGTCGCCGACGAGTTCGGCGCGCTCGTCGGCATCGATCCCTGGCTCGTCGATCCCTATTTCGGCGTGTGCGGCGAGATCAACTTCCAGGAGCGCGCCGGCGAGGAGTGCCTCGCGTCCAACGTCGACTGGCTGCTCGGTCGCATCCGCGCGAAGTACCGCGAGTACGGGATCGACGAGAAGCCCTTCGTCATCGTCAAGGCGGATGCCGGCACCTACGGCATGGGCATCATGACCGTGCGCGATGCGTCCGACGTGCAGGGGCTCAACCGCAAGCAGCGCAACAAGATGGCGATCGTCAAGGAAGGCCTCGAGGTGACGTCGGTCATCATCCAGGAAGGCGTCCCGACGGCCGAGGCGATCAACGAGTCGATCGCCGAGCCCGTCGTCTACATGATCGACCGCTACGTCGTCGGCGGCTTCTACCGCGTGCACGCATCGCGCGGCCGCGACGAGAACCTGAACGCGCCGGGGGCGGAATTCGTGCCGCTCGCCTTCGAGACGCCGTGCCTTCCCGATCTCAAGGGACCGGCGGGCTGCCCGCCGAACCGTTTCTACGCCTACGGGGTCGTGGCGCGGCTCGCGCAGCTCGCGGCGTCGATCGAGGTCGGCGAGCTCGAGGAGCGTGGCGCCGCCGGAGAGGTGGTGTCGGACCCCACCTACGTCGCGACCCCTGCGTAGATCGCGGGAAAGCAGGGTGGGAGCCCGCCTTTCCGGTGATCGACGTCGAGTACTGCCGGCTCCTCGCCCGCTACAACCGCTGGATCAACGAGCGGCTGTACGCGTCGGCCGCGACGCTTCCCGACGATGAGCGCAAGCGCGATCGCGGCGCGTTCTTCGGCTCGATCCACCGCACGCTCGCGCACATCCTGTGGGGCGACAGGGTCTGGCTAGGGCGCTTCACCGGCGGGCCGCCCGCGGGGCCCGCTTACGGTGCCGACGCGCACCCGGATTTCGACGCGCTCGCGCGCGAGCGCGAGCATGCCGACCGCGACATCCTCGCGTGGGCCGGCGCGCTCGACGGAGCATGGCTCGCGTCGACGCTCGAGTACCGCGCGGCCTCCGACGGCAAGCTTCGCAGCATGCCGGCCTGGATCGCGGCGACGCACCTGTTCCAGCACGCGACGCATCATCGCGGCCAGGTCACGACGCTGCTCAAGCAGGCCGGTGTCGATCCCGGCGCGACGGACCTTCCGGTGCTCCCGGGCGTGGTGCGCGCGATCGACTGACCGCGCGTCCTCCCCGCGACCCGCGCAGGGTTGCCCCCGCGAACGCGACGCCCGCCACCAGGAACGGCAGCGCGAGCAGGAAGGCGAAGTCCCCGGGCAGCGTCTCGAGCCAGCGGATCGTCTCGTCCAGCAGCGTCGATGGCGACATGGCATCCTCCTCGCGCGCGATGGCGTCGGCGCGTCAGGTCAGGCGGAACGCGAGCACCGACACGATCGTCGGGCCGAGCGCGGCGATGAACAGTCCCAGCGGCCGGATCGCCTTCTCCGCGAAGTGCTCGCGCAGCAGCGCGAAGCCCGCCGGATTCGGCGCGTTCGCGATCACGGTGAGCCCCCCGCCGGTAACGGCGCCGGCGACCAGCGAATAGCGGAAGTCGGCGCTCGTCCCCTCGACCAGCGATCCGAGGTAGGTGAGCGCCGCGTTGTCGGTCACCGCCGTGAGCACGGTGGCGCCGAAGAAGACGGTATTGGCGTCCATGCCTTGCAGCAGCGGCTCGAGCCACCAGCGCTGCTGCCCGCCCAGCACGACGAGGCCGGCCAGGAACACCGCGACGAGCAGGCCCTCGCGCAACATCAGCCGCCCCTGGTAGCGGCGATAGGCCGAAGCGAATCCCAGGAAGGCGACGAGGACCGCGAGGAAGACGGCGGGGCGGTGCGCGAAGACGACGATCATGGCCAGGAGCACCACGTGGATCGCCATCACCAGCGCGGGCATGCGCTCGACCGCTTCGGCCGGCCGCTCGACGACCGACGCGAGCTCGCGCCGGAACAGCAGGCACACGGCCAGCGAGTTGACGAGCACCGCGAGGGCGGCCTTCCAGCCGAACGTCGCGATCATGAACCAGGTGTCCCAGCCCCATTTGCCCGCGACCATCAGGACCGGCGGAGCGGCGAACGGCGTCAATGTCCCGCCGATCGACACGTTGACGAACAGCGTGCCGAGCGCGGCGTACTTCAGGCGGTCCGAAATGCCGGCGGCGAACAGCCGGTCGCGCAGGATCAGCGCGGCCAGCGTCATCGCCGCCGGCTCGGTGATGAATGATCCGAGGAGCGGAACGAACGCCAGCGCGACGAACGTGAATCCGAGGACGCCCGAGAACGGGATGAACGCGGCGATCGCGCGCACCATCGCCATCGCGAGCTCCAGGATCGGGCGGCTGCCCGCGACGACGATGATCGCGAAGACGAACAGCGGCTCGGTGAAGTTGCGCGATTCCAGGTAGTCGGCCGCGGCGTCCTTGCCGGCGAGCGCCATCATGAACAGGACGAGCACCATCGCCCACACGCCGAAGACGACCTCGACTTCGCCGAGCAGGTGCCAGACCCCGGCATGCTGGGGACTCGCATGCGCGAGCCGCTCGAAGTAGGCGGTCGAGAACGTGTGCACGAGCGCCACGGCGAAGAGGACCGTGCCGACGAGGTGCAGCGACGAGGGGGTGAGCGTCATGGACCGGCCCGGCCGTGTCGATCGGTCCCGCCCATCCAGGCGTCGCGCAATCCGCGCCGCATCCGCCGGCGCTCGATGAGGGCGACGACGAGCGCGATCAGCGGCAGCGCGATGGCGCCGCCGACCAGCAACTGCTCGGAGCGCTCCTGCGGAGCCAGCGCCACGATGCCGTAACCGGTGAGCCAGGCAACGAGCACGAGGCCCGCGGCGAGCGCGACCAGCTCGACGGAGTCGTGCGCCGCGCTCGCGGCGCGACGCAGCGCCCGTGACCGATCCCGCGGCGCGATGGCATCCAACTCGGGAAGCAACGTCTCCGAGAGGCGGACGAGCCGGGCGTGTTGAACGAGATCCATGCGAGGGGGCCGGCGCGACCCGTGGCCGCGCCGCGTCGGGCGGTGGTGCGCCGGCCGCCCTGCGAGAGTAGCGGGCGGGAACACGCGCCACATCCGCGCGCGACCGTACGGGCGCGCCCCTACCGGATCGAGGGCAGGCGTCGGGGATGCGCGCTCGCGCGTCCGGCGCGTCACCCCCTCGCCGCGGCCACTTCCGCCTAGTCGCGGCCCTCGGTGCCCTGCATCTTCACGATGAGCTCGTCGAGTCCGCGCACGCCGAGCTTGTCCATGATGCGCGCCTTGTGGACCTCGACCGTGCGGGGGCTGATCGCGAGCTGTTCCGCGATGGCCGGGTTGCGCATGCCCCGTGCGACCAACGCCGCGATCTCTCGCTCCCGCGGCGAGAGCTTCGCCAGCGACTTCTCGCGTTCGGCGCGCTCGCCGGACGTCGCGAGCCGCGCCGCCTCGCGGCCGAACGCGGTCTCGATCGCCTCGATCAGCTGATCGTCATCGAAGGGCTTCTCGAGGAAATCGACCGCATTCAATCGAAACGCGGCGCGCGCGGACGCTACGTCGCCGTGCGCCGTGATGATGACGACGGGCATTCCGATCCCACGCGTCGCCAGCTCGGCGGCGAGCTCGAGGCCGCTTAGCCCGGGCATCTTGAGGTCGGCGACGACGCAGCCGACCCACGAGGGGTCGACCGCGTCGAGCAGATGCTCGGCCGAGGCGAACGACCGGGTCCGGTAGCCGTGCAGGCTCAGCACCAGCGCAAGCGCATCGCGGACCGCCCCGTCGTCGTCCACGAGCACGACCGACAGGCGCTCACGGATGTCGGTCATTCGCGCCGCCTTCGACCGGCAACGTGAAACGGACCACGCCGCGCCCCACCGGCTCGATCCAGATGCGCCCGCCATGGGCCTCGACGATGGCACGGCTGATCGTCAGCCCCATGCCCATGCCCGCGGCCTTCGACGACTGCAGCGGTTCGAACGCACGCTCCGCGTCGTCGACCGCGACGCCCGGGCCCTCGTCGACGACCGAGATCGTCACGCCGTCGCGGGTCTCCGCAACCTCGACGTCGATCGTGCCCGGACGATGGGACGATGCCATCGCGTCGATGGCGTTGTGAAGAAGATTCGCCACGACGACCTCGACCTGCACAGGGTCGTGCATCACCCCGCGAATGGTGCCCCGCTCGCTCAACACCAGTTCGATGCGGTGCGCGGCGGCGCGCGATCCCAGGGTGTCGATCGCCCGCCGCGCCGTGACCCGAACGTCGCCATCCACCCGCTGCGCCGACCCCACCCGGAACAGCTCGCGCAACCGGCGAACGACGTCGGCCGCCCGTTTCGCTTCGTCCACCAGCTTGTCGAGCGTCTCGGCGAGCCGTTCGGGGTCGGACTCGTTCGCGACCAGGCGGCTCGCCTTCGCATAGGCGATCACGGCGAGCAACGGCTGGTTCAGCTCGTGCGCGATCGCAGCGCCCATCTCGCCGGCGACGGCCAGGCCGAGCGTCCTCTTCAGGTCATCGGTCGCGCGGCGGCGCTCGTCCACGGTCACGCCGATGAAGAAGGCGGTGAACGCCAGCGCCATCAGCAACGCCTGCAGCTCGAAGACCGTCAGCGCCTGGTATCCCGACAGCTTGACGGCGACGATCGCCGCGCCCTGCATGACGACGACGGCGATGGCGACGCCCGCCATCCCCGAGCGCGCCGCGACCCACACGATCGGCAGGAACAGCAGGTAGAAGAACTTGAACTGGTCGGTCCCCGCGACCCCGAACACGATGGCGACGAGCGCGACGATCACGACGCCCTGCAGAATCGTTTCCGTGCGTGAGGCCAGCTGCAGGAGCTGGCGCCGCCGCTCCGGATCGATCACCATCAGCACGAGCGGCAGCGTCACGAGGATGCCGATCGCATCGCCGATCCAGAATCCGGCGATCGCGATGAACGGCTCGCTGCGCGGGCCGGTCCCGCTCACCAGCAACGCCGCAACATACAGCACGCCCGTGACCAGCGAGCCCGCCACCGCGACGCCGGCGAGACGCAGCACGTCGCGGCGGGTATTCATGCCGTAGCTGACCCGGAACGGCCGGACCAGCGCCTGGGCGATGGCCGCGTAGCCCAGCGTCAAGACGGCCGCTGCCAACAGCGATGCCTGGACCGTCAGCACCTCGCCGCGCACGAGCCGCTCCGCGAGCCACGCCGCGACGAACACTGCAGGCAACCAGCGCTGCCCGAGCGTCATCACGAGCGCGACCGCGATCGCGGGCTGCGGATTCCACGGCGTGATGTTGAACTGCTGGACCGGGTGCAGGTAGCTCAACCAGTCGAGGGCCACGTAGCCGGCGA
This sequence comes from Casimicrobiaceae bacterium, assembly GCA_035711225.1. Classification (GTDB taxonomy): domain Bacteria; phylum Pseudomonadota; class Gammaproteobacteria; order Burkholderiales; family Casimicrobiaceae; genus VBCG01. Next base: position 8,516 of record DASTCK010000308.1, read on the forward strand.
CGAACAGCGCGAGCACGACGAGCGATCGCGCCGACAGGAGCGATTCCCCCATACGGGGAATGCCGGTTCCGCTCGAATCGGCGTCCCGCCCGCTCGCGCGGCGGCTGCCTTGCTGCTCGTTCATCGAAGGGCTGTTCACCGGCGCTAGCGCTTGCGGGCGCCGCGCTTCTTCGCCCTCGGATGCGCTGCGTCATAGACCTTCGCGAGCGCCTGGAAATCGAGGTGCGTGTAGACCTGCGTGCTCGCGATCGACGCGTGGCCGAGCATTTCCTGCACGGCGCGCAAGTCTCCCGACGACTGCAGCACGTGCGACGCGAACGAATGGCGCAGCATGTGCGGGTGCACGTGACGGCCGAGGCCCTGCTTCACCGCCCATGCGGCCAGTCGCTGCTCGATCGAGCGCGGCGACAGCCGCGCGCCGGTGCGCGCGACGAACGCGGCGGGCTCGTCGCGCGGGGCGAGCGCCGCGCGGGCCGGCAGCCAGCGCTTCAGCGCCTCGATCGCCGCGCTCCCGACCGGCACAATGCGCTCCTTCGCGCCCTTGCCGGTGACGCGCGCCTCGCCGGCCGCGAGATCGATGCGCGCGAGGTCGAGGCCGGCGAGCTCGGCGAGTCGCAGCCCCGACGAGTAGGCGAGCTCGAGGATCGCGCGGTCGCGCAGCGACAGTGGGTCGTCGGCGACGATCTCGACGAGTTGCGACGCCTCGTCGGGGGACAGCGCCGAGGGCAGCCGCCGCGGCGACTTCGGCGGCTTCAGGCCCGCGGTCGGGTCCTCGGCGAGCCCGCGCTCGCGGTCGAGCAGGTGGCGGTAGAGAGCGCGCCAGGCCGAGAGCGTCCGCGCGAGCGAGCGACCGGCGAGCCCGCGGCCGTGCAACGTCGCGAGGTGGCGCGCGAGCTCCGCGCGCTCGAGGTCGACGATCGGCCGCTCGCCCGCGAGCACCGCTAGCATCGCGACGTCGCGCCGGTAGGCTTCGCGCGTGCGCGCGGGCCGCGTCGCGAGATGCTCGTCGAAGCGCGCGAGCACGCGCGCGTTCGCCTCGCTCACGCGCACCGCCGGACGCCTCGCTGGTGCGCTGCGGCCGGCGCGCGGCATCGCTCGGTCCCGGTCTAGCCGAGCGGGAGGTAGCGCGCCGTCGCGACGCTCGCGAGCTCGGCGAGCCGCACGAGGTACACGGTGCCGACGCCGGCGCGGTAGCGCTCCGGATCCTGGCTCGCGAGCGCGAGCACGCCGAAGGTCTGCGACGTGCGCAGCGGCAGGAACGCGAACGATCCGAGCGCCTCGCCGTGCTCGAACCACTCGCGCGTCTCGAACGGCGTCTCCGCGCCGCACTGGGGCTGCGCCAGGCCGTCCGCCCATTCGCGCACCTCGGCCGACGTCGCGGCGAGTTGCGGCAGGTACGACTGCTCGGGCACGCGACCCCACAGCCGCGCGACGACGTCGGGCACGCCGAAGTCCTCCTTGAGGCTGTGGTCGAGCACCGCGAGCGTGGTCTCGAGGTCGGGCGACGCGAACAGCGCGAGCGTCGAGCGGTGCAGCTTCTCGCCGATCGTGTCGTTCGCCCGGGCGTTGGCGACGAGCTCGCGCAGCCGGCTCTCGAGGTCGGCGTTGCGCTCGCGCAACGTCAGGATCTGGCGCTCCGCGATCGGGATCGCGTGCCCGCCGTGCGGGTGGGGGACGAAGATCTCGGCGAGCACGTCGGCGTAGTCTTCGAAGAACTTCGGATGCTGCTTCAGGTACTCGGCGACATCCTTCGCGTCCATCGTCGGTGTTCCGCCCCCGTGTGGCGATCGTCGCGGCGATCGCCGTTGTTGTCGCATCCCGCACGCCGGGGTCGGATTCGAATCCGACCCCATCGCCGCGTCAGGCCCCCTGCGGCGTCCAGCGTCCCTCGAACACCGTCGTCGCCCCGCCGGTCATCAGCACCGGGTGGCCGTCGCCCGCCCAACTCACCTTGAGCGTGCCGCCCCGCACCTGCACCCGCACCGACGCGCCGCCGTCCAGCAATCCGCGGCGGATGCCCGAGACGACCGCGGCGCAGGCGCCGGTGCCGCACGCGAGCGTCTCGCCCGTGCCGCGCTCCCACACCCGCAGCCGAATGGTAACGCGATCGATCACCTGCATGTATCCCGCGTTCACGCGCTTCGGGAAGCGGGCGTGGCGCTCGAGGCGCGGCCCCTCGCTCTCAACCGGCGCCGCGTCGACGTCGACGACGACCTGCACCGCATGGGGATTTCCCATCGAGACCGCCGACACGACGACCGCCCGGCCGTCGACGTCGATCGTGTCCGTGGCGCCGCCCGACCCGCCGGTGAACGGGATGTCGGCGGCTGCGAAGCGCGGCACGCCCATGTCCACGGTGACCTCGCCGTCGCCTTCGAGACGCGGCGCGATGATCCCGCCGGCGGTCTCGACGCGGATCTCGCGCTTGTCGGTCAGCCTCCGGTCGCGCACGAACTTGACGAAGCAGCGCGCCCCGTTGCCGCACTGCTCGACCTCGCCGCCGTCGGCGTTGAAGATCCGGTAGCGGAAGTCGACGTCCGGCCGCGTCGGTCGCTCGACCACCAGCACCTGGTCGCAACCGACGCCGAAGCGGCGGTCGGCCAGCGCGCGGATCTGCGCATGCGTCAGCGTGAACGGCTCGACGGTCGCATCGACGACGACGAAGTCGTTGCCCAGCCCGTGCATCTTCGTGAACGCGAGGGACTTCACCGCCGCACCGTTCCCGTCGACACCTGGCCGCGCCGCATGAACGGGAAGGCGGTGCCGTCGGCGAGGACGAGCGTTCCGCGCAGCGCGTAGTCGAGCGGCCGCGCGGCGCCCATCGCGCGCGCGACGCCCGCCAGCACGACCGACGCGTCGCCGGCGGCCTGCACGAGGACGTGCGACGAGCCGCTGGCGGGCAGCGTCACCGGCGACGCGATGCGCGCCCCCCCGGCGCGCG